>NZ_JAKRFC010000008.1:0-326404 GCF_022348205.1 Epibacterium sp. MM17-32 | reverse complement strand
CCCCGCAGCCTCACCCGCGCCAGCCTCGATACAGCACTCAAACCCCAGCTTCTGAAGATCCTTGGCCGAGGCTGGCGTCATCGCTACACGCGACTCGCCAGTCGCCAACTCTCGCGGCGTTCCTATTCGCACTTTGATGTCCTCCCTTAGCGTGACAGCCCTCCTCCCAAAGGACCGTCACGAGCAAGAGGGAGTATTTGATTGTTTTACTTAGTAGTCAATAAATTTCAGAAGATGATTTTTATGTCATAATTTATCAACTGCTTAACCACTTCACTCACATCCGTATGTTTCATTTTTTGATCTACAGCTAAAAAAATATTTGACAGCTGCCACCCTGACCCACAATCCTTGAGGCAGGGAGGACACCATGAATACCCAATCGCTCAGCACAGGCACGGCCTGGGCGGAGGCGGGAGATCTGCGCGCCTTGATGAGCCGCGCGGCCCAAATCCGTGATGCCCAATGGGGCCGGACGATCACCTATTCGCGCAAGGCATTCGTGCCTCTGACCAACATGTGTCGCGACACCTGCGGCTATTGCACCTTCGTCAAACACCCGGACTCGCCCGAGGCCAATATCATGACGCCGGAGGAGGTTCTGGCGACCGCGCAAAAGGGCGAACAGGAGGGCTGCAAAGAGCTGTTGTTCAGCCTCGGAGAAAAGCCGGAACTGCGCTATGCCAAGGCCCGCGCGGGGCTGGAACGGCTTGGGTACAGCCGCCTCAACGACTACCTGCGCGACATGTGCGAGCTGGTGCTGAAGGAGACCACGCTCCTGCCGCATGTGAATGCGGGCACGCTCACCGACGATGAAATCGACGTTTTGCGCCCGGTCGCGGCCTCCATGGGGATGATGCTGGAAACCGTCAGCCGTCGCCTGACCCGCCGGGGCCATCCGCATTTTGCCTGCCCCGACAAGGTGCCGGTCCAGCGCTTGCGCACGCTGGAACGCGCAGGCGAGAAACAGGTGCCCTTCACCACCGGTCTGTTGATCGGGATTGGCGAGAGCTTTGCCGAGCGCATCGAGGCGCTGCACGCGATCAACGCAGCCCATGCCCGCCACGGCCACATCCAAGAAGTGATCATCCAGAATTTTCAGCGCAAACCCGATATCGAGATGGCGCAGCACCCGGAGCCCACACTGGAGGACATGCTGCGCACCATTGCAGCGGCGCGGATCATCCTGTCACCGGACATCAGCCTGCAAGCGCCCCCCAATCTCAGCGCGCGTCACATCGCCTATCTTGAGGCCGGCATCAACGATTGGGGCGGCATTTCGCCGGTCACCATCGACTTTATCAACCCACAACATGAATGGCCGGAAATCCGGTCGCTGGATCGGTCCTGCACGGAGGCCGGATTTGAGCTGCGCGAAAGGCTGACCGTCTATCCCCGCTACCTGACCAAAGAGACCGATTTCATCAACCCCGCCGTCCTGCGCCGCGCCCATGGCATGGCCGGCACCAATGGGCTGGCCCGCGAACAACGGCATATGGGAGAGACCGCATGACCATCCGGCAAACGATTGAATCCCCGACAGCAGCAGTACACGCCCTGACCGATGGCGCCTCCGCCCCGATCCGGCAAATCCTCGACAAGGCCCTGAGCGGCGGCGAGGTTAGCGAAGCCGAAGGCGTCAGCCTCTTTAAAACCAGCGGTGCAGATGCGGAAGCCGTGTATCGCACCGCAAATGAGCTGCGTCGACGCACCAACGGCGATCACGTTTCCTTTGTGGTCAATCGCAATATCAACTTCACCAATATCTGCTACATGGGCTGCCGGTTCTGCGGCTTTGCCAAGCGCAGCGAGGACGCGGGGGCCGAATGGCTCTCACCCGAACAGGTGGTAGAGCGCGCGCAAGAAGCCTGGGATCGCGGCGGCACTGAGGTCTGCATTCAGGGCGGTCTGCACCCCAAGATGGAAGGCACCTATTACCGCGACATCGTGCGCGCCATTAAGGCGGCGCTGCCGGACATGCATATTCACGCCTTCTCCCCCTTCGAGATCTGGTATGGCGCGTCCAAGACCAAGATGTCCTATCACGACTTCCTCGCGGACCTGAAGGACGCGGGCCTTGGCTCTATGCCGGGCACTGCGGCCGAAATCCTCGACACCGAAGTGCGCCTGCAACTGACCAAGAACAAGCTCAGCGCCGAGAAATGGGTGGAGATCATCCGCGCCGCGCATGAGGTCGGCATCCCCACCACGGCAACCATCATGTACGGCCATATTGACGCGCCCGAACATTGGGCCGCGCATATCCGCCTGCTGCGCGACATCCAGAAAGACACCGGCGGCTTTACCGAACTGGTGCCGCTGTCCTTTGTCCATACCGAGTCGCCTCTGTGGTCGGAAAACCCCGACAAGGTCCGCCCCGGCCCCACCGCGCTGGAGGTCGATCTGATGCATGCGGTCTCGCGCATCATGCTGCACGGCTGGATCGACAATATTCAGGTCAGCTGGACCAAGCTCGGCGCGGCCCGCGCCCAGCAGATGCTGGCGCGTGGCGTCAACGACCTTGGCGGCACCTTGATGAATGAGAGCATCTCGCGCGCGGCGGGCTCCGATCACGGGCAGGAAATCACCGCAAAGGAACTGGTCCAGATGATCCGCGCCGCTGGCCGGGTGCCGGTGCGCCGCAACACCATCTACGAGGTGCGCGACATCTATGACGATCACGACCCAGAGGATCTGGCCCCATTGGTGGATCGTCGCGGGCGCAACCCGCTGGATTTCCTCCAGATGTTCCCAGAACGCAGCACCACGCTGGAGGCCGCGGAATGAGCGACACATCCCAAACAAAGGTCACACTCCTTGCGGGGGGCGTCGGCGGGGCAAAGATGGCCGAAGGGTTGGCCGCGCTACCGGATGTGGCGCTCAGCGTGATTGGCAATGTGGCGGATGACGACAGCTTTCACGGGCTGTGGGTCTCGCCCGATATCGATACGCTGACATATA
The DNA here is from genome assembly GCF_022348205.1 of Epibacterium sp. MM17-32. Lineage (NCBI taxonomy): Bacteria > Pseudomonadati > Pseudomonadota > Alphaproteobacteria > Rhodobacterales > Roseobacteraceae > Epibacterium > Epibacterium sp. MM17-32. The sequence continues at coordinate 323,443 of NZ_JAKRFC010000008.1, read as the reverse complement.
GCCTTGCCGATGTGATCGACCGCCAACAGGGCTGGGGTGTCGCTGATGAGGGCCACCGGGCGCTCGAGACCTTAAAAACCCTCCGGGCAGACACTTGGATGTCGCTTGGGGATCGGGACTTTGGCCTGCATATTTATCGCACACAGCGCCGCCTGAAGGGGGATCGCCCCAGCGACATCGCCCGCGACGTCGCCCGCGCCTTTGGCGTCGGTGCCGAGATCCTGCTGCCCACGGATGACCAAGTGCAAACCCGTGTGCGCACCGATGCGGGCTGGCTCAGCTTTCAGGAATATTTCGTTCGCGAACGCTGCGCGCCCGATGTGCGGGAGCTGTCCTTTGACGGCATCACGCAGGCAAAACCAACCCCAGAGGCACTGGCCGCGATCACCTCCGCCGATCTGATCGTCATTGCGCCCTCAAACCCGCTGGTCAGTATCGCGCCGATCCTTAGCATTCCGGGCATTGGCGAAGCGGTAAACTCCGCCCGCGCGCCCAAGGTGGCGGTCAGCCCCTTTATCGCGGGCAAGGTCGTCAAAGGCCCCGCCGACAGGATGATGGCGGCTCTTGGCGAACGGGCAGACGCGGTAGGGGTTGCCCAGCGCTACCGTGGTGTGGTGGACGCGCTGTTCATCGACCACGTCGATGCCGCCCTTGCGCCAGAGATCCAAACCATCGGTCCAACGCCGATCTGCTCTGCGATCCTGATGCGCGATCTCAAAGATAAAACACGCATGGCGCGTGAAATCGTCGACTTCCATCACGACCATGCCCGCAAAGGAGCCGCCGCATGACGGCCCTCACGCAAAAGCGGCTGGTGGTCATCCCGATGAAAGACCCCTCTCGCGCCAAGACCCGGCTCGGCGCGGCGCTGGATGCCAACGGGCGCGCAGGCATCGCTCTGGCGCTGTTTCGGGCAACGCTCAATCACCTGTCCGAGGCGCTTATGTTGCTGCCCCACGGCAGCGCCGACATCGCGGTACTCACCTCCAGTCCGGAGATTTCCCGCATCGCCAGGCGCGCAGGCGTCGCCCTGATTGATGACGAGGGCCTCGACGGCCTGTCTCAATCACTGGAAGTGGCCGCCGCATGGGGCGCGCGCCAAGGCTACAATGCAATCTGCATCCTGCCCGGTGATCTCGCCGCGCCCAAGGCTTGCGATCTTGCCCGCTTGCTGAGCCACGACCTCGCGCAAGGGCGCGCCGTGTTTTGCCCATCGGCGGATCTGGGCACCAATGCGCTCTTGGCCCCGCTGCCCTGCCCGTTTCGGTTTCAGTATGGCCCCAACTCCGTGGTGCATCACCGCCGCGCGGCAGAACGGGCCGGGCTTTGGCCCGTCATCCTGCCGCTCGAGAGCCTGCGGATCGATGTCGACACCGTTGAGGACCTCGGCCACCTGCTCGCCCGCAACCCGCAACTCCTTGCGCAGGAGGCCACCCTATGAGCCTGAGCGTCACCCTCATCGCCCTGCCCGGCGTGCCCGACATTCAAAACGGCGACAATCTCTCGGCCATATTCGCCGACTGCCTGAGCAAAGCCGATCTTCCCTTGCGGGACGGCGACATTCTCAGCGTGGCGCAGAAGGTCTTTTCCAAGGCCGAGGGCTGCATCATTCCGCTTGCCAGCGTGACGCCCTCACCCGAGGCCCTTCGGTATGGCGAAGAGCTGAACAAAGACCCCCGCAAGGTCGAGGTGGTCCTGCGCGAAAGCACCCGCGTCGTGCGCTCGTTCAAACGCCCCGACCAGAACGAGGGGACGATGATCTGCGAACACCGGCTTGGGTTCATTTCGGCCAATGCGGCGGTGGATCAGTCCAATTTCGGCGAAGAAGACGCCGCCATGGTGCTGCCCAAAGACCCGGACGCAAGCTGCGCGCGGCTGCAGCGTGATCTGGCGGAGCACTTTGATGCCCGTATCGGCGTGGTGATGACCGACACCTTCGGCAGGCCATGGCGGCTGGGTCAGGTCAATGTGGCGATCGGCCTTTCCAAGGTGCCCGCCACCATCCGCGAACAGGGCAATCTGGACGCGTGGGGCCGCCCGCTGGAGGTCACCGAACCGGCATTTGCCGATGAAATCGCCGCCGCCACCGGCCTCGTGGTGCGCAAGAACGGGCGCACCCCGGCTGTGCTGTTGCGCGGGCTCGACTGGCAGCCCGCCGACAGCCGCGGCGCCGACATACTCAGGAAAAAACAGGAGGATATGTTCAGATGAAGATCGCGATCATTGGCGGCACCGGGCCGCAAGGACAGGGTCTGGCACTGCGGTTTGCCCGCGCTGGGATTGAGGTCGCCCTTGGCTCTCGCGACGCCGAGCGCAGTGCCGGGATCGCCGCCGAGCTGATGCAGAAACTGCCCGAAGGCTCTGCCGAAATCTCCGGCCTTGGCAATGTCGAGGCGACGCAAGCCGCCGATCAGATGGTGATCTGCGCCGTGCCTTGGTCAGCCCACAACGCAACACTCACGACGCTCAAACCGCACCTCGCGGACAAGATCCTTGTCGATATCGTGGTGCCACTGGCCGAGGGCGACCCGAAAAAGGTCGATATGCCGCCAGAAGGCTCTGCCACCGAGGCCGCACAGGCCTTGCTTGGCGATGAGATCCCGGTGGTGGGCGCGTTGCACAATGTCTCCGCCACCACGCTCAACAACCTCGATTGGGATATCAACTGCGACATCCTGATCTGCGGCAACAGCCTGCCCGCCCGCAAACAGGTGATGGAGCTGGTCGGCGCGCTGGATGTGCAGACCTACAATGCAGGTGATGCACAATCTGCCCGCTGCATCGAGGCGATCACCCCGATCCTGATCCGTCAGAACATCTCAAAGGCGGTGCCCTTCACCCATGCGGGCATCCGCATCTGCGCCCCCGATCACTAAACCCACACAGCATAAAAACCTATTCCAACACGGAGGAAGACATGGAATTCGGAATTTGTTTCAAAGGCTTCGTTGAACCTGACCGCGCCCGCGCCCTTGTGCGTCAGGCCGAGAATGCAGGCTTCACCTATTGCTGGTTCTACGACAGCCACATCCTGTGGCGCGAGAGCTTCGTGGCGATGGCGATGTGCATGGAGCACACGGAAAACATGCGTTTTGGCCCGCTGGTCACCAACCCCAACTCGCGCGAATGGTCGGTTGCAGCCTCGCTGTTCGGCTCGCTCGCCAAACAGTCCGGCGGCCGCTTCGACATTGGCCTCGGGCGCGGTGACAGCGCCGTGCGCGTGATGGGCAAGAAACCCTCGACGATCAAGCGGATGGAAGAATTCACCCATGTGGTGAAATCCCTGATCCGCGGCGAAGAGGTTCAATATGGCGAATGCCCGGAACCAGTGAAGTTCCCTTGGGCCAGCGGTTATGAGCTGCCGGTCTGGATTGGTGCCTATGGCCCCAAGGCGCTGGCCTCGGCTGGCAAGGTGGGCGACGGCGTGGTGCTGCAGATCGCAGAACCCAAGATCGTCAAATGGCTGGCAGATCAGGCCAAGGCCGGCGGCGAAGCGGAAGGCCGCGATATGTCGAGCTATCGCGTGATGGCGGCCGCGCCTGCGCACACCGGCCCGATCGAGGAAGGCATCGAGAAGACCAAGTGGTTCCCTGCCATGGTCGGCAACCATGTCGCTGACATCGTGGAGAAATACGGCACCGACGGCGATCACGTACCGACCAGCCTGACCGACTACATCAAGAACCGCAAAGGCTATGACTATTCCAAGCACGGCCAGAGCGATAACCCCTATCTGGACTTCATCACCGAAGACATCGTGAAGAGCTTCTGCGTGCTGGGCACCCCGGACGAACATATCGCCAAGCTGCGCGATCTGGAGGCCGCCGGGACCACCCAGTTCAACATCTACCTCGACAGCGGAGATGAAGAGAAAATCATCGCCGATTACGGCGAAAAGATCATCCCGGTGTTCCAACAAGAAGCCGCCGCCAAAAAAGCTTCACTGGCCGCATCCTGACCTCACAACTCCCCGAGACAACTGGCCAGCAGGCGGGCACATGTTGCCCGCCTGTTTTTTGGCTCACGCAAATGTCACCCCGTTGGATTTCCAATCGCCCCCTTTTCCAGCCCCGCTCGCCCACGGGCGCTAGTCACGCGCTTTGACATGTGCCAATAGGTGCGCAACTTTATTTCAGCTTACAAATGGCGGATCCGTTAGATGGCGCGCATGTCAGATGCAAAACCCAGAACCAAGATTCAGCGTCAAAAAACCGAGCAAATCCTGACTGCGGCTCTGGAAGTTTTTGCCCTTCACGGGTCATCGGGCGCCTCCATCAACATGATCGCCAAAACGGCAGGGCTGACCACGCCCAACCTGCTCTATTATTTCGAGAGCAAGGACGCGATCCGCAAGGAACTCCTGTCGCGCACGCTGCAACTGTGGATGGCGCCGCTCAGCATGCTCAGCCCCCACGGCGATCCGGTGGAAGAAATCTGTCACTACATCCGCCGCAAGCTGGAGATTTCAAAGAACTTCCCCAAGGAGAGCAAGTTCTTTGCCAATGAGATCCTCAGCGGCCTGCCGCAATCCCGCAGCGAGATTTTTGGCCCGCTCAAGGAACTGTTCAACGCCAAGATCCAGGTCCTGGAGGGCTGGATGCAGGATCAGCGCATGGCCAGGGTCGATCCGCATCACCTGCTGTTTTCCATCTGGGCCACCACCCAGCACTATGCGGATTTCGACGTGCAGATCGAGGAAATCGCCCCGGCGAAGCTGCAAGAGAGATACGAGGAAGCCGAGGCCTTCCTGATCGATATGTACAAGAAGCTCCTCACACTCTGACCCCGCGCAGTGCGTCCCTCACGATAGCCGCGCCCGACAGTCGGGGCCCCGCGCCCCGCATCGCCCAAAACCCGAAAAGTGTAGCGCCGCGATTCGAAAGTGTATTTCCGCGCGCTCCAAAGGCCAGACTGGGCCATGATCGGGCAACAATCGGGCTGGATCTCGCGGATTATCACCACAAGTTCATTAAAATTTCTCGCAATTTCTCGCTAATATAAAGACAATTTTGACATTTGGTCTGATCGGCGGAAGTCTGCTGGGCATAGATCAATGGATCCCACGCTGCCGCTTCACGGGTGGGGACCTTCGCCGCAGGGCGGCGGGCGGCAGCTTGGGACCGATACCGGTTTTGTGGGGGACCGTGCGAGCAATTGTGCAGGGTACAATTGCGGCAGGCGTGCGCTTGTCGCGTGAGGCTGTGATGCCGGCAGTTTGCGGGGAGCAATCCCTGTGAACAGATTTGCATTCCACTACGAGAAGCTGACGGTCAGCTCCGAGACCGGCAAGGTCTTTGCCGACCCGAAACAGATACGCCGGCGGCGCCTGCTGCAGGCGGTGATCTTGCTTCTTGCCGTCGCGCTGGCCTGGCTTGCACTGTTTCTGAACGGCGCCCTGTCCTGGCAAACCGCGTTCCAGGATGTCAGTGCCTATTGGTCCCGAGAGGATCGTCAGGACCCACTGGAGACGTTTGACCGGACGCTGCCACCGGATGTGCAGCTCGCATCTCTTGCAGCGGCACCGAAACGTGACACGCGTTGTGCCCCGACCGAGCAGCCCTATTTTGCCGCCATGGCGGATGCGGCGGCGCCGGTAGTCTTTGCCCATGTGCCCAGCACCTATGATTGGGCGCACCTGTCCCTGCCCGACAGCTGCGAGCAGATCGGGGTCCTGGTGCCGGACTGGCTGCGTATCGAAGCAGACGCCACCGGCCCGGCTCTCACCCTCGAAAGCGCCGAAAGCCGCGTGATGGTAGAGGACTTCCGGGCGCAATCCGCCGCCACACCGGACCTGATGCCAACGGTCATGATTGATCCCGGCCCGCAGAAAGAGGCCTTTTTCACCGCGTTGAGCACGCCGGACACCGCCACGCGCATGGCGACCGAGCTCGCCACGACGCTGACCCTGCTCTATGCGCAGGGGGCCTGCCTGAACATCCTTGACTTCAACGAAGCGGACCTGCCCCGGCTGCTGCCCTTCTTGGAAACGCTGGCAAACCGGTTTGACGCAGACGGTTTCACGGCCTGTCTGATCCTGAGCGGGACCGACGCCCTGTGGCGGACCCCGGAAGCCACAGATCTGTTCGACACCGTCATCCTGAAGCTCTTTCACGAACCCTGGGTCGGTGCGGCACCTGCACCGCTGGCGCCGGATGCCTGGTTCGCCGAAACGGCAAAGGCAGCCGCAGAGACACTCGGCAAGGACAAACTGGTGGTCGCGCTTGGCAGCTTTGCCGTTGAATGGACCTCCGGGGTGCCGATGCCGCGGACGATGCCCTACGCAGAGGCCATGGACAAAATTGCGGCCACAGGCGCAAAGCTGCGCTACAGCGCGAAGGTCTCTGGCAGTCTCAGCTCCTTTCGGGATGCAAACGGGCGTCAGCACAAAATCTGGATGCAGGACGCAGCGTCCATACAGAACCAGCTCGCCACGCTGACCGACCTGGGGATCGCCAGCACCGGCATCTGGTCGCTCGGCCAAGAAGACCCCGGCGTCTGGACGGTGTTGCGAAACCGCGGCAGCTCCGCCGATGAACTGAGCGCAGCGCTGGCGCTGGTGCAGCTGAAAAACTTTGTCCAATACTCCGGCGAAGGGGCGTTTCTGAAACTCAAGCAGCGGCTCTCTCCGGGCATTCGGCAAGTGCGTATCGATGACGAAACCGGGCGGGTGACAGCGCAGAGCTACGACCTGATGCCCCGCCCCTACGCGCTTGAACGCTATGGCAAACCCGAAGGCAAACAGGTGGCATTGACCTTTGACGACGGCCCGCATCCTGAGTTTTCGCCACAGGTGCTTGATATCCTAGAGGCGGAATCCGTACCGGCAGCGTTCTTTGTCACCGGATCTGCGGTCATGGAAGCGCCGGATGTGCTGCGCCGCATCGTCGATGAGGGGCACGAGATCGGGGCTCACACGTTTTCACACCCGCGAATGGACCAGATCTCGCGAACCCGTGTCGATCTGGAGTTCTCGCTGCTCGACAAGATCATTGCCGGTGCGGTCGGACGCAAGGCCATGCTCTATCGTGAACCGTTCCAGCGCAGCGGCGGCCCGATCAGCGCCGCCCGCGTCGCGTCACTGGAACCGGCCCTGGACCGGGGACTGGAAGTCGTGGGCATGGATATAGTCCCGCGCGACTGGGACGGCTGGAGCGCGCGCGAGATCGCGGATTTCGTCATCTCCGAGGTGCAGAATGATCGCGGCAACATGATCCTTCTGCATGACGGTGGCAAAGATCGTTCCGCAACGGTCGAGGCGCTGCCGCTCATCATTTCCGGCCTGCGCGACACGGGATACAGCTTCACCACGCTGGCGAACCTGGCAAACACCACACGCGCCGACATCATGCCGGTGGCCGAGGGTGGATATCAGACGCTTGACCGGGTGTCGTTTTCCATGGTCGCCTGGATGCGCCATGCGGTCGTGACCGCCTTCTGGGTGGCGCTGGCCATTGGCATCACCCGTTCGCTGGCCGTGCTTGTCCTCTCGGTCCTGAACTGGCGCGGGCGTCGTCCCGTCAGCCTGGTGGAACCGCGCGTTGCCGTTATCATCCCGGCCCACAACGAGGAAAAAGTGATCCGCACCTGTATCGAAAGCGTCCGCGCCAGCGACTATCGCAATCTGGAGATCATCGTGGTGGATGATGGGTCTTCGGACAATACGCTGACAGAAGTGTTCCGCTTCAGCCACAAACAGGACGTGCGCCTGATTTCCCAGCCCAATCAGGGCAAGTGGAGCGCATTGAACCGGGCCCTGCTGAACGTCGACGCCGAGATCGTGGTCTGCATCGATGCCGACACCCAGATCGAGCGCAGCGCGATCCGTCATCTGGTCAAACAGTTCAACGACCCGAAGGTCGGCGCGGTCGCGGGCAAGATCATGGCTGGCAACAAGGTCAATCTGCTGACCCGGCTGCAAGCGTTCGAATACGCCACGTCGCAAAATGTCGACCGCCGGGCCTTCGATCTGATCAATGGCATCCTTGTCGTACCCGGTGCATTGGGCGCCTGGCGGCGCTCCGCGCTGCGCAAGGCCGGGCTGTTCAGTGATGCCACCATGACCGAAGACACCGACCTGACCATTCAGGTCAACCGGGCCGGATACCGCGTCGTCTACGAGCCCCGCGCCCGCGGCTACACCGAAGTCCCCGAGCGCATCGGCCAATTGCTCAAGCAGCGGCTGCGCTGGTCGTTTGGCATGTTCCAAAGCGCGTGGAAGCACAAACGTGCCTTTTTCGAAGGCCGCATGGTCGGGCTGATCTCCATTCCCGACATGTTTATCTTCGGCTACCTCTTCCCGCTTCTGGCACCGATCGCTGATCTGTTTGTGCTGGTCCTGCTCTACAATTTGGTTGCCGGCGGCTGGGGCGAGCTTGACACCACGCTTGCCGCCCAGCCCACGCATTACCTTTGGGCCTATCTCACCCTCCCGGCCCTCGAGATCCTGATCGCCGCATTTGCGCTGGCGCGAGACGAGGATGAGAGCCTCTGGTCCTTGCTGCTGTTCCCGATCCATCGTGTGTTCTATCGCCCGCTGCTGTATTACTCTGTTATCCGGGCGATCCTGCGCGCGGTGACCGGGCGCCTTGCGAGCTGGGGAACACAGAAACGACTGGGACGCGACTACAGTCTCGCGACGGGGGGCGCATGAGACGCCGGCACTTTTTGAAAACCGTGGCCGCCAGCGCTGGCCTGATGCCGATCCGGAGCCTCGCCTCCGATTTCCTCGGCGCTGTCGCCCCCCAGAGCTATCCGGTCATTTCGGGCATCGATTCCCGCACCGCTGTGCCGCAGTTGATTGCGGTTCTGGATGCCTTCTGGGAGCGCAACATCCCCGTCACATGCCTGGTGCACCCCTTTGACGAGACCGGCCGCGCCCTGGATGGCAACCATGCGCTGTCGCGTCTGCTGTCCGGCTATGTTCTGGGGGGCAGCGGTATCGAAATCGCACCGTTCGTGCCGGACCTGGCAAGTCTGTCGCCGCATTTTCAGGCGCGCGCGGCCCATGACGCGCTGGCCGCGCTGACGCAGATGCTGCGCCCTGCAGAACAGGCCCGCTCCGCTCCGGTTCCGATCCAGACCATCGCCTGTCATGAGGCACCCCGCCCCGCCTCTCCGGAAGCGGTGCGGACGGCCGGCCTGATCAATGTGCTGGTCATTCCGGACCACAGCGCCCCCACGCGGTCCCAAACCTGGGACAATGGCGTCGTGCGGTTGTTCGGCGGCTTCCGCAGCCGGATTGACGCGCGTCCTGCACCGCCCTTTGAAGAGGCCGCCACACAGACCATCCACTATCTGTCGGCGCCGTCGTTTTCGCGCCTGCCGATGGCAGAGGTTATTCCCGCTGCGGCCAACTTCGCAGAGACGCTTGCGGATCAGGAACTCGAGGGGCGCTTTTCACTGCTGCCGCTTGCCGACCTGCAACTGCGTGACAACTACCAGTTCCGCAGGCTGGTCAGCCTTCATATCCTCGAACCGCTGCCCGAAGAGACCACCGCCCAGGCGGGCTTTGCGGCTCTGACGGCGCGACTTGACGCGCTTGAAATCCCCTTCACGGTGGGGCCGGATCGCGGTGACACCAAAGACAGTGTCGAAACCGGACTTTGGATACCGCTGGAGCGCGGTGCCACAGATGAGGAAGCGCAGGAGGGATGGCCCCCGCCCCATCCGATCGAATTTCTGGCGTCCGACCACAGCACCGGCATCCGCACCACCCGGCCCCTGGCCACCGGCATCGCTGTCCGGTTCCCCACCGGACCAAACGCGGCAGCCGGTCTGGCAGCCGACGGCGCGCTCACCCTGCCCTTGCGGCGCCTTTCTGCGCCTGTCAGCGCAGCCGGCGTGGCACAGGCCTTTGCGGGCATCCGAGATCTCTGCGTGCAGATTTCTCCGGCGCCCTTTGCCTCGGCCGTCGCCCTACGCGAGCTGAGTGATGCCCTGTCCGCCCTGAGGGCCGACACGGTCACGACGTTCCAATCCCTGCCGGAACGTGCACGCCTGCTCGCGCCCAAGGGGCCGATCCCCACCCGACACCGACGGGTCGCCGCTGCGCAGCCGGGATTGCTGACCCGGCACCCTCGTGACACGGCACCCACCCGCGAAGAGCTGCTGGAGGATGCGCAGGTCGCCTGGCGCTATATTGAAAGGTTCACCCATCCCGAAACCGGTCTGTGCCCGGCAACGGTGAATTTCTCCCCCGGCGGCCGGCTGCATGAAACCGTCACTATGTGGGACGTGGGCAGTCAGATAAATGCACTCGTCGCGGCAAAGCAGATCGGCTTGATCGACGCCAACCAGCATGACACGGCCATTCGCCGCATTCTGCCCAATATCGTCGGACGCGTTTCACAGGATCGGCGCCTGCCGCAAGGCTGGATCCGGACCGATAGGCTGAAGTGGGGCAACAAGAACTTCGACGGGTGCGACGCCGGTCGGCTCTTGGCAGCCTTGGACAATCTGCGTCGGCACAGCACCTTTGGCGATGAGCTACAGGAACTGGTCGCGAATTACGACCTCGACAAGGTCATCTTCGATGGCGAGATCCACTCGGTCATCGACGGCACGCTCAAGTCGACGATCGTGTCCCATTGCGCCCACTACGCCGCCCTGGCGTTTCGGCGCTGGGGGCTGGAGGTGCGTTCACCTTACGAGGTCTTCTCTGGTCGATCTGCCACCGACGGCCAGATGGCGCTACTGGAAGCCGCCGCCAGAATTGGCCCCTTTGGTGCGGAACCATTGCTGCTCGAGGCCATGGAGCTCGGCATGTCGCCGGAAAGCGCCTATCTCGCAGATGTCCTTTTTTCGACACAGATCGAGGAGTATCAGGACAGCGGCCGGTTGATCTGTGTATCAGAAGGTCCCATCGACCGCAGCCCGTGGTTTCTGTACCAGGGCCTGCAGCTGGACGCGCCGACGCGCACCTGGGCAATGGACACGGTCGGCCGCGAACCCGAGTACAGAACGCCCGAGTTCGCCAGATCCCACCTCGCCGTCAGCAGCAAAGCCGCCTATCTGTGGTCGGCGTATCAGCCGCACGCCTATTCCGACCGGTTGCGCAACTTTGTACGTGCCACCGCAAAGACGGAGAACGGGTTCTCCTCCAGCATCTTTGTGGAAACAGGGCAAGCCACGAAGCAGTATTCAGACCTCAATACCAACAGCATCATACTCCAGGGGATCGCGCATCACTTGAACGCGTTGGGATGATCCCCGGGAGGTTCAGGCGGCTTTGATCCCCAGTTCAGCCCCAATCAGAACGTCCGACATCCGGTTGCCGAAATTTCACCAGGGAACACCGGATAGCCGGGGCGCGGATTCAAGATCACGGGCTGAATCCCCGTGATGTGACGCATGCAGGCGTCAACAGAAGCTTCGTCATAGCCCCGGCCGCCCACATAGATGTCGATCCAGTCGTGCCCTTTGTGGCCACTGTGGCAGGGGCCCTCCTGGGGCCGAGGACCATCCCCGCACAGATCCTCAACGATGGCGTATTTACGCAGCCGCTCGATATAAAAGCGGGTTCCAGCGGGGTAATCCATGATGCTGCGCCCGCCTCTCTTGACGTGACCGACGGCAAGTGTGACGGGGTCGTCATAGGTCCCCACACCACCCGCGGACCGATGGATCACCGGACGCGCAATCTGGGCAGAGCCACGGGGGGTGTTGTCCCAGTAGCTGTAGCCGGTCAGAAAGGCGTTCATGATTTGTTCCTGATGCGGTGCCACTGTCGCGCGGGTCAGGTTGGGCAAATCATCTTGCACGCTCAGACGGGTGCTGACGCGATTGACAGAGTTGCTGTCAAAACTGCGCGCGCTCCCACACGCGGAAACGGAGGCCACCGCCAAGATGGCCATTACAGATTTAAAAATATCACTCGTCATTTCACCATCCTGCTCAGTAGGAACACTGTTCTGAGCATTCGTCATGCCCAGACCCATGTCCCGCAGATTGGGAAATATTGCTTAACAGAGTACTAAACTTAAAATTGTATAAAGTCCAAGTTTATTAAAATTGAGACTATATGCACGCCAATTATCATCGCACAGGTTTCCATCGCAAGACAGCCCACCCCATTCAGTGAGTTCGTCGGGCAAAGAAATAAGACTGGCCACAAGATAACGCTCTGAAAAACCGAGAGTACGCACCGATATTTCAGGCGGGGTGAATCCGGATCCTACGTCGGAAACCCGAAATCGAGCACGATCGCCCAAATATCCCGATTGACCGCGTGCAGGCTTTCGATGGCGTGTTCGATTCCCGCAATGGCTGTATCGTCGACATCTTCCGTCTGGCCAATTTTCAGCTTGTCCTTGCGATCCGCGATCCGCATCAGGATGGTCCGGGTTGTGCCGGCATCCTTGTCGAACGAGTAGATGCAGTGGTTGTAGCGATTGCGCAGGGCGGATTGCCGCATCATGTCGCGCGTCGCCGAAAGCACGCGCCGTCGCAACTCCGGATCAACATGCTCCAGTTTCACCAGGCGCTCCACCAGTTCGACCCGCGCGCGTGTCGTATTCAGGGTCAGGAACACCACCAGCGCGGTTTCCGTATCGGTTCCGATCAGCCCGGCGATCAGATGGATCAACACGCTCTCGGTATTGGTCCACGTGTAGTTGAGGCGCCCCACCTGCATCAGCAACTGCGAGAAATGGGGATCGCCCTCTTGTGGTGTCATACCCCGCCCGAAGCACGGCTGAGAAAGACGCCGGCCGCCTCCGTCCGATTGCGCACACCAAGTTTCTTGATGATATGATGCATGTGCAGCTTGACCGTATGTTCAGAGAGATCGAGATCAACTGCGATCAGCTTGTTCTGTTTGCCACTTGCGACCAGCTCCAGGATTTCGCGCTCTCTTGGCGTCAGCCGGTTTGCCTTGCGGCTCGGCATCGAGAGCGTGGCGGCCGGGACTGCTTCTCCCTGTCGCGTCAGGAACACCTGCGGCACACAGCATTGGCCCAGGAACAGCAGCCGCAGCATCGACGCCCAGCAATCATACTGCAGGTTCATCGGGAGAAAGCCGAAGCGACCGACATCATCGCGGGCCTGGATCTGATCCAGAAACCTCAGCGCCAGATCTTCATCGAGATAGGCCAGCGCCACACGTTCCGCCGGGCATCGCTCCAGGTTGTCCACCCCGCCGCTGTCCACGCCGGTAAACACTTCCTGCTCGATCAGCGCCAGCTTGATCGGACCGGGGTGTATCACCTCCAGCTCGTCTACGGCCTGTACGCGTATTATTTCAGTTCCGGGAAATTCCAGTTTAATAAGCTCTTCGCATTTCGCGGACACGGTGAGCCCGTTGCCGACAATGGCAATACATACAGTATTCATAATGGCAGCCTCCAAATCGCACTCAGACACATGGGCCATACTTCTGACCCTGGCTCCCAGCACATGCTCGGAGCCTCAACTCATTAAGCTATTCAGGCGATTTCCCTCACGTCACCATTAACATTTCATAAACCATTTGGGCAAGCTGAGATGTGTTAACCGACTGTTTAAACTCATCAATCACAAAGCTAAGCTTATGATCTAGCGTCAAATTTACGAAAATTGAAATCTTGGCGATTTGACATTGTTTAATCTAAAAGCGGATCCGACCCGAGTTGACTTCTCGCAAAAGTTGCGTCTGGGTTTACAGAGAATCAATCCGGCACCGCTCCGAAAGATATAGATCTTCGCCCGGAAAGAATCGCGTTTTTGCAAAAGTTCAATGCCTTGGCGGTCAATGCCGGCCCTGATCCTTCGGCTAGCTAGTTCGCTTTCCTGCTCTGCGTCAGTCTGATCCTGCACCCTCTTTCTGGGTGCTCGGCGCCGGTTCCCTCACATTATTCAGGCCGGACCGACAGGGAGGCCGAGGTTTGTTCCTCGCCTTTAACCAACCGCCCGGGAAATGGCCGCTTTACAGATGACGCGCGGCAGGATCGGGCCTTCGACATAGAAGGAATTTCAATCATGTCAGGTGGAAGACATCCCCATCACTTCTTCGCGCAACTCCAGGGTCAGGGCCAGCTTCAGGGCCAGGGTCAGGCCGAGCTGCAAGCGCAGGGTCAGGGCCAGGGTCAAGACCAGGGTCAGGGTCAGGGACAAGATCAGTCCCAGTCCAGTGAAAACCTGAACCTGAACGGCAACGGGAACATGAACGGCAACCTGAGCCTCAACGGCAATGGCAATGCCAACGGAAACGCGAACGGTAACTGGAACACCAATACCGACAGCGATACCAACACCAATGCCAATGCCAACGCCAATTCGGACAGCAATTCCAATACCAACACCGACACCAACAACAACACCAACAACTCCAACAGCAACCATAACACCAACACCAACACGAACGTGACCGTGGATGTTGGCGTTGGGCTGGAAGGCTACATGCCCGATGATGGTGATTTTGCGGATGTCGATGTGTCTGGCGGTGCCAGCGTCGGTGACGTGCTGATGGCACAAGGCGCGCTGCACTATGACATCGGCGACGACATCAACGTCGAGCGCATCCTGAACAATTCGCTCAACGGTGCCGGCAACGATGTGGCAACCGTCAATGTGATGGGCAACCATCTCAGCGACAACGACACGCTGAACGACCCGGATGTCAGCAATGACAACGGCAACTTCAACAACAGCGGCAGCGCCAACGGCGGCAACGCCAATGCGGACGACGGCATCAATGCCGACGGCGGCAGCGGGTCTTCCGGCGGGGCAGCAGCCTCTGCTGGTGGTGAAGGCCTTGGTGCGGCCTTTGGTGGCTGGGCCGACGGTGGCAACACCAATGGCGGCTCTGGCGGCAACAACAACGGCTCCGCAACCAGCGGCGACGCAGGTGATGCGGGTTCGATCGCAGCCAGCATCGGCGCGGGCATCGGAGCAGCACAAAGTGGTGCCAATGCCGGCGCAGCCGCAGCGGAAGGCGGATTTGACCTTGGTCTTCTGGACTTCCTTGAAGGCGGTGACGCAGCGGCGGCGATCGCAGCGGCGGGGTCCGCGGCCCAGGCGGGTGGCATCGGCATTTCCGGAGGCGCCTCTTCAGGTGCGATCGGTGGTGACGGCGGCCATGCAGGGGTTTCCGGCATGGGCGGCTTCGGCGGCGGCGCCTACAACGGCGGCACCTCGGTTGGTCCGACCAACTCGTCCTCGACCGGTGGCGCGGCTGGCAATGCATCCGGCGGTGACGGCGGTGCTGGCGGCAGCGGCGGCATGTGGGGCTCCCACAACGGTGATGACGGCTTCGTCAACGGCACGTCCTCCGCGTCGGCCGATGCGATCCTCGACACCACGGCGTTCAACCAGTCGATCGCGATGGGCGCCAACGTGCTGGGCAACACAGTGGACATGACCACTGTGGGTCAGAACCTGACCTCGTCCTACTCGATGACCGGCGAAGACGACGCGTAATCGTCCCCGGCGCGGTCCCGGACCGCAGAAAAAACCGGCACGCGCGTGCCCCGCGCGTGCCGACTTAGTCGCCGAATTATCCGGCAGTGTATGGTATTGTTGCGATGTTACTCGACAAGGTCACAGAGACGATCGCATATTTCATCGGGCTCTTTCAGCTCGTGACGGAAACAGCGCGCGGACGGCTGGACTATGACAGCTTCAAGGCCGCCGAGACGTCCAATGACCTTGATCCTCTGATTTCACACAGCACAAACCGGGACATCAATTTTTCGCCCGAAGGCCACGATCCCCTCGTCCACAATCCGCATGCTCAGCTGCACAAGGCGGCGGTGGCCACGGCGGTCTCCTCTGAGATCGGATTGCCGCAGATCAAGGCCCCCATGATCCCGGACGCCCCGAACCTGCCCGGAGAGGCAATCGTCGCGGCCGGCCCCGCACCGATTTCCGGCCCGTTCGTGCTCGAGGTTCCGCCGCCCGGCGGCAGCATCCACTTCACCTGGCAGGAGAACCACCTTTCGGATCGTGACACCATCAGCATCGACCCTGCCACTCAGGACGCCTGGAACACCGTCCAGACACAGCTGATGCAGGAGCTGAAAGCAAGCGCCGAAGCCCTCCAGATACTGGATCTGACGGATGGCTCGGCCTTTGCAGAGATGGACGTGTTCGAAATAGAAGCCCAGGTTGAAACCCTTGTTGCGCTCGCCGAGGCGCAGATCGAAACAGCGGATGGCGCCTCGATCCACCTTGCCACCGGAAGCGACACACAGATCGTGACCGTCAACGGGGTCGAGCATGAGGAGCTGCCAATCTGGACAGAGCTGCTTCCGGATGTGCCCCAAGAAGATGACGATGAAGAGAGCGCGGCGACGACGACGGCCTCGGCCACGGCGGGCACCACGACAGCCTCTTCCTCCGCCCCCCAGCCCGGTACGGCAATCGAAGGCTCGGGCGTTGTGGGGCTCCCCCAGGAAGATATCGCCACGACAACGCCGCCGGACACCGAAACGGACCCGGTCTCGCCTTCTGAGACGGCAACGGCCTCCCCCGCCGCTCATACCGTGGTGACGGGCGGCAATGTTGCCATCAATGCAGCCTCCAGCGTCACGGGGGGCGTTGACGCGCCTGTCATTGCCGTGGCCGGGAGCGTTGCCAGCTTTGACATGATCAGTCAGGTCAACGTGCTGCTGGATGTTTCAGCCTCGCCCGGTGCAGAGAACCTCTTGCAGAACAGCGCCGCGTTCAGCGGCTCGCCCAGCCTGCCGGGCGCCCAGCCCGCGGCCCCCGCAACCGGCCCCGCAGGAGGCGGCCCCGCCCCCGGCATGGTTGCGGTTTCCACCATCGACGGTGACCTCATCAACTTCAGCTGGACGCGTCAGATCAACTCGGCAGTGGATGATGACGCCGTGCAGGTGACCACCTCCGCCACCGAAAGCTGGATCGATCTCGGCGGCAATATGCTGCTCAACACCAACGCGCTGTTCTCTCAGGCGATGGGGTTCGATCTGATCCTGGTGGGAGGCGACATGATCTCCCAGTACATCGTACAGCAGACCAATATCGTTCTGGATTGGGACTACTTCGCCAGTGGCGCCCCCCAGGATGTGCTGCCGGGCGGGACCGGAGACGGACTATTTTCCACGGGCGGCACGACATCCGCTGCTTCGGACACCAGCACGGGCGGCAATGCGTTGATGAATTCGGCGTCGATCACCCACACCGCGCTGGACACGTTCAGCGGGATGACGGCCACGTTCCAGTCGGTGCTGGACAGCTTTGGCGCGGGCGGGTCAGACATCTCGCCGCTGATCGGCAACAGCGCCCTGCAATCGCAACCCGTGCTCAATGTGCTCTATATCAGCGGCGACCTTCTGGATGTGCATCTGCTCTCGCAACTGAACATCCTGTCGGACGGCGATCTGATCACGGGGGGCGCCGAGGACGGGCTCGGAACCACCATTCACACCGGCCTCAATGCCGCGGTGAATGATGCGCATCTGATTGATGTGGGCATGGCGTCCGAAGTCTTTGCAGGGGGCGAGGTCTATTCAGATGCCGTCCTCTATCAAGCCAACCTGATCGCAGAGGATCTGCCGCCCACGGACGTGTTTCTCGCACCCGACAGCATCGACGGGCTGGCCAGCGAAGCCGTCGCGTTTCTGTCTGACGATCTCAACACACAACCGAGCAATGCCGAGGACATAAGCGTCGGAGAGACCTCCATCGCGCAGGATGGACCGATCCATAGCGACGTGATGCAGACAATGCTCGCTTAATTACAGCAAGGGACTTACGGGGGGAAAAGTGAAGATTTTCAGAAACAGCGGCGCGGCCGAAGCGAAGGCCTGTGACTCGATGCCCGAAATGCGGGAGTGGCAGGCAAAAGCCACCTCGTCCCTTGTCCAGAGCGGTGGCAGGCCCGTCCCCGCAAGCGACACCTCCGCCCTGGCGCTGAACAGCTCGCCGGTCGCGCCGACCCCGCTCCCGCTGAAGCTTCGGGACACATGGAAGCTGGAAAATCCCCAGGAGCGCAAAGCCCCCGAGGACAACGCGAAAACCGCCCCCTGCCCGCCACCGGCAAAAGGCCCCGGCGCAATGCAGCCGCAGGCCGAGGCCCCACCTGCCGCCGCGGGCGACCCTGTGCCAGCGCCCCTGCGCGATCTGGGCGATGTAGCGCCTGCGGATCAGTCCGACCAAGCGCGAAACTGCGACACGTCAACCGGCACACGCGCTGACGAAGCTTCGGATGCACCTGTCGATGCGCGCCCCGCGATGCCCGCTCCAGACCCAGATCAATCTGCCACAGGCCCGGACACCGCTCCGCAGCATGCGCCCGAGCCTGTCGCCGGGACTGCCCCCAGCTCCCCCGCTGAAGGTGCGCCCGCACCGGTGGAAACATCCCAGCACGAAACCGTCGCCCCCACGGACAAAACGGCGGACACAGCAGCGGGCTCGGCGCCTGGCACGGTGCCTTCCGACGCAAACCTCAGCGCGCCACCACAAGGCGCGCCCCAGGCCGACCCAGCACCCGCACCCGGTACAACAGCACCAGGGCCGGAAACGACGGTCGCGGCCACGGAACAGGACTCCGCGGCCACATCCGCCGCCCCGGACCCCGATACATCTGCGCCGGAAACAGCCCGGCGCGATGAAGAAGCCCGCCGGACCGAGGACGAAGCCCGCATGGATCCGATGGTCAAAGGGTTTGGCACGCCGCCGCTCGAAGCGCGCGCCAACGCGCGCCCCCCCGCAACCAAAGCCGGCGGACCGCAGCCCCCCGCTGGGGGTTCAGGCAACGGTGGCGGCGGCGGCGGTAACGGCGGCGCCCGGTTTCACCGACGGCTGGGTCCGCAGAATTTTGAAAAGAGCCTGCGGGAGGGCATGGTCGCCGTCCGCCGCAACATGGGTTTTGTGATGTTGATGACCTGTGCGACCAATATTCTGGTCCTGGCAATCCCCATCTACCTGTTCCAGATTTCGGACCGCGTGCTGACCAGCCGCTCCGTCGACACGCTGATCATGCTGACACTGGTGATCGCCGCCGCAGTGGTCCTGCAATCGGTCTTTGATGCGGTCCGCCGCTTCATGCTGATGCGCACCGCGGTCGAGGTCGCCGCCAGATTGGGCGCCCCGATCCTGAGCGCGGCGGCGCATGCCTCCTTGCACAGTTCCGGCCGGGAATATCAGGCCCTCGGTGATTTGCAGCAGGTGCGCAGTTTCCTGACGTCCGGAACCCTGATGGCCTTCCTCGACGTCCCCTTTGCGCCGCTTTTCATGCTGGCCATCTTTCTCGTGCATCCCCACCTGGGATTTATCGTGATCACGACCGCGGTCGTGCTTCTGGTGATCGCAGTGATCAACCAGAGGCTCACGGCAAAGCCCTTTGCGCAGGCCAACCAGGCCCAGTCACGGGCCAACCTGCATCTCGACTCCATGACCCGCAACAGCCAGATCATCAATGCATTGGCGATGATCCCCGAAGCGGTCACCATATGGGGTCGGGACACAGCCGCTTCACTCACGGCTCAGGTCTGCGCGCAGGACCGCAATGTGATCTCCGCGACCTTCTCGCGCGGAGTGCGACTGCTGACCCAGGTGGGGATGCTCGGCTGGGGGGCCTATCTGGCCATTCAGGGCGAAATCACCGGCGGCATGGTGATCGCCGCCTCCATCATCGCCGGCCGCGCCCTGGCCCCGGTGGAGGGCGCCATCGAAGGCTGGAACGCCTTTCTGCTCTCCCGCTCGGCCTATGGGCGCATTGCCCAGCTTCTGACCCGGTCCGGCTTCCAGTTCGAGCGCCTCTGGCTGCCTCAGCCCGAAGGTCGGCTCGATGTGGAACGGCTGCTCTATGTGCCGGGCGGCACCAAGCAGGTGGTGCTGAACGCCATCAGCTTCTCGCTTGATCCCGGCGACACGCTGGCGGTGATCGGCAATTCGGGCGCCGGCAAGACGACCCTCGGCAAGATGCTTGTGGGGTCGATCCTGCCGACCTCCGGCAACGTGCGCCTGGACCTGATGGATCTGCGCAATTGGGACCCGCGCCAGCTGGGCGAAAACATCGGCTACCTGCCGCAGGATGTTCAACTGTTTCCCGGGTCGATCAAGGACAACATCGCCCGGATGCGCCAGGATGCAACGGATGAACAAATTCATCGGGCTGCGGTTCTGGCCGATGTGCACGACATGATCGCATCGCTGCCGCAGGGCTATGAAACCATGGTGGCTGCGGATGGCTCTCCTCTGTCGGGGGGACAGAAACAGCGCATCGCGCTGGCCCGGGCCTTCTTTGGAGATCCGCGCCTCCTGGTTCTCGACGAGCCGAACTCCAATCTCGATGTGGCAGGCGACAAGGCCCTGGCCCGCGCCATCGAACACGCCAAACGCAACAAGATCACGGTGGTCGTCATCACGCAGAAACCGACACTGCTGGGCACCGTCGACAAGATCATGCTTCTGTCCGGGGGCAACGTGGCCATGATCGGTGCCCGCGACACCGTCCTGAAGCAATTGGCGGGCTTTCAACAAGGGCAGGCGCCCGGTCTCGACAACGGCGCCGCTCCCAACGGGGGACAACAGTGATGACTGACAGCGTCAACATTCAGGAATGGCATCACGAGGTTCCGCGCTCGATCCGCAAGCACGCCATCTTTGGCATCGCACTGTTCGTGACCGCATTCGGCGGGTTTGGTGCCTGGGCGTTCCGCGCCCCGCTGGCCGCCGCCGTGATCTCGCAGGGGTCGTTTGTCGCCACCGGCCGCAACAAGATCGTTCAGCACCTGGAAGGGGGCATCATCGCCGACATTCTGGTGTCGGAAGGGGATCGCGTGCAGAAGGGCGATGAACTCATCCAGTTGAACCAGACGGCGGCGCAGGCGGATCTCCGTGAGCTCGAATTGCGCCGTGCGCGCCTGGAAGCCGCCGAAGCCCGTGTCCGCGCCGAGTATCGCGCCGACCGCAATGTCAGTTTTCCGCCCAATCTCTTGCGGCTTGCGTCGGAAAACGCGGAGGTGACCGATCTGCTTGCCGACCAGCGCCTGACCTTCGATTCCGCGCGCCGGCTTCAGGAAAGTGAGCTTGCCATTCTGCACAACGGCATGGACTCGCTGGTGATCCGCAGCGAGGGCTATGCGGCGCAGCTGAACGCCTATCGCGAACGCGCCATCAGCCTTGACGAGGAACTTGCGGACAAACAGGAGCTCCTCGACAGTGGCCTGATCCGGCGCCCTGAGTACAATTCGGTTCACCGCGCCGTGCTGGAAACCAACGGCCATATTGCGCGTCTCGAGGCGGAAATCGCCGAAATCGAGCGCGCCCGCCTGAAATTCGAGCTGGAGATCGACAAATTGCGTTCGGATCGGCGCCAGGATGCGCTGGACGAGCTGCAGGCGATCCAGGCCGAGCTGGACTCGATCCGGGAGCAATCCCGCAAGGCACAGGATGTGCTGTCGCGCTCCACCGTGATCGCACCTGTGAGTGGCACGGTGGTCCGGATGTATTACCACAGTGCAGGCGGCGTGATCGAAAGCGGCAAGCCGATCGCGGAAATCCTGCCCGCTGATGCGCCCCTGCTGATCGAGGCGCTCATTCCCCGCACCGACATCGACAGTATTACCCTCGGGCAAGCCACCACCATTCGGCTCTCGGCGCTGAACCAACGCACAACCCCGGTGCTGACGGGCCGGGTGCGGTACGTTTCTGCGGACTCGATCACCGACACCTCCGATGGCACCTCCCGCGAGGTCTATGTCGCCCATATCGGCCTGCCCCCGGAAGAGTATGAACGGGCCAGCGCCTTTGTACCGGTGCCGGGGATGCCCGCCGAGGTCATGATCCAGACCGAGGAACGGACGTTCTTTGAGTATCTGATCAAACCTGTGCGGGACAGCATGTCCCGTGCCTTCCGCGAACAATAACAGCCCTGAGGGCGCCGGTGCCCTCAGGCGCATGAGCCGAATTATGCACCACAGGGCGCCCGCGCCGACATTCGCGTGACATCCCCTGCCGCCTGTATGATTGTCTGTCTTCAGGGACAGAAAACAAATAGGTGACACATGTCGATGAACCGGCGCCAATTCGGGGCACTGGCAACCGCTTTCGGACTGGCAGGCTGCGGCGCAACCGTCGAAACGCAACCGGGTGGACCAAAACCGCTGCCCGATGATCTGCGCCCGGTCCGCAATGCAGACTATGCCAGATGGGTCGCTTCCTTTCAGGAGCGGGCGGCGCGCCAGGGCTTTTCCCAGGACCTTCTGCGCACCGCATTCAGGGGGACCGGCTACCTGCCGGGCGTGGTCAAACGCGACCGCAACCAGACCGAATTCAAACGCACCCTCGAAGACTACCTGTCCATCGCCGTGTCGGAGGAACGGGTCAGCAAGGGGCGGGCCGCCTATGCCCGTCATCGCGGCACCCTGCGCGCCATCGAGCAGCAATATGGCGTGGAAGCGCACATCATCACCGCCGTCTGGGGGCTTGAGAGCTTTTTCGGGGAACGCCGCGGCGATGTTCCGGTCATCTCCGCAACCTCCACCCTGGCCTACGATGGGCGCCGGGGGGCGTTTTTCGAACGCCAGTTGATCGCGGCCCTGAAAATTCTGCAAGCTGGGCACGTGACGGCCCGCAACCTGACCGGCAGCTGGGCGGGCGCCATGGGGCACACACAGTTCATTCCGACGTCCTTCCTCGCCTTTGCTGTCGATTTCACCGGCGACGGACGCCGCGACATCTGGTCCGAGGACCCCAGCGACGCGCTGGCCTCAACGGCTGCCTATCTCGCGCGCAACGGGTGGCAAAAGGGCCTGCCCTGGGGCGGCGAGGCCGGTCCGGGCGCGCCCACAGGCACCCGCATCCAGCCACAAGAGGGCGGCCCCAGGTTCTCCGTGACCGCCAATTTCCGCGCCCTGAAACGCTACAACAACTCTGATGCCTATGCGATCGGCGTGGGGCATCTTGCGGATCGCATTGCAGGAGGCCCGCCGCTCCGGGGCAGCTTCCCGCCGGATCAATACGGGCTGACCAAGGATGACCGCATTGCCCTGCAACGCAAGCTGACAGCCGCCGGGTTCGACACCGGAGGCACGGATGGCGTGATCGGCCCCAACACCCGAGATGCGCTGCGTGCCTATCAGCAGCGCACCGGCATGCCGGTGACGGGCGACCCTTCGCCGGAACTTCTTCGACAGCTGCCCTGATCCGCTGTTCGGCTCCGGCATCGCGTCTGCCGCCACAACGGCAGGCGCCTTCTGACCAAGCCCGCCCCTGTGACACCGCGGGGTCGGGTTACTCTGCCTCCGCCGCGATGATGCGGCAGCCAGTGGCCGCGCATCTGTCGCGAATGTCGGCGCTGAGCGGGGCGTTGGTCACCACCACCTCATACTCCCAGAGGTGTCCCATTCTGCACGGCAGATCGCGTCCGAACTTGGCGCTGTCGACCACAAGGATCCGCTCCCGCGCGCATTCGGTGATCGATTGTCGCGCCACGATTTCTGCCGCATTGTAATCCAGCACCTCGCCCCCCTCGGAGAGCCCCCCACAACTGAAGATCGCCTGCTCCATCCGGAAGCGGCTGAAAAACCCGGCACTCGCGGCCCCGATCAGGTCGAGATCCCGCAGGCGCACGGTGCCCCCGGCCAGCTCGACCACCGCACCCGGGGCATTTTGCAGCGCATGAACCGCGTGAATGCTGTTGGTCGCCACAAACAGGTTCTGCCGGATCGCCAGCATACGGGCGCATTGCTCGACCGTGGTTCCGGTGCCAAGCGCCACCCGGGCGCCGTCCTTGACCAGGTTCTTCACCACCAGCGCAATCTGCTGCTTTGCCAGCCGCGAGGCACCGACCCGCGGCAGATAGGCGATATTCTCCGATTGTTGGCGCAACCGCACCGCCCCGTTGCGACGCTGAACCAGCGCCGCGGCGTCAAGATCCCTCAAATCAGCGCGAATCGTCTGAACGGACACCCCGAGCTGCGCGGCGAGATCACGTGCCGACAGCTCTTGGTTTTCGGTGAGAAGGGCAATTATGCGATCCCGGCGGATGTTCAGATCATCCCGCTTCATTGGCTTTCCTTCGAAAGTTTATTGACATCCATCGAATCTACTCACCCGAGGCTATGCTGCCAAGAAAAATTGCGATTATAAGGAATATTGTCACATTAGGTTTGCATAGCTCCGAAATAAGGCACCCACCGCAACATTTCGTTCGAAAGCCAAAACTTGGGGAACTGCAATGAAATCCATCGTTACCGCCGCAGCCTTTGCCTGCTTTGCCTCCGCCAGCTTTGCCGACACCCTGACGCTCTACACATCCCAGCCCAATGCGGATGCGCAAAAGACCGTTGATGCCTTCATGGCCGCCAATCCCGGCACAGAAGTGGAATGGATCCGGGACGGGACAACCAAACTGATCGCCCGGCTACGTGCAGAAATCGAAGCCGGCAACCCGCAACCCGACGTGCTTCTGATCGCCGATACCGTGACGCTGGAAGGCATGGCGCAGGAAGGCCTGCTGACCGCCTATAAATCGCCGGAAGCAGACGCCTATGACCCCGCCCTGCACAGCGCCGAGGGATATTATCACTCCACCAAGCTGATCACGACGGGCATCGTCTACAACACCGGTGCCGAAAAAGCGCCGGCCTCCTGGTCGGATCTCAACGACGCGGCCCTCAAGGGACAGGTTGCCATGCCCTCGCCGCTCTACTCGGGTGCCGCGCTGATCCACCTGGCAACGCTGACCGGTGACGACAAGCTGGGCTGGGACTACTACAGCGATCTGGCCGAAAACGACGCCCGCGCCCAGGGTGGCAACGGCGGCACCTTCAAGGCAGTGGCCGCGGGCGAAAAACCCTACGGTGTGGTGGTGGACTTCCTCGCCATCCGCAACAAGGCCGAAGGCTCGCCGGTCGAATTCGTCTTTCCCGAAGAAGGCGTCTCCTATGTGACGGAGCCGGTGGCCATCATGTCCTCCGCCAAGAATGTCGAGGCCGCGCAGTCCTTTGTGGACTTCGTTCTGAGTGAAGCCGGCCAGGACCTGGTGCTGGACATGGGCTATATCCCCGCCCGGAACGACATGGGCGTACCGGCAGGCTTCCCCGCGCGCGATACCATCAAGCTGATGGACTTCGACCCGGCAGAAGCGCTGAAAAACGCCGAAGCCAACAAAGAGAAATTCGCAGAGATCTTTGGCGTCAACTAATGCAGCCGAACAAGACCCATGGAGGCAGCCGATCCGAGGATCGGCTGCTTTACGTCGCTCTGCTGATCGCCATCACGGTCACCCTCGCCCCGGTGCTGCGACTGTTTGCCGAAGGCATCACGGTGGACGGGCGTGCCAGCCTTGCACTCGTGTCCGAGATCTGGGCACGGGACAACACCCAGACGGCACTGCTCCATTCGCTGGTGACCGCGGGCCTCGGCACGTTGGTATCGGTGGTCATCGGCAGCCTGTTTGCCTTTCTGGTGGCGCTTACGGACCTGCGGGCAAAGGCGACACTGGTGTTCTGCCTGATGATCCCGATGATGATCCCGCCGCAGATCACCGCCCTGTCCTGGACCCAGATCATGGGACCGTCCTCGGTTCTGCTCAAGACGCTGGGCATTGCGCCGCCTCTGGGCGCACCGCAACCGCTTTACTCCCCTGCCGGAATCATCGCACTGCTGGGCATCCAGCATACGTCGATCGTGTTCCTGACCCTGCGTGCCGGGCTGCGCTCCATTCCGCAGGAAGCCGTCGAGGCCGCCCGCATCAGCGGTGCGCGGGGGCTGCGCCTGTGGCGGCAGATCATCCTGCCCTTGTGCCTGCCCAGCCTTGCCGCAGGCACCGCGATTACATTCGTGACCGCGCTTGGCAATTTCGGCATTCCTGCGATGCTGGGCATTCCGGCCGGGTATTCCACCCTGCCCACACTGATCTATCAGAAACTTGCCGGCCTCGGCACATCTGTGCTGGCCGAGGTCGCCGCCCTGGCAATGCTGATCGGCCTTGTCGCGATCTGCGGCATCCTGCTGCACCGGTTCTTTCGCTCGCGCCAGACCGTGCACCTGGTGGGGTCCGCCAGCCGGCCACTTGCCATTCCCCTGGGGCGCGCGCGGCTGCCGATCGAAGCGGCCCTGTGGCTGTTTGTCTGCGCCATCCTGGTGCTGCCGATGTCTGGCCTGCTGGCGACCTCGCTGGTGCCTGCCTATGGCGTGCCTTTGAGCCTGGACACCCTGACGCTGTCCTCCTGGGGAGAAGTCCTGTTCCGCCAGCCGGTCACCTCCCGTGCCTTTGTCAATTCCTTTGCGCTGTCGCTCGGCGCGGCGCTTGTCCTGATGGCACTCTGCCTGCCGCTGGCCTGGATGATGGAACGGCGCCCCTCGCGGCTGGGGCGCATCTTTGACAGTCTTGTCGACCTGCCCTACGCCCTGCCCGGTGTCGTGCTGGCGATCGCCATGATCCTTCTGTTGATCAAGCTCCCCTTCACCGAGGCCACACTCTACGGCACGATCTGGATCATTTTCCTTGCCTATCTGGCCCGGTTCATGACGGTGATGTTCCGCCCCATTCAGGCCAGTTTCCGCCAGCTTGACCCCGCGATGAACGAAGCGGCGCAATCGGTCGGCGCAACCCTCTGGCAGCGCCTGCGCTCCATCATCCTGCCCCTGTCCGCGCCCTCTGCGGCGGCAGGAGCAATCCTGGTCTTTCTCACCGCCTTCAATGAACTGACGGTTTCCGCGCTTCTGTGGTCTTCGGGAACCGAAACGCTGGGGGTGATGATCTTCAATCTCGATGACAGTGGCGAGACCGTCATGGCCTCGGCCCTCGCCATGACAATTGTCCTGGTGGTGATGGTGTTGATGGGCGTTGTCCAGCTCGCCTCCCGCCGCCTGCCCAAAGGAGTCGTCCCATGGCAGACATAACGCTGACCTCAGTTGAAAAACGCTTTGACGGTATCCCGGCGCTCGCCTCGATCACCGCCTCGATCACGGATGGAGAGTTCGTCGCCCTGCTGGGGCCCTCGGGCTGCGGCAAGTCCACGTTGTTGCGGCTGCTGGCGGGGTTTGAGCATCCCGACGCAGGTGCGATCTCGATTGGCACAACCGAGGTGTCCAATGCGCGGACCCATCATTCCCTGCCGCCCGAAGCCCGCAATATCGGCTTTGTGTTCCAGTCCTACGCCCTCTGGCCCCATATGACCGTGCGGCGCAACGTCTCTTACCCCCTGGAGGTGCGCGGCACGTCCAGAGCGGATCGCAACCGGGAGACCGATGCAGCGCTTGCGGCCACCGGGTTGACCTCCTTTGGTGATCGCATGCCGGCGGAACTCTCCGGCGGCCAACGACAGCGGGTGGCGCTGGCCCGCTGCCTGGTTTCCGCCCCGGACGCGGTGCTGCTCGACGAGCCGTTGGCGAACCTCGATGTGGCGCTGCGGGCGTCGATGCAGGACGTGTTCTGCGACTTTCACCGCCGCACCGGCGCGACAATGGTCTACGTGACCCATGACCAGTCCGAGGCCATGGCCATGGCGGATCGAATTGCCGTGATGTCCGACGGCCGCATAGCCCAGTTCGACACGCCCGAGGCGCTCTACAAGCGCCCGCGCAGCCGCTTTGTCGCGGGTTTTGTCGGCGAAGGCACGGTTCTGCCGATCGACGACATCGCGCACTCGGGCCCCCGGACCGAGGCGCATCTGCTCGGGGCGCGGGTGGCTGTCGAAACCGATACCGACCGGCCGAATCTGATCTGCCTGCGCCCGGAGAATATCACCCTCTCCGAAACAGGTGATCTGCGGTCCCGCGTGACCCGCAGCACCTATCTGGGCGGTCGCTACCGGCTCAACCTGGAAACACCGGATGGCGCCCAGCTGCTCGCGGAAAGCCGCGAACGATATGCCGAAGGGGCGCAACTGGGGGTGTCACTGCGTAGCCCGTGGGCGTTTTCGGAGGCATAAATGAACGAAGTCAAAGTCCTATCGGGGATCGGCGACAAAGGCCCCGCCTGCATGCGATTGACGGTCGAGGGCAAGGTCTGGCTGCTGGATTGTGGGCACGGTCCGGAGGCCAACGCACATTTTGATCCGGCCTGGCTGGAGGGCGCGGATGCGGTCTTCATCACGCATGACCATATCGATCACATCGGCGGTGCCGCCTACGCGGTCGAAGCCAACCTGCCGATCTACACCACGATGCAGACGGCCAAGGCGCTGCCGCCCGCCGCCGAAGTCCGCCCGCTGCCCGAACGGGGCGTGACCGAGATCGATGGCATCCGCCTGACCACCGGCCGCAACGGGCATGCACTGGGTGGCGTCTGGATGCATTTCGATATTGGCGATGGCCTGTTCTACTCTGGCGACTGGTCCGAGGAATCCCAATGGTTCGCCTTCGACAGCCCGCCACCCGCCGCAACCGCGATACTGGATTGCTCCTATCATCTGGACCCGATCACCCAGGCGGAGCGCTTTGCGGCGCTCGATGCGCTGATCGACCGCCTGCCCGGACAGATCCTGCTCCCGGTGCCGCCCTCCGGTCGCGCCGGTGAAATGGCCCTGCATCTGGTTGATCGCTTTGGTCTGGAGGCGGTGGTGCTGGACCCTGAATGCCGCACTGCCCTGCGTTCCGCGCTGGCCAGTGATGGCCTCAGCCCGCGTGCACAGGCCATCGCCCCGCTGTTGCACGCAAGCGATCACGACTACGGGCGCTTCCTGATCTGCGACACCCCGAATGCGGATGGGGGCGCGGCCTGGGGATATGCGCGGGCCTGGCGCGAAAGCGGGCGCCTGGGACAGGATGCACATGTGGTGTTTACCGGGCATATGACCGCACATGCGCGTGGCATCTGTTCGGTGCCCGGCGGGCATTTTCAACGGTGGAATGTACATCCGCCCTTTGGGGATCAGATCAAGATGCTCCAGCGCCTCAAGGCGAAACGCTTTGCCCCGGCCTTCTGCCCCCGCCCCGAAGAGTATCTGATCGAGGACGGTCTTGGAGCAGAGATTTTTATGCATGAAAGCATCGCGCTATGACCAACCGGCTACCGCAGAGATCGCTCTGCCTGATCCGCCATGGAGAGACCAGCGCAAACCGGGACGGGATAATCGCCGGGCGTCTGGATGTCCCTCTGACAGACACCGGCCGGAGGCAGGCCCGCGATTTGCGTCTGCTGACCTGGGACACGCCGATTGCGGTGTTTTCCAGTCCGATGGCGCGCGCGCAGGAGACCTGCCATCTGGGCTTCCCCGATCAGGCGTTCTTGGTGAACGCCGATCTGCGGGAACGCGACTGGGGCGTTTTTGAAGGACGACCGCTGTCCGAACAGCCGCCCCGGGACTCTCATCCCCCACAAGGGGAACGCTGGCCGGACATGATCGACCGCGTTGCAGCGGCGATCGCCACCTGCTGCGCCGAGGCCGGGGAGCGACTGCCGGTCATTGTCTGCCATTCCGGCGTCATCCGGGCCCTGCGCATTCTATCGGGCCAGGGATCACACTCCCCCCGCCCCGCCAACGCCATTCCCATCCATTTCACATGGACCGGCACTGCCCATCAGGAGATCCAACATGCCAGCTGACCCCGCAACCCCTTGTGTCGTTTTTGATGTGGACGGGACCCTTGCAACCTTTGATGCAGCGACCCTCGGCCCGCTGGTGCACGGTGACGTGAAGGACTGGGATCGCTTTCACGCGGCGATGGCAGATGCCAAGGTGATCGCACCTGTGGGACACCTCCTGCGGCGCCTGAAACAGGCCGGAGAAACCATTGTGATCTGCTCCGGGCGGCCAGAGGGATGGTCGACCGAAACCGAAGGCTGGCTGACGCGGAACAACCTGAATTTCGACGCGATCTATCTGCGGCCAGAGGCGCAAGATGCGGCCAGTGACCCGGAGGTAAAACGTCACCTGCTCGCCCGGATGCGCGCCGACGGGTATGAACCCTGGATCGTCATCGATGACCGCCGTTCGGTCGTCGACACATGGCGCGAAGCAGGGCTGGTCTGCCTGCAATGTGCGCCGGGCGAATTCTAGGATCGCAGCTCCGCCGGTCCGGAGGCATCGGCGGCGCGCAATGCGCCGCCTGCCATTGCTATTCGGCAGCGATCCCGGCCGTGGAACTCGGTCGGTAGTTCAGCACAGGTGCGAGCCAGCGCTCAACCTCGGAGACCTCCATGCCCTTTCGATCCGCGTAGTCCACCACCTGATCGCGCTCGACCTTGGCAACGCCAAAGTAATAGGCGTCGGGATGCCCGATATAGAGGCCGGACACCGAAGAGCCCGGCCACATCGCCATGCTCTCGGTCAGCGTGACGCCAGTGTTCGCCTCCGCCTCCAGCAGCTCAAAGAGCCTGCGCTTTTCGGTGTGGTCAGGCTGGGCCGGATAGCCCGGCGCCGGACGGATGCCATCATAGGGCTCGGCAATCAGCTCCTGCGGGCCGAAACTCTCCTCCGGCGCATAGCCCCAGTGATCGCGCCGCACCTGCTGGTGCAGCATCTCGGCCATGGCCTCGGCGAACCGGTCGGCCAGCGCCTTGACCATGATCGCGCCATAGTCGTCTCCCGCTTTCTCGAACCGCTCCGCGATGGCGATTTCCTCGGGGCCCGCCGTGACCACGAAGCCGCCAATCCAATCCGGCACCCCTTCTGGCGCTACAAAATCGCTCAGCGCCAGATTGGGGCTGTCCTTGCGCTTGGAGGTCTGCTGGCGCAGCGTGTGCAAGGTCGCAAGCGGAGCGGAACGATCCTTGTCCGCAAACAGCCGAATGTCATCTCCGATGGAATTTGCAGGCCAGAACCCGATGACGGCACGCGGCGCAAACCATTTTTCATCAATGATCCGGGCCAGCATTTCCTGCGCATCGGCAAAGAGGCTGCGCGCCGCCTCGCCGTATTTCTCGTGATCCAGAATGCGCGGATAGACGCCTTTCAGCTCCCAGGTCTGGAAGAACGGCGTCCAATCAATGAACCGCGCAATCTCTGCCAGATCCCATCCGTCGATCACCTTGGCACCGGTAAAGCTGGGTTCGGTGGCGGTGTAGCTGCCCCAGTCCACCTGAAACGCATTTGCGCGCGCCGCCGCCAGCGGCAACCTCTGCTTGGCCCGCTCGGCGCGTTCGTGCCGTTCGGCCACTTCGGAATACTCGGCGCGGATGCCCTCGATATAGGGCTGTTTCTGCGTCTTGCTCAGGAGCGCGGACACCACGCCCACCGCCCGGCTGGCGTCGGTGACATAGATCGCCTGGCTCTTGTTGTATGCGGGCGCGATCTTCACCGCGGTATGCACCTTCGAGGTGGTGGCGCCACCAATCAGCAAGGGCACGTCGAAATCCTCGCGCTCCAGCTCGCTGGCCAGATGCACCATCTCATCCAGCGACGGGGTGATCAGACCGGACAGGCCGATGATGTCGACGTCCTGCGCGCGCGCCTCTTCGAGGATCTTCTGCGGCGGGACCATCACGCCCAGGTCGATGATTTCGTAATTGTTGCAGGCCAGAACGACGCCGACGATATTCTTGCCGATGTCGTGCACATCGCCCTTTACCGTGGCCATCAGGACGCGCCCGGCGCTTTCGCGCTGACCCTCCTTCTCGGCCTCCATGTAGGGCAGCAGCACCGCGACCGCCTGTTTCATCACCCGCGCAGATTTCACCACCTGCGGCAGGAACATCTTGCCGTCGCCGAACAGGTCGCCGACCACATTCATGCCCGCCATCAGCGGCCCCTCGATCACATCGAGCGGCTTCGCCGCCGCCAGTCGCGCCGCCTCGGTGTCCTCTTCGACAAACTCGGTAATCCCGTTGACCAGCGCGTGTTCCAACCGTTGCTCCACCGGCCACTCGCGCCACGCCAGATCGCGTTTTTTCTCTTCGCGTCCAGCGCCCCGATACCGTTCGGCAATATCCAGCAGGTTTTCGGTCGCGGTGGCGCCGTTCGCCGGAACCCGGTTCAGAACCACATCCTCGCAGGCGTCGCGCAGCTCCGGGTCGATCTGATCGTAGACCGCCAACTGTCCGGCGTTGACGATCCCCATGTCCATGCCGGCCTTGATCGCGTGATACAGAAACACCGCATGCATCGCCTCGCGTACCGGTTCATTGCCGCGGAAACTGAACGACAGGTTCGACACCCCGCCAGAAACGTGACAATGCGGCAAGTTCTCCCGTATCCAGCGCGTCGCCTCGATGAAATCCACGCCGTAGTTGTCATGCTCCTCGATCCCCGTCGCCACCGCGAACACATTGGGATCAAAGATGATGTCTTCGGGCGGAAAGCCGACCTCCTCGGTCAGGATCCGATAGGCGCGGGCACAGATCTCCGTCTTGCGCGCGAAAGTATCCGCCTGCCCGCTCTCGTCAAAGGCCATGACCACAACCGCCGCCCCATAGGCCAGACACAGGCCGGCGTGGTGGCGAAACGCCTCCTCGCCCTCCTTGAGGCTGATGGAGTTCACCACCGATTTGCCCTGCACACATTGCAGACCGGCCTCGATCACCTCCCATTTGGAGCTGTCGATCATCACCGGGACCCGGGCGATGTCCGGCTCTGCCGCAACGAGGTTGAGGAACTCCACCATCGCCTGTTTTGAATCGATCAGGCCCTCGTCCATATTGACGTCGATGATCTGGGCGCCGTTCTCCACCTGGTCCCGCGCAACATCAAGCGCCGTGGCATAATCGCGGTTGGTGATCAGCTTGCGAAACTTGGCCGAGCCGGTGACATTGGTGCGTTCTCCCACATTCACGAAGGGAATATCGCGTGTGAGAACAAAGGGTTCCAGACCCGACAGGCGCAGCAGGGGTTCGGTCATTGCGTGCCTCCCTTCACCGTGCGCGGGGGATATTTCGCCACATGGTCGGCAATGGCACGTATGTGGTCCGGCGTGGTGCCGCAGCAGCCGCCCGCCACGTTGATCAACCCCTCGCGCGCAAAGACTTCGACCAGCGCGGCGGTCTCATCCGGGGTTTCGTCATATTGCCCAAAGGCATTGGGCAGGCCCGCATTCGGATAGGCACAGATCCGAGACTCCGCGACACCGGAAAGCTCTGCCAGATGCGGGCGCATGGCATCCGCGCCGAGCGCGCAGTTCAGCCCCACCGTAAAGGGCCGCGCGTGCTGCACCGAATGCCAGAACGCGGTGGGCGTCTGCCCGGAGAGCGTGCGCCCCGAGGCATCCGTGATGGTGCCGGAAATCATGATCGGCAGCCGTTTGCCCACCTTTGCAAAGCTCTCGAAGGCGGCAAAGATCGCCGCCTTGGCGTTGAGCGTATCAAAGATGGTCTCGATCAGGATGAGGTCCGATCCGCCTGCGATCAGCCCGTCGATCTGCTGGCCATAGGCCATGCGCAGGTCGTCGAAACTCACCGCGCGATAGCCGGGATCGTTGACATCCGGGCTGATCGACGCGGTGCGGTTGGTCGGCCCCACCGCCCCGGCGACATAGCGCGGTCGCCCGTCGATCGCCTCCGCCCGGTCCGCCGCACGCCGCGCCACCTGCGCCCCGGCGACATTAAGGTCATGCACAGCGCTCTCCAGCCCGTAATCCGCCTGCGCGATGGTGGTGGAGGAAAAAGTGTTGGTCTCCAGGATGTCGGCGCCTGCAAGGGCGAACTCCAGCTGGATGTCCTCCACCGCCTGTGGCTGGGTCAGCACCAGCAGGTCGTTGTTGCCCTTTTGCGGATGATCCGAGGGATGGTGACGGCACCCGGGCCCATGGATATGTCCGCCGCCGGTAAAATCCTCTTCGGTCATGTTCAGGGTCTGGATCATCGTCCCCATCGCGCCGTCCAGAATGAGTATTCTGTCGCGCGCGGCGGCGGCAATGGCTTTGAAACTGTCCGAGGTCGAGAGAGAAAAGTTGATCATACCGGTCCTGTCATATTGCGCGCCCTTGGTACTGAAGACGCCCAACTCAAATCAACCTCATTATATTGCACACAAACATGAACATCATTCATATTCATGCTGCATCAGTGGGTTCCTGTGATCGCGATGACAGTCACCAATCCTGTCGGAGGCCGACGGTACAGCGGTCCTTGTCGCCAGCATCTGACAGGCTACAATAGCCATCCCAAACGCGGAACGAAGGTGGGAGCATTCAGTGACCAAGCATATGAACCTCGTGAAGCTCTCTGTTGGTTCCGAGAGCGTCGAGGACCTGATCGGCTGGCAAGCGATCTATGCCAAACGCTGGCAAGATGGGCTGCCGCGCCATGTGACCCGCATGTGGCCCAAACGGGAGCCCGAAATCCTGAACGGCGGGTCAATCTATTGGGTTATCAAAGGATTGGTCCAATGCCGCCAACGCATTCTGCGGATGGATGAAGTCTATGGCGAGGACGAAATCCGACGGTGTGCGATCGTTCTTGAACCAGACATCCACCGGACACATACCGCGCCCAAACGCCCCTTTCAGGGTTGGCGCTATCTGAAACCCGAGGACACGCCGGCAGACCTGCCCGAAGGGCGCGAAAGCGAAGAGGCCCTGCCCACCGAACTGTCTCAAGCCCTGGCTGAAATCGGCGTGATCTGACGCGGGTGGGCCCGAGGCTTCCAGCCGTTCCCCAATTTACGGCCCCGCCCCCAGGCAGGCACCCTGCCCCAACAACGAGAAAAGGGCCGCGATCCCCGCGGCCCCTCTGGCAACACAAACAGCCCGGCGCGCAGGATGCGCGCATCGCCCCGTTAGCTGTCGATCTTGGCCAACAGAGCCTTGAGCGCTGCCTTTTCCTCAGACGTGCATTTCGCCACCCGGCTGCGCCACAGCGTTGCCTGACTGCGCAACACCAGGCCATCCGACAGGATTTTCAGGTGATTGGCGCGCAGGGTCTCTCCGGTCGAGGTGATATCGGCGACCATTTCGGCGGTCTCGTTTTTCACCGTGCCTTCGGTTGCGCCCTGACTGTCGATCAGCTGGTAATCCGCAACACCTGCATCCGCCAGGAACTCACGAATGAGACGGTGGTACTTGGTCGCGATCCGCAATCTGTGGCCATGGGTACGTCGGAACGCGGCGGCAACAGCATCGAGATCTTCGAGCGTGTCCACGTCGATCCAAAACTGCGGCACCGCGAGGATCAGGTCGGCCTCGCCAAAGCCCATCGGCTCCAGCTCCTCCACCTGTTGCTCCCAACGCGGCAGTTTTTCATGAACCAAGTCGGTGCCGGTCACGCCTAGGTGAATGCGACCCGCCGCCAGTTCACGCGGGATTTCACCCGCCGACAGTAGAACCAGATCCACCCCCTCGACGCCCTCGACCGCACCTGCGTATTCGCGATCAGATCCGGTGCGCGACAGGGTGATGCCGCGTTTTGCAAACCAGTCGAAGGTCTTCTCCATCAGCCGCCCCTTGGACGGCACGCCCAGCTTGATGCTCATGACTGTGCCTCCCCTTCGAGCGTCAGGATCAGGTCTGGGCGGATCACACCGCCGACTGCGGGAATTTCATCCCCCTGCCCCAGATATCGCGTCAGCGCGTCATAACGCCCGCCCGTTGCGATGGGGGGCAGGTCCGGACGGCGTTCAGCGTAAAAGCCAAACACAAAGCCGTCGTAGTACTCCATAGAGGTGCGGCCATACGAGGCCTCGAAATCAAGCTGATCAATCGCGATCCCACGCGCCTTCATCGCGGATGTGCGGGCCTCCAGCCGATCCAGGGCCGGCAGGATCGCCGGCAGATCGACCGCAATGTCGCGCATCTGTTCCAGCGCATAAGGCACCGTTTCCCGCACCGCGAGCAGGGCCTCCAGCGCTTCCATCTCATGTTCAGAGATCGGCGGCGCCGCCGCATCCGCCCGCAGGGTGTCAACCCGCGCATCAATCTCGGCAGCGCGGCGTTTGCCGATCTCCGGTGCGGTGCCGGTCAGCGGACCTGTGGTCGACAACAGTTTCTTGCGGCTCTCGGACATTGGGGTACGCCCGGCAAAGCGATCCAAGAGCGCGCGGAACCGGCGTGGACGCCAGATATGCCGACGCAGCGCCGCTTTGCGCACCTCCGTGGTGTTGAGCCCCTCGACCGCAGCCAGGAGGATACCAATATCACCGGTTGCCACACGCAATTCCAATCCGCGCAATTGCAATTGAAACAGCGCAAAGACCTCGGCATCCGCGTCCGCCGGGTCGGTGCGGTCAAAGACCTCATAGCCCACCTGCACAAATTCATTGGCCCGGTCCGGGTCGTGTTCCTGACGACGAAACACCTGCCCCGCATAGGTATAGCGCGCAGGTTCCGCACCGCCCTTCATATGCATCTGCACCATTGGCAGGGTGAAATCCGGGCGGAGCATCTGCTCACCCCGCAGCGCGTCTGAGGTCACATAGGCGCGCGCACGGATATCCTCGCCATAGAGATCCAGCAGGATATCAGCAGGTTGCAACAGCGGCGGGTCGACGACAACGCCGCCCGCAACTTCAAAGCGCTGACGCAACAGCGCCGCGCGGGCTTCGATCTGGGAACGGTTGGGCATGGTCAGCCCTCCTGATCTTTGGCTTGGCTGGCGAGGATGTCGCGCACCTTCGCGACCAACTCCGTGCGGGGCACTTCGAACTGGCTCGGGCGTTCTTTCCACTCTTCCAAGGTGGCGCTTTCAGCGATCTTGGCACCGAGGATCAGATCCTTGATCTGGATCACACCGCGTTCCTTTTCATCGCCACCTTCGATCACCGCCACGGGCGAATGGCGTTTGTCCGCGTATTTCAACTGGTTGCCAAAGTTCTTGGGGTTGCCAAGATAGACCTCGGCGCGGATGCCCGCCTGACGCAGTTCGGCGACCATGGCCTGATAGTCGGCCATGCGGTCGCGGTCCATCACCGTCACCACCACTGGCCCGGTGGGGGTCGCGGCCAGGCGGCCCTTTTCGCGCAGCGCCGCCAGCAGGCGGTCAACCCCGATGGACAGACCCACCGCAGGCACCTCTTGGCCAGTGAAGCGTTTCACCAGACCATCATAGCGCCCACCGCCCGCAACCGAGCCGAATTGGCGCTTGCGGCCCTTTTCATCAAAGATTTCAAAGGTCAGCTCGGCCTCGAACACAGGGCCGGTGTAATAGCCAAGCCCGCGTACGATCGACGGGTCGATCAGGATGCGGTCGTCGCCATAGCCTGCAGCGGCAAAAAGCGCGCCCATCAGTTCCAGCTCGGCAATGCCCTCTTGGCCGACCTTGCTGTCGCCCACGGCGGCGCGCAGGTTGGTCATGGTCTCTGCCACGGTGTCGCCCTTGGACGTCAGGAACGCCAGCACCGGCTCTGCCTGCTGCTCCTCAAGCCCCACGCCGTCGATATAAGCGCCAGAGGCATCAAGCCGTCCCTTGCCCAGAAGCTCGCGCACACCACTCTCGCCCACCTTGTCGAACTTGTCGATGGTGCGCAGGACGTCGTCGCGCTTGGGATCCTCCTCGGCAAGGCCCATCGCCTCCAACACACCGTTCAAAACCTTGCGGTTGTTGACGCGCACCAGATAGTCGCCACGCGGGATCCCAACCTTTTCAAGCGTATCCGACAGCATCATGCAAATCTCTGCATCCGCCGCCATGGAGGCCGTACCAACCGTATCCGCATCGCATTGATAGAACTGGCGATAACGGCCGGGGCCGGGTTTCTCGTTGCGCCACACAGGCCCCATCGCAAAACGACGATAAGGGTTGGGCAGGTCGTTGCGGTGCTGCGCATAAACGCGGGCCAAGGGGGCGGTCAGGTCATAGCGCAACGCCATCCAGTCGCCAGGTTTGCCCTCGGGGTCGTTCTCGTCGGCCTCTTGCCACGCAAAAACACCGGCGTTCGGACGATCCACGTCGGGCAGGAACTTGCCCAGCGCCTCGACCGTTTCCACAGCAGAGGATTCCAGCGCCTCGAAGCCGTAATGATGGTAAACCTCCGCAATGGTGGCCAGCATATGCGTGCGCTGGGTCACCTCTTCGCCGAAATAGTCACGGAATCCCTTGGGCGTAATTGCCTTGGGACGGGGCTGTTTCTTGGCTTTGGCCATTGTGGCCTCCTTGCGGGTGGTTTCTCGCGCTTGCGTCTAGCCCAAGGGGCCTCAGTGAGCAAGGTGCGACGCCCTGCGCGCGCCCCATGGACGCCTGCCCGCGCCCGCGTTACATCAGTCCGCAACACAGGAGGCCTGCCCCATGCAACATCTCGAAGAACAGATCGCCTATCTGACCCGCACCGTCGATGAGCTGAACGAGATCGTGACCAGCCAGCAGTCGGACATCGACCTCCTGAAGCGGCGCGTGCAGATGCTGATGGAGCGCGAGGCCCAGCGCGAGGCCGAAGGCACCGGTGGCGCGGTCTTTGGCGACGAGCGCCCTCCGCACTACTAGGCGCCGCCACACGCATGCGATTGCCGGGTTCAGACGCGGGCGCATGTGGTCTGGCGGCTGTTCCGTCGTCACCTCACCCGCGATAGCGCTTGCGTCGATGCATAAAGTTTGGACAAGATTTTCTACAAATTCACCTGACTGCTGAAACGCGACGCGCAAGGAGACATGATCCATGGTGCCACTTGTTAAAACTCTTCTGTCCCTCTCCCTCGTGGCGAGCCTGCCCGCTGCGGCATTTGCCGACCCAAAGCCGCGCAATGCACGTCCGGCGTCCGTTGATAAAGTCATCGGCACCTACGCGGGCAAAACCGATCTCTGGGAACAGGATTGCGGTGGGGGCATCTACTTCTCACCCAACAATCAGGTCCGCGCCTGGTGCGCCGAAAACAGCGAAAACATGGCTGCCGGGACTTGGACGGTGAGCGCAGATGGCACCCTGTGCCAGAACCTGACCTGGTATTATCCCCAAGGCAACGCTGCGGGCAGTTCTGCGGCAGAACCCCTTTGCATTCAACACGTTGTGAATGGCTGGGGCGTCATGTACCGCAGCTGGCCGGGCTCTACCGAATGGTGGCCGGTGACCAGTGCGACCAGCACGCTGAAACGCGGATATGTGTTCCAATCCGACGTCGACACGGCCAAGAACAAACTCGGCCTCTGAGGTCGAACGAACACAAGATCACGGGGGTGCGGTTGTCCGGGTCGGAGCCGCGCCCCTGTTTTGTTCGCCCCGCAGCCTTGCCGGGTTCCAGGCCGGTTCAGGCTGATGCGGTAGGGGCGGTGTTGAGGCGCCACGCATCGTGACCTATCATTGCCTCCCGGTGTCTGCGGTGCCACGCCCCTGCATCGCGACGCGGCCTCCTGCGCAGGATTCAATTGATTCTTCGCCCGTTCGGACGCGCAATGCCCGCGCAACAATTCCAGCAATAAGCCGCAACCGTCGACGCATCGCAAACAATCACGCATCACGAACAATCACGCGGCGGGCGCAAACAGGGCCGCACTTATCGGCTGGCTCGCGCGCGTTCAGATTTCCTCGACATCCATCACCCCCTCAAGGCTCTTGAGCGCGCCTTTGATCTGCGGGTTGATCGGGAACATCTGCCCCAGTTCCATCTCCACATCGCCGGGCAGGTTCGGGTCTTGCAGATAGACGTAGATCTCGCCGGGGCTGGCATTCTTGGCGGCTTTCTTGGCGTCTTCGAGCACGGTTGCCACGGTTGCCACCGCCGATGCGCTCTCCAGGTAGACGCGCAGGCTCGACCGCCCAGCATCGGCAATGGCGGAATCCACCGGCCCGGCAGAGCGCATCAACAGCTTGAGCTGGTCGCTCTCCATGGTGGCCTCTGCCGTGATCACCACCTTGGAGCCGGTTTCCAGAAATTCGCGACTTTTCTCCAATACGTCCGAGAAAATCGTGACCTCATAGGCCCCGGTGGTGTCGGAGAGCTGCGCAAAGGCAAAGCGGTTGCCGCGTGCGGATTTACGCTCCTGCCGCCCCGCCACAACGCCTGCCATCTTGGCCATGAAGGGACCGCGCTCGGCCTTGGCCATGACCTCGTCCAGGGTCATCACGTCCTTGCGTTTCAGCGCTGGCATATAGTCATCCAGCGGGTGCCCCGTCAGATAAAAACCAACCGCCTTGAACTCCTCGCTCAGGCGTTCGGCGGGCAGCCAATCGGGCACCCCCGCCATACGTGGTTCGGGCAGGTCATCGCCGGCCTCGCCAAACAGCGACACCTGGTTGGAGTTCTTCTGCTCCTGAATGGCGGCGGAATATTGCACCAGCCCCTCAAGGCTCTCGAACACACGGCGGCGGTTGCTGTCCAGCACGTCAAACGCCCCGGCCCGTGCGAGCATCTCCAGCGGGCGCTTGCCGACACGCTTCAGGTCCACGCGGCGGGCAAAGTCGTAGAGGGTGACAAACGGCTGATCGCCCCGCGCTGTCACGATCAGGTTCATGGCATCGACACCGACGTTCTTGAGCGCGCCCAGCGCGTAGATCAGCTCCCCATCAACCACGTCAAAGGTCGCAAGCGAGCGGTTGATGTCCGGCGCCACATACGGCAGCTGGAGCCCCTTCTTCACTTCCTCGAAATAGATCGCGAGCTTTTCCGTCAGATGGATGTCGCAGTTCATGACGCCCGCCATGAACTCCACCGGGTGGTTCGCCTTCAGCCACGCGGTTTGATAGGACACCACCGCATAGGCGGCCGCGTGGGATTTGTTAAAGCCGTAGTTGGCGAATTTCTCCAGAAGGTCAAAAACCTCCGAGGCCTTTTTCTTGTCGACGCCGTTTTCTGCCGCGCCTTTTTCAAATTTCGGGCGCTCGGCGTCCATCGCCTCCTTGATCTTCTTACCCATTGCCCGGCGCAGCAGGTCCGCGCCGCCAAGGCTGTAGCCCGCCATGACCTGCGCGATCTGCATCACCTGTTCCTGATAGACGATGATGCCTTGGGTTTCCTCAAGGATGTGGTCGATCAGCGGATGCACAGAGGTGATCTTGCGCTGGCCGTTCTTGACCTCGCAGTAGACCGGGATGTTTTCCATCGGGCCGGGACGATAAAGCGCCACCAGCGCCACGATGTCCTCGATACAGGTGGGCTTCATGCGCTTCAGCGCGTCCATCATGCCGGTGGATTCCACCTGGAACACCGCCACCGTCTTTGCCCGGGAATAAAGGTCGTAGGTGACCTTGTCGTCCAGCGGAATGGCGTTGATGTGGTTCTCGGCGCCCTCTGCGGGTTCATAGAGCTGCGCCCCTTCGGCATTCACATGCAGGGGCCGCCCCGATTTGAAAATCAGCTGCATGGCGTTCTGGATCACCGTCAGCGTCTTCAGACCGAGAAAGTCGAATTTCACCAGACCGGCCTGTTCGACCCACTTCATGTTGAACTGGGTCGCCGGCATGTCCGAGCGCGGATCCTGATAGAGCGGCACCAGCGCATCCAGCGGCCGGTCGCCGATCACCACCCCCGCCGCGTGGGTTGAGGCATTGCGCAACAGCCCCTCCACCTGCTGGCCATAGGTCAGCAGGCGGTTCACCACCGGCTCGTTGCGCGCCTCCTCCGCCAGTCGCGGCTCGTCCTGCAGGGCCTTCTCGATCGACACCGGCTTCACCCCCTCCACCGGGATCATCTTCGACAGCCGGTCCACCTGGCCAAAGGGCATCTGCAACACACGGCCGATGTCGCGCACCGCCGCCTTGGACAACAGCGCGCCAAAGGTGATGATCTGCCCGACCTTGTCGCGGCCGTATTTCTGCTGCACGTAACGGATCACCTCCTCGCGGCGGTCCATGCAGAAGTCGATGTCGAAGTCGGGCATCGAAACCCGTTCGGGGTTGAGGAAGCGCTCGAACAGCAAGCTGTAGCGCAGCGGATCAAGGTCGGTAATGGTCAGCGCATAGGCCACCAAAGAGCCCGCACCAGACCCCCGCCCCGGTCCCACCGGAATGCCCTGCTCCTTGCCCCATTTGATAAAGTCCGCAACGATCAGAAAATAGCCGGGAAATCCCATGCCCTCGATGATGTTCAATTCGAAATCGAGCCGCTCCTGGTATTTCTCCACCGGTACCGCATGGGGAATGACCGCCAGACGGTCCTTCAAGCCTTCATTGGCTTGCCGGCGCAGCTCGACCACCTCGTCATCTGCGAACTTCGGCAGGATGGGATCCCGCCGATAGGCCATGAAGGCGCAACGCTGCGCGATTTCCACGGTGTTCTCGATCGCCTCCGGCAGATCGGCAAACAGCGCGATCATCTCTTCCTGGCTCTTGAAATAATGCTGCGCAGTCAGGCGGCGGCGGGGTTCGGCCTGATCCACATAGGCGCCTTCGGCGATGCAGATCAGCGCGTCATGCGCCTCATACATCTCGGTCTTGGGGAAATAGACGTCATTGGTCGCGACCAGCGGCAGATCCATCGCATAGGCCATCTCCACATGGCCGCGCTCGGTCAGGGTTTCCGCCTCGGGTTGCCCGTCCTCGCCGGGGTGGCGCTGCAACTCCACATAGAGGCGATCCGGGAACATGGTCTTGAGCCGCGCCATCAGGGCCTCGGCGGCGGGGCGTTGCCCCTGCTGAAGCAGCTTGCCCACCGGACCATCCGGCCCCCCCGTCAGACAGATCAACCCACCGGAATTGATCTCCAGCTCCTCAAGCGACACCTGCGGCAGTTGCCCCCCCTTGTCCACATAGAGACAGGAGGACAGCTTCATCAGATGTTCATAGCCGGTCTCATTCTGAGCGAGCAGCACCACCGGCGCAGGTGCTTTTGGTTTGTCGCCCGGCTCGCTCTTCTCGAAGGTCAGATCCACCTGGCAGCCGATGATCGGCTGAATGCCGGCGCCGGACAGCGTCACGGAAAATTCCAACGCCGCAAACATCGAATTGGTGTCCGTCACCGCGATGGCCGGCATCTGGTTGGCCTTGCACAGATCCGGCAGTTTTTTCAGCCGCACCGCCCCCTCCAGAAGAGAGTATTCGGTATGGGTGCGCAGGTGAATGAATCGAGGAGAAGCTGTCATGACCGGACCCTACCCCCGGGCGCCCGGCTGGAAAAGATCTGATCTGTGACGCCCGCCCCTGGTCGATGGCAAGATGCAGGCCTGCGATCTCCCCCCCCGGGCCACGCCGCCTCGAACGCCCAAAAGACCAGCACTTATATTATGGATTTTTTTGAAACTCTTTAGCCTCAAACCGCGATTCACCGTAGCGCCGGGGGCGTAAAATTGTTACAAATCAGTCAGTAACTGCGCAATCTGTGCAATGCCGTGATCCTGTGGCGCACCACGCGCGGGGCGATGCCTGCGACCATAAGTCTTGCTTTGGCAGGCGGCGCCTCACAAGCTGAGTGCAACAACAGGACAATCATCCCGCGCGCTTTCTACGTCGCATCGAAGGTCGCGCAGCAGGGGACAACAGGGTACCGCGACGGGCTTTTCAAGATGACGATTACCTTTCATCTCAACGGTGAAGAGGTCTCGCTTCCAGAACCCCAGCCAACGACAACGCTTCTGGACTGGCTGCGCGAGGACCGTGGTCTCACCGGAACCAAGGAAGGCTGCAACGAGGGCGATTGCGGCGCGTGTACCGTGATGGTCACCGACCAGAGTGGTGCCCGGGCGCTGAACGCCTGCATCCTGTTCCTGCCGCAACTCCACGGCAAATCCATACGCACGGTCGAAGGCGTCGCCCACCCGGATGGCACCCTGCACCCGGTGCAACAGGCAATGGTCGATCTCCACGGCAGCCAATGCGGTTTTTGCACCCCGGGCTTCATCATGTCGATGGTCACCGCCCATACCAACGGTGCCACCGATCATGACGACCAACTTGCCGGCAACCTCTGCCGCTGCACCGGCTATGCGCCGATCATCCGCGCCGCCGAAGCCGCCCAAGGCGCCCCTGTGCCGGAGCATATCAGGCAGGATTCATCCTTCATCTTTTCCGAAATATCTCGGGGGGAGGTCGCAGACCGGGGGGCAGAGCCCCCCTCCGACATCCCTGTGGCAGCGCCTCCATCTCTCTTGCGCCCCAGATCTTCGGATGAGCTGGCCGCGACCTATGCCGCCCGCCCCGATGCCACGCTGATCGCCGGAGCCACCGATGTCGGGCTTTGGGTCACCAAGCA
Organism: Epibacterium sp. MM17-32; assembly: GCF_022348205.1. Classification (NCBI taxonomy): domain Bacteria; kingdom Pseudomonadati; phylum Pseudomonadota; class Alphaproteobacteria; order Rhodobacterales; family Roseobacteraceae; genus Epibacterium; species Epibacterium sp. MM17-32. The sequence continues at coordinate 279,631 of NZ_JAKRFC010000008.1, read as the reverse complement.
ATTGCGCGATCTGGATGATGTGATCTTCCTTGATGGCTGCACGGATCTGAAGGACATCACCATCAGCGAAACCGAGGTCCGCATCGGGGCAATGGCGGATATGAACCGTGTCCGCGCCGCCCTTGAGCCGCTCCACGCCTCCTACGCCGAGATGATCCGCCGCTACGCCAGCCAGCAGGTCCGCGCCGCAGCAACCATCGGCGGCAATATCGCCAACGGCTCTCCCATCGGGGACAACCCGCCTGCCCTCATCGCCTTGCGCGCCACATTGCACCTGCGCCACGCAGACACCCGCCGCGCCATCCCGTTGCAGGACTTCTTTATCGACTACGGCAAACAGGATCGCGCCCCGGGTGAATTTGTCGAGGCCGTGAGCTTTGCGCGCCAACCCGACAGCCTTCGGGTCTATAAACTCTCCAAACGCTTCGATCAGGATATATCTGCGGTGCTGGGCGCGTTTAATGTCACCGTAGTCAATGGCAGCGTGACCGCAGCCGCCATCGCCTTTGGCGGCATGGCAGGCATCCCAAAGCGCGCCACGCATGTGGAGGCCGCCCTGCTCGGCCAGCCGTGGACAGACGCGACGATCGAGGCCGCCAAAGCCGCTTTTGATCAGGATTTCACCCCCATGAGTGACATGCGTGCCTCCGCCGCCTATCGGCTGAACTGCGCCCGCAATATGCTCACGCGCTATTTCACAGATCTGAATGGCGCCTCTGAGCATGTGTTGGAGGTGGACCTATGAGTGTTGCAAAACCCCTGCCCCATGATGCGGCAGCTCTGCATGTGACGGGCCAGGCCCGCTATGTCGATGACATTCCGACACCCAAGGGCACGCTGCATCTGGCCTTTGGCCTTGCGCCGATTGCAAAGGGCACAATCACAGCAGTGGACCTCGCGGAAGTGCGCGCATCCCAAGGTGTTGTCGCGGTGCTGACAGCGGAAGATCTGCCGTTCGACAATGATGTGTCGCCCTCGGCCCATGACGAGCCGCTGTTGGCCAAGGGAGAGGTGCACTATCTGGGTCAGCCGGTGTTTCTTGTGGTCGCAACCTCCCATCGCGCCGCCCGCATTGCCGCACGGAAGGGCAAGGTAGAATACGCCGAAGAAGAGGCTCTGCTGACCCTTGACGCGGCGCTCGCTGCCGACAGCCGCTTCGAGGAAGGTCCGCGCATTTATCAAAAAGGCGACGCCTCTGCCGCCATCGCTTCGGCGGCACATGTGATCGAGGACACCTTCGAGATCGGCGGGCAGGAACATTTCTACCTCGAAGGTCAGGCCGCGCTGGCGCTGCCACAGGAGGATGGCGGCATGATCGTCAACTCCTCCACCCAACACCCCACCGAAATACAGCATAAGGTGGCCGAGGCCATTGGCCTGCCGATGCATGCGGTGCGGGTGGAAACCCGGCGGATGGGCGGGGGTTTTGGCGGCAAGGAAAGTCAGGGCAACGCGCTGGCCGTCGCCTGCGCCGTGGCCGCGCGCCTCACCGGCAAGGCCTGCAAGATGCGCTATGACCGCGACGATGACATGACCATCACCGGCAAGCGCCATGCGTTTCGGATTTCCTACCGCGCGGGCTTTGATGCGCAGGGGCGCATTGAGGGCATCGCGTTCACGCATCTTGTCAACTGCGGCTGGGCGCAGGATCTGTCGCTGCCGGTGGCGGACCGCGCCATGCTACATGCCGACAACGCCTATGCGATCCCCGCGATCCGCATCGAAAGCCACCGTTTGAAAACCAACCTGCAAAGCGCCACCGCCTATCGCGGCTTTGGCGGCCCGCAAGGGATGGTCGGGGTCGAACGGGTGATGGACCATGCGGCGCATGTTCTGGGGATTGATCCCGTGGAACTACGGGTGCGCAATTACTACAATGCGCCTGATACGGGACGCTCTGCCGCAGATTCGAGCAGAGGGGGCTCTGCCCCCCGGCCTGCGGCCTCCCCCCGAGATATTTCTGAAAAGCTGAAAGACAACACCACGCCCTATGGCATGCCGGTCACGGATTTTGAGCTGCATGAGATGACGGCGCAGTTGCTGGAGAGTTCGGACTACGCGGCACGACGGGCAAAGATCGCGGCCTGGAATGCCAATAATGAGCGCCTGAAGCGTGGGATGGCGTTTTCACCGGTGAAGTTCGGGATTTCCTTCACCCTCACGCATCTCAACCAGGCGGGGGCCTTGGTGCATGTCTATCAGGACGGCTCCATCCATCTCAACCATGGTGGCACCGAGATGGGACAAGGGTTGTTTCAGAAGGTCGCGCAAGTGGCGGCCGCACGCTTTGGCGTGGATCAGGCGCGCGTGAAGATCACCGCGACCGATACCGCCAAAGTGCCCAATACGTCGGCCACGGCGGCCTCTTCGGGGTCGGATCTGAACGGCATGGCGGTGAAGGCCGCCTGCGACACCATTCGCGACCGCATGGCGGCGCATTTGGCAGAGGTGCATCAGCAACCGATCTCTGCGGTCGTGTTTGAGGGAGACAAGGTCAGGATCGGCTCTGAGGAGATCAGTTTCGAGGCGGCGGCGATGCTCTGTTACACGGGCCGCGTCAGCCTGTCGGCAACAGGATTTTACAAAACCCCCTCGCTGGAGTGGGACCGGATCAAGGGCGCGGGGCGGCCGTTTTTCTATTTTGCCTATGGGGCGGCGGTCACGGAAGTCGTCGTGGACAGGCTGACCGGTGAAAACCGCATCCTGCGCACGGATATCCTGCATGATGCGGGGGCCTCGCTGAACCCGGCGCTGGATATTGGTCAGGTGGAAGGGGCCTATGTGCAGGGCGCAGGCTGGCTCACCACCGAAGAACTGGTCTGGGACGACAAAGGGCGGCTCCGGACCCATGCGCCATCGACCTACAAGATCCCGGCCTACTCTGACCGGCCCGATGTGTTTAACGTGGCATTGTTTGACGGCCAGAACCGCGAAGACACCATCTATCGCTCCAAGGCGGTGGGGGAGCCGCCCTTTATGCTAGGGATTTCTGCCTGGCTGGCGCTCTCGGATGCGGTTGCGGCTTGTGGCGATGCCTATCCGCACCTGAATGCGCCGGCCACGGCGGAGGAGATCTGGCGCGCACTTGGGACACAGCGCGATGGGGTTTGATGTCGACGCCCTCAGGGCCGCCGTCGCGGCCCATGACCGTGTCATCCGTGTTGTGGTGGCCGAGGTCAAAGGCTCTGCCCCGCGCGAGGTTGGGGCCGCGATGCTGGTCTGGAGCGGTGGGCAATCTGGCACCATCGGCGGCGGCGCGCTGGAGTTCGAGGCGGCGGAGGCCGCCCGACATCTGGACGTGCCCCGCAGGCTGTCAACCCATTCGCTCGGGCCCGATCTTGGGCAGTGCTGTGGTGGGTCCGTGACCTTGCTGAACGAGGTCTACGCGCAGGAAGATCTGGAGCGGCTTCAGGGCGATGTCATCGCTCGGCCGGTGCGCCCGGAACCGCAACCCCTCGCCGTGACACGGATCCTGAACAGCGCCCGCGCCCAGGGCCAGCGCCCCAAACCGCAGTTGATCGCAGGCTGGATGGTGGAACCCGTGGCCCGCGCGACGCAACCGCTGTGGATCTGGGGGGCCGGGCATGTGGGGCGCGCGCTGGTCGGGATGCTGGCGCCGCTGCCGGACTTCGACATCACCTGGGTTGATGTCCTGCGCTCAAAATACCCGGATGAGATCCCGGCAGACGTCACCGCCCTGCCGGCCCGCGAACCGGATCGGTTGGTTCCGCACGCGCCCTCTGATGCCCATCATCTGATCCTGACCTATTCCCATCAGCTGGATCTGGCGCTATGCCATCGGCTCTTGGGGCATGGATTTGGCTTTGCCGGGGTGATCGGGTCCAAGACCAAATGGGCACGGTTTCGAAACCGGCTTGCCGCGCTGGGACATGGGCCCGAGCAGATTGCGCGGCTCACCTGCCCGATCGGCCTGCCCGAACTGGGCAAACACCCGCAGGCCATCGCCATCGGCGTGGCCGCAGAACTCATGGCGCTCTCGCAGCGTTCGGACTTGAAAAAGGAGCATAGCGCGTGAGCACGCCTCCCCTTCTGACCATCGAGGGCCTCACCAAGGCCTACCCCGGCGTGGTGGCCAATGACCATGTCTCATTTACCATCGGCGAGGGCGAGGTGCATGCCCTCCTGGGTGAAAACGGCGCGGGCAAATCGACACTCGTCAAGATGATCTATGGGCTTGTGAAGCCTGACAGTGGCCGGATGACCCTGCGCGGAGCGAACTATGAGCCTGCCGAGCCCCGTCAGGCGCGCGCCGACGGGATCGCGATGGTGTTTCAGCATTTCTCGCTGTTTGACGCGCTCAATGTGGCGGAGAACATCGCGCTGGGAATGGAAAATCCGCCCGCCCTGCGTGATCTGGCGGCCCGTATCCGCGAGGTTTCCGAGGCGTATGGCCTGCCGCTCGACCCGTTCCGCACCGTCGGCGATCTGTCGGCGGGCGAACGTCAGCGGGTGGAGATCATTCGCTGCCTGCTGCAAGATCCCAAGCTCCTGATCATGGACGAGCCCACATCGGTTCTGACGCCACAAGAGGTGGAGATCCTGTTCGAGACCCTGAAGAAGCTGAAGAGCGAGGGCACGTCGATCCTCTATATCTCTCACAAGCTCGAAGAGATCCGCGCGCTTTGCGATCACGCGACCATCCTGCGATTGGGCAAGAACGTGGGCGAATGTGTGCCGCGCGACACCTCGGCCCGCGACATGGCGGAGCTGATGGTGGGCACCGCCCTCAAAACGCCCGAACGCGGTGCGCGGGAGTTTGGCGATGTGGCCTTGGATATCACAGGCCTGTCGGTGCCTGCGCCTTCGGCCTTTGGCACCACATTGAAGAACGTGCATCTGGCCGTTCGGCGGGGCGAGATCCTTGGTATCGGCGGTGTTGCGGGCAACGGGCAAGATGAGCTTTTGGCGGTGATGTCGGGAGAGGTCACTTGCGCGCGTGATGCGGTGAAATTCGATGGCAAGCCGATTGGTCACATGGGGCCGACGGCGCGCCGCGCGCTTGGCGTACTGACCGCCCCAGAGGAACGTTTGGGCCATGCGGCGGCACCTGATATGAGCCTGACAGAAAATGCGCTCCTGACCGGATCGGTGCGCGAGGGGCTGGACAACAACGGCTTTCTCAAATGGGGCGCAACCAGGACCTTTGCCGAAAAGATCATCAAGGCGTTTGATGTGCGCACACCGGGGCCGGAGAATGCAGCGCGTTCTCTCTCTGGTGGCAATCTGCAGAAATTCGTCATTGGCCGCGAGGTGTTGCAACGCCCCGAGGTGCTGGTGGTGAACCAGCCCACATGGGGGGTGGATGCGGCGGCAGCGGCGGCGATCCGGCAGGCCTTGCTCGATCTGGCGGCAAATGGCGCGGCAGTGATCTGCATCAGTCAGGATCTCGATGAGCTGATGGAAATCTCCGACAATTTTGCCGCCCTCAATGAGGGGCGTCTGTCCGCCCCCCGCCCCACGGCGGAGCTGACGGTAGATGAGATCGGCCTGATGATGGGCGGTGCCCATGGCATGGAAGTGGCGCATGTGTAGGATCCTCAGCACAAATGTCGGGGATGTGACGCTTGGGGCGGGAGCCTCCGGCGGGGATATTTGCAAGAAGATGAAGAGAACCGGACCACAAAGATCCGGCCAAGAGGGACAAGAGGGATGATCCGGCTAGAGAAACGACCGCAGCCGTCGCGGGCGTGGTCGATGGCGACGCCACTGGTGGCGGTGCTGGCGACCATGGTGATGGGGGGGCTGCTGTTTGCCACCCTTGGCAAGAACCCGGTGGAGGCGATCCGCACCATTTTCTGGGAACCGCTGTTTGGCGAGTTTGCGTTCTATTACCGCCCACAGCTATTGGTGAAGGGCGCGCCTTTGGTGCTGATTGCCATAGGCCTCAGTCTGGGATTTCGTGCCGGGATCTGGAACATCGGCGCGGAGGGGCAATATATCATCGGCGCGCTCACGGGTGCGGGTGTGGGGCTGGCGTTCTACCCGATGGAGTCCTGGATCATCTTTCCGCTAATGGTTCTGGCGGGCGCTTTTGGCGGCTGGGCCTGGGCGATGATCCCGGCGGTTCTGAAGACGCGGTTCGGCACCAACGAGATCCTGGTGTCCCTGATGCTGGTCTATGTGGCCGAGCAGCTGCTGGCGTCCATGTCGCTGGGGTTGATGAAGAACCCGGAAGGGTTCGGCTTTCCGGGTTCGCGCAACCTGCAACAATATGACAGTGCCCATAACGCCGAGCTGATCGCCGGGACCGGCATGCACTGGGGCGTGGTGGCGGCGCTGATTGCAGTGATCTTCTCTTATGTGCTGCTCAACCGTCATATGCTTGGCTATCATATCCGCCTGACCGGCGAGGCACCACGCGCGGCAAAATTCGCAGGGGTGAAACCCGCCCGGCTGATCCTGTTCTGCCTCGGGGCCTCAGGCGCTTTGGCGGGGCTTGCGGGTATGTTTGAGGTCTCTGGTCCCTCCGGTCAGGTGTCGATCGATTTCAACGTGGGCTATGGGTTTACCGCGATTATCGTGGCCTTTCTGGGGCGCCTGCATCCTGTGGGCATTCTGCTGGCAGGCGCATTGATGGCGCTGACCTACATTGGCGGCGACATCGCGCAGGGCAATCTGGGTCTGCCGTCCGCGGCCATTCAGGTGTTTCAGGGCATGCTCTTGTTCTTCCTGCTGGCGCTTGATCTGCTCACCAACTATCGCATTGCAATTGGCAAACCGGAGGTGGCGTGATGGATCTGTCTGCTATCAACCCAGTCCTTCTGATCGCGTCTCTGATGGTGGCTGCAACGCCCTTGTTGCTGGCGGCAATCGGTGAGCTGGTGGTCGAGAAATCCGGCGTTCTGAACCTCGGGGTCGAGGGGATGATGATCGTCGGGGCGATTGCGGGATTTGCCGCCGCCGTAGAGACAGGCTCACCCCTGTTGGGGTTTGTTGCCGCCGCCATCGCGGGGGCACTATTGTCGCTGCTGTTTGTGATCATGACCCAAGTCGCATTGGCCAACCAGGTCGCCTCGGGTCTGGCGCTGACGCTCTTTGGCCTGGGGCTCTCGGCCCTGATGGGGCAGAAATACGTGGGGGTGAAACCGCCGCAGATGGGGCGTATCGACATTCCGGTCCTGTCGGATCTGCCGGTGTTTGGGCGCATTCTCTTTGGCCATGATGTTGTGCTCTATTTCGGGATCGCGCTCACGGCTGCGGTCTGGGCGGTGCTCAAGTACTCCCGCGTCGGCCTGATCCTGCGCGCGGTGGGCGAAAACCACGATGCAGCACATGCGCTGGGGTACAAAGTGGTCAAGATCCGCACGCTGGCGATCCTGTTCGGTGGTGCCTGTGCGGGGCTCGGTGGCGCCTACATCAGCCTGATCCGCGTGCCGCAATGGACCGAGGGGATGACCGCAGGCATCGGTTGGATCGCCCTTGCGCTGGTGGTCTTTGCCAGTTGGAAGCCATGGCGGGCGCTTTTGGGTGCCTATCTTTTTGGCGGCGTCACCGTTGTGCAGCTTAATCTGCAGGCAGCGGGCGTTGCTATCCCGGTGGAATATCTGGCAATGTCGCCGTATCTGATCACCATTCTGGTGCTCGTCATTCTATCCGCCGACAAGAGCAGCGCGCCTGCGTCGCTGGGCCGGAGCTTTCACGCGTCCCGCTGAATTCGCAGGGCGCATCCCTGTTCGAAACGTCATGCGCGTCGGACAAAAAACAAAGTCCAGCCTCGGGGCAAACCGGGGCGGATCGCAACACTGGAACCAATCAGGGGGAACCCATCACATGAAACTCACCAAACTTCTTGCCGGGGCTGCCGTCGCACTGGGGCTGGCCGCCGGTGGCGCGCTGGCTCAGGACAAGACCAAAGTCGGCTTTGTCTATGTTGGCCCCGTCGGCGATGGCGGCTGGACCTATGAGCACGATCAGGGACGCCTGGCGGTCGAAGAGGAATTCGGCGACAAGGTCGAAACCGTCTATGTGGAAAACGTCGCCGAAGGCCCCGATGCCGAGCGCGTGATCACCCAGATGGCGCTGCAGGGCGCGGATCTGATCTTCACCACCTCTTTTGGCTACATGGACCCGACCATCAACGTCGCCAAGAAATTCCCGGATGTGAAGTTTGAGCACGCCACCGGCTACAAACGCGCCGAGAACGTCTCGACCTATTCGGCACGGTTCTACGAAGGCCGCGCGGTACAGGGCACCATCGCGGGCCATATGACCGAGAGCAATATTGTCGGCTACATCGGCTCCTATCCGATCCCCGAAGTGATCAGAGGCATCAACTCCGCCTATATCCACGCCAAGAAGGTCAACCCCGACGTCCAGTTCAAGATCGTCTGGGCCTTCACCTGGTTCGACCCGGCCAAGGAAGCCGATGCCGCCAAGGTTCTGATCGAACAGGGTGCGGACGTGATCCTGCAACACACCGATTCCACTGCACCGCAGGCCGCGGCGCAGGCGGCGGGCAATGTGGTCACCTTCGGTCAGGCGTCTGACATGGCGGAATATGCGCCCTTCCCGCGCGTATCCTCGATCATTGACGACTGGGCGCCCTACTACATCGCCCGCACCAAGGCCGTGATGGATGGCACCTGGACCTCCGTGGACACCTGGGACGGCATCGGCCCGGGCATGGTTGGCATTGGCGAGATCACCGATGCGGTTCCGGCCGAAGTGAAAGCCGAGGCGCTGGCCCTGAAGGACGCGATGGCGTCTGGCGAATACCACCCGTTCACCGGCCCGCTGAACAAGCAGGACGGGTCTGAGTTTCTCGCCGAGGGCGAAATCGCAGACGATGGCACCCTGGCGGGCATGAACTTCTATGTCGAAGGCATCGAAGGCTCCATCCCCGAATAAGGGACGCACGCTCCAATCGGAAAAGCCCCGCCAGTCTGGCGGGGCTTTTTTGTTGGGATCTGCCAGGCAAGCATCAGGGCCATGCCAACGATGTCGAGGGCGAGCTCCCGACTTTCACAGGCGCGTCAGCCGCCAACCCGCGCCAGAAACCGCTTCAGGCGCTCATCCTGAGGCGCATCAAAGATCTGCGCCGGAGGACCCTGCTCCACGATCTTGCCGCCATGCATGAACAGGATGCGATCAGCGATTTCGCGGGCAAACTGCATCTCGTGGGTCACGATGAGCATGGTCTGCTTTTGCTCCGCCACCCGGCGCATCAGGTCGAGCACCTCGCCCACCCATTCCGGGTCCAGCGCAGAGGTCGGCTCGTCAAACAGCATCAGTTCGGCATTGAGGGCCATGGCACGTCCGATGCCGACCCGTTGCTGCTGGCCGCCGGACAAGGCCGCCGGATAGCTGTCGGCCTTGTCCGCCAACCCCGTTTCCGCGAGGATCGCCCGGGCGCGCTCTGCCGCCTCGGACCTGGGCAGGCGCTGCACGGTGACCAGCGCCTCCATGATGTTCTCGGCGGCGGTCTTGTTGGCAAACAGCGCATAGTTCTGGAACACAAAACCGGTCCGCCGCCGGAGCGCCAGAATATCGGCCTTGCGCGCCCGCGCCGCATCGACGCTCAGGTCGGCGATGGAAATCTGCCCCGCGTCCGGCTGATCGAGGAAGTTGAGACAGCGCAGCAGCGTCGACTTGCCGGTGCCGGAGGGGCCGATGATCACCACCCGCTCGCCGGCGGCAATATCGAGGTCGATCTGGTCGAGCACCGGCGCCCCCCCGAATGTCTTGGTCAGTCCCTTGATCGAAATCATCGCACAAACGCCTTGTTCAAACGGGTTTCCAGCCATTTCTGGCCCTGGCTCAGCGTCTCCACCATGATCCAGTAGATCACCGCCACAACGAGGAAGGCCTCGAAATAGAGGAAACTGCCGGCGGCCTCTTTCTGCGCCGCCCCCATCATTTCGGTCACGCCGAGGGTGAAGGCCAGCGAGGTCCCCTTCAGCATGTCGATGAAGTAATTTACCAAGGTGGGCGCCGCCACGCGGGCGGCCTGCGGCAGGACGATCCGCATCATCAGCTGCCATTGCGTCATGCCGATGGACTGCGCCGCCTCCCACTGGCTGCGATCCACGCCGATGATGGCGGCCCTAATCGACTCCGCCATATAGGCCGAGAAATGCAGCGTCAGCCCGAGGATCGCCGCCGTCACCCCGTCGATGCGGGTCAGGACCGACAGTACCTGCGGCAAGCCGTAGTAGAACAGGAACAGCTGCACCAGAAGCGGCGTGCCGCGGAAAAAGCTGATGAACAGCACCACCAGCCAGTCCAGCACCGGCACCCGCACCACGCGCTCGACCGCGAGCAGCGCCGCCAGGACCAGCGCACAGACCATGCCCGCCGCCGCCATGCCCAGCGTCAGCGGCACATAGCCGAGGATCACCGGCACCAGCACCAGCATGTACTCGAAGTCGAGCGCCTGCATCGGTTACTCCGCCGCGTTGGAGGTGATGTCGGTGCCGAACCACTTGACCGAAATCTCGGTCAGGGTGCCGTTGTCGCGCAGTGTGGTCAGGGCCGCATCGACCTGATCGCGCAATGCCCGCCCTTCGGCGTCATCGCGGAACGGCAGCGCATTGCGGATTTCGGAAAAGGGTTGCCCGGCGAGTTGCAGCGGCAACGGGCTTTCCTTGATCAACTGCGCCGAGGACACCCGGTCCATCACAAAGGCATCGACGCGGCCAAGCGCGGTATCCTGTTCGATATTGCTTTCGTAGGTCTTGATGTTGACCTCATCCGCGTAAGGCAGATCGTTCAGCAACTGCTCGAAGTTAGAGCCGAGGTTCACCGCCACGGTCTTGCCGCGCAGATCCTCGACACCGGTGACATCCGTATTGCCGTCGCGGGTCACGACCTGCGCCCCGTCAAAGACATAGGCCTGGGTGAAGGCGAATTTCGCCTCGCGCTCCGGCGTGATGGTGATCTGGTTGGCGATGGTGTCGATCCGCCCCGCATCCAGAGCCCCGATCAGCCCGGAAAAGGACATGGTCTCAAATTCGATCTCGAGACCCGCCTCTTCGCCCACGGCGTTCATCACATCGACCTCGAACCCTTGCAGCACGTCCTGACGGACAAAGGTGAAGGGGAAGTAACCACCGGACATGCCCACGGTGAGGGTGGTGTCCTCCGCCTGTGCAACAAGCGGCGTAACAGCAACCAGCCCGGCAAGCGCGGCCGCGCGGAATGTAAGGGTTTTCATGGCAAGAGACTCCTTGGTGTCTGCGTTTGCTGCACAGGTGTCCATTTTTTGGGCGCTCCGCAAGAGCGGCTGGCATTCAGGAACCCACATCCCGACCAGAGGACAAACGATAGGCCACTGGGCCATGACAAGCGCTGTGCAGGAACTCTTTTCCAAATTCTGAGGGCAGAACGGGACAAATGTTCCCGCGCCCTCGGCCTTGCTGCCTGCTTTGCGACACCGGGCAAGGCGGCTATGCGCTGGACGCAACGCCGCCGCCGCCCATTGCATCCCAGGCCAAGGCCGCCTATACGCCGCCCACACCGGTCGCAGCCTACCCGGTCAACAAAACAAGGACTGAAAACTTGAAAACACTTGTCATCTGCTCGGGCGGATTGGACTCCGTGTCCCTCGCCCATATGGCTGCCGCAACCCGGCAGCTCACCCGTCTGGTCTCCTTCGACTATGGCCAACGCCACCGCAAGGAACTGGACTACGCCCGCACCGCCGCGACGCGGCTTGGCGTGCCGTTTCACCTCATCGACATGCGCCCCATCGGCGCGGCGCTGACCGGCTCCGCCCTGACCGAGGACATCGATGTGCCCGACGGCCACTATGCCGAAGAAACGATGAAGATCACGGTGGTGCCCAATCGCAATGCCATCATGCTCACGATCGCCTTTGGCATCGCGGCGGCAAACGGGGATGAGGCCGTCGCCACCGCCGTGCATGGCGGCGACCACTTCATCTATCCCGACTGCCGCCCCGCGTTCACGCAGGCCTTTGATGCGATGCAGCAGGCGGCGCTGGACGGCTATGCCGACACCCGGCTCTGGACGCCCTTTGTGCTTCGCTCCAAGGCCGATATCGTCACCGAGGGCGCCCTCCACGGCACCCCCTTTGCCGAGACCTGGTCCTGCTACAAGGGCGGCACACATCATTGCGGGCGCTGCGGCACCTGCGTGGAACGGCGCGAGGCCTTTGATCTGGCCGGCGTCACCGATCCCACCACCTATGAGGACCCCGATTTCTGGCGCGCGGCGATTGCCGCAAAGGAGGCCGGCTGATGTTTCGGATCACCAAGGAGTTTCACTTCTCGGCCTCGCATCAGCTCTCTCACCTTCCCGACGATCACCAATGTGCCAGGCTGCATGGGCACAATTACATCGTCGTGGTGGAACTGGCCGCCGAAGAGCTGAACCGCGACGGTTTTGTGCGGGATTATCACGAGTTGAAGCCACTCAAGGATTATATCGACGGGACGTTTGACCATCGGCACCTGAACGATGTGCTGGAGGGACCGTCCACCGCCGAGAACATGGCCCGCCATTTCTTCAGCTGGTGCCGGGCGCGCTGGCCCGAGGTGGCGGCGGTGCGGGTTTCCGAAACGCCAAAGACCTGGGCCGAATACCGCCCCCGGGTGCAGCCATGACCCTGCGCATCGCCGAGATTTTTGGCCCCACCGTGCAGGGTGAAGGCATCCTGATCGGAGAGCCCACCGTGTTTGTGCGTGCCGGCGGCTGCGACTATCGCTGCGCCTGGTGTGACAGCCTGCATGCGGTCGACAGCGCCTATCGCGACACCTGGGTGCCGATGACGCCAGAGGCGATCATGGCTGAGGTCCGCCGCCTGTCCGGCGGCCAGCCCCTCACCGTGTCGATCTCCGGCGGCAACCCGGCCATTCAGGATTTTGCCCCGGTGATCGCCATCGGCCAGGAGGAAGGCTATCGCTTTGCACTGGAGACGCAGGGCTCCATCGCGCAGGACTGGTTTGCCGGACTCGATACGCTGGTGCTCAGCCCCAAACCGCCCTCCAGTGGCCACAGGACCGACTGGCTGAAGTTCGACCGCTGCCTGGCGGCGGCGGAGCGAGCGGGGCAAACGGTGATGAAGATCGTGATCTTTGACAAGACCGACCTTGCCTATGCCCGCGCCGCCCACGACCGGCATCCGCAGCTGCCGCTGTTCCTGCAACCCGGCAACCCGGAGGTGGACCCGCAAAGCCCCGTTGATCTTGATCAGACCACCGCCCGCCTGCGCTGGCTGATCGACGAAACCGTGGGCAAGGGTTGGCTCACCCCCCGTATCCTGCCGCAGCTGCATGTCCTGATCTGGGGCAATCAGCGCGGCGTCTGACCTTTGGAATTCTGACCATGACCGACAGTATCTACAGCAATCTGAAACAGCTGGGCGGCGCGACCACCCTGCCTTCCTCTCCTGAAACTGCCGAGCTGGAGCGGGTGGCGAACCCACAAGCCGACGTGGCCTATAACGTGCGTTTCACCGCGCCCGAGTTCACCTCGCTCTGCCCGATGACCGGCCAGCCGGATTTTGCCCATCTGGTGATCGACTATGTGCCGGGTGACTGGCTGGTGGAAAGCAAATCGTTGAAACTCTACCTCGGGGCGTTCCGCAACCACGGGGCCTTTCACGAGGATTGCACCGTCTCGATCGCCCGCCGCCTCGCGGATTTCCTGGCACCAAAGTGGCTGCGCATCGGGGGCTACTGGTATCCGCGCGGCGGCATCCCGATCGATGTCTTCTACCAGACCGGCCCATGTCCCGAAGGTGTCTGGATCCCGGATCAGGGCGTGCCGCCCTACCGCGGGCGGGGCTGAAAGGCGGGCACACTTCGCCGCATTCCCAACCGGCGCCGGGGCTGCTAGATCTTGGACCGCATCTATCTGGGAGAGGGCCAATGCCACCCCCGACACAGGATCTGATCGTCTTTGATGCGGCCTGCATCATGTGTTCGGCCTTTGCGCGGTTCATGGCCCGCCATGATACGGCAGCGCGGTTTCGTTTTGTCACCGCGCAATCCGGGACCGGGCAATCGCTCTATCTGGCGCATGGGCTCGATCCGCATGACTGGTCCACGAATATCGTGATCGTCGACGGTCGCGCCTTCACCAAACTTGCCGCCTTTTGCGCGGCGATGCGGGCCATCGGCTGGCCGTGGCGGGCCCTGGCTGTCCTGAAGCTGATCCCGACGCCCATCGGCAACTGGCTCTATGACCGGATCGCGGCAAATCGCTACGTGATCGGGCGGCGCAGCTGTCCGCTGCCGTCGGACGACCTCAGAGGGCGCATTCTTGAATAACCGGGTCCTGGTGCTGGGCGGATACGGGGTCTTTGGCGGCCGGCTCAGCGCCGCCCTGGCCCGCCAAGGCGGCATCGAGGTTCTGGTTGCCGGGCGCTCGCTGCACCATGCGGAGGCGCATTGCGCGGTACATGGCGGAACGCCGATCTCGCTGGACCGCAGCAGCCGATCCCTTGCGACCGATGTTGCAGCGCTCCGGCCCCGGATCGTGATCGACGCAGCGGGTCCCTTCCAGGCCTACGGCGACGCGCCCTATGCGCTTGCACATGCAGCGCTGGCCTGCGGGGCCCACTACATCGACCTTTCGGACGACGCCCGCTTTTCCGCGGGCATTTCGGAGCTGGACACCGACGCGCGCCGCAAAGGGTGTGTTGTCCTGTCCGGTGCCTCCAGCGTGCCCGGCCTGTCCTCCGCCGCAGTCAAAGACCTCGCCGCAGGCCTGACGCAGATCGACCGGATCGAAAGCGCCATCCTGCCCGGCAACCGGGCGCCGCGTGGTCTTTCGGTGATCCACGCCATTCTGGCACAGGTTGGCCAGCCCATCCCGATCACACGGGGTAGCCTGCCTGCGCAGGTCACCGGCTGGAGCGGGACCCGTCGCGAAACGCTGTCTCTGCCGGGGCGCGCATCTTTGCACCGCTGGGCGGCCCATATGGGCGCGCCGGACCTGCAGCTGTTCCCGGGTTATTTCAATGCCCGCACAGTGCTGTTTCGTGCCGGGCTGGAGCTGCCGCTGCTGCATCACGGGCTGCGCATCTTGGGCCTGCCTGTCAGGATGGGCTGGATCAGATCCCTCGCCCCCCTCGCCCCAATGCTGCGGCGGTGCGCTCAGGCCTTTGAGACCTTCGGAAGTGATCGCGGTGGCATGAGTGTCGAGCTGCGCGGGCGCACCACCTCTGGCCAATACGAAACGCGCCGGTGGACCTTGATCGCCGGTGCTGGCGACGGACCGGAGGTGCCAACGCTTGTGGCCCAGGCGCTCTGTCGCAGATTGCTCTGCCGTGATCGCCCCGCTGCCGATCTGCCTGCCGGTGCCCGTGCTTGCCTGTGCGAGGTCAGCCTCGCGGACATTCTGGCAGCGGCGCGGGGGCTTGATATTCAGACCGCCACGCAGACAACGCCGATCCAGCCCGTCTTTCGCACCGCGCTGGGGTCTGGCTTTGCGGCGCTGCCCGCTGCGGTACAGGCATTGCATGACACCGTCGACGCCAGTCGCTGGCAGGGAACAGCCACGGTGACAACCGGCGCACACCCGTTGGCGCGGATCATCCGGCGCCTCATCGGCTTTCCCGCCGCCGGTCAGGATGTGCCGGTGCAGGTGGATGTGCTCCGGGAGGGGGCGCGCGAGATCTGGGTGCGGCGGTTCGGCCACAAGCGTTTCCGCTCAATCCTCGCGCCCTTTGGCACACCCGGCGATGGCACGGTCACCGAACGGTTCGGGCCGCTGTGCTTTGTCATCGCCCTGCGGCAAACGGCCGGTCGGCTGGCCTATCCGGTGACACGTGGCTGGTGTCTGGGCCTGCCCCTGCCGCGCCGCCTGCTGCCACGCAGCGACGCGGTGGAATATGCTGATCCCGCGGGGGCGTTCTGCTTTGACGTGGCGGTACGACTGCCGCTGATCGGGCTGATCGTGCGCTATCGCGGGCGGCTCACACCGACGACAGGGCCTCTGCCACCGCCAGATCCGCCATCCTGAGGATCGCGTCGCGGCTCTCGGCCACGGCGATGAACCGCCCGTTGTGACAGAATTTCGCACCACTCACGCCGCAGGCGGCTTCCAGTGCCGCATCGGTGAGCCCGGCCCAGGCCGCGGGCAAATCGGCGCGATTGTCAAAAGTGTCGTCACCGGTCCGAATGGTGGTCAGCGTCCAGTCCGCCCCTCGCGGATGTACCACGAACAACAGATGCGAGGCCCCTGCCGCCTCGATCGCCGCGCGAAACGGCATGCCCTGCGGCAGCTCCAGCACCCGGGACTCGCCTGCCTGCGTGATCGCCTCCAACACCTGCGCCTCTGCGCGCCGTTTCGCCGCCTTGCGCCGGATGCTCGCCTCGACAAAGGCCCGCGCCACGCCCAGCGCGGCGACAAACGCTGTGTCATCCGCCTGCGGATCGGGATCGTCGAAGGAGGGTTTCAGCGTTTCCAGCAAAGACGGCAGCGTCAGATCCGCCAACGGGCCGGCCACCGACGGGTCGAGGGCGCCGTTGTCCATCAGATCCACCGGCAGGACAAAACCTGCATCAAATGATGCGTGTATGGCGCTGATGTCCGCATCCGGCACCTGCAGCGCGCGCAGGTAGTCGGCACCAAAATGCTTCCAGATCAAACCGAACGAGCTGTAGGGTTGACCATCGTCGCGCAGCGGGGCGTCCTTCTGGTGATGGTCAAAGATACCGGCCTGCGGGTCGTAGGCCCGGCCGACATCATAAATCAGACGTCCCGGCGCCGGAGAGATCCACTCCGCGTCCCGGCTGCGGTAGATTTGGGCGTCCGGATAGAGCCGGGTCAGAACCACGGAGGACAGCAACTCATCGGCATGAAAGCCGCCGGAATGGGTAACTAGTTGTGTGATTGTCATGGGGCTCTCACTTGGGCTGGCCTCTGGCCTGCGGTCTACGTAACCAAGGAGTCGATCAGCCTCTGACCGCTCCGAAAGGGCAGCGCGAAACCGGAACTGACAGGCAGCAACCGGTCCGCATGATCGTCTTCATAAATCCATGGCCCCAAAACCGAAAGCAGAAATACGCAGGCCCTGCACTCCCCGACAAAAGGGGGAAGTTCCGGAAAATCTTGACCTGACATTCCCCCGGGGAACGGGTCATAGTTGGCACCGCTGTGTCGTCAAAGGGCGATGCTGCACGTGATTTGACTCATTTGATTTGGAGACCAGATGCAGAAGCTCGCCAGACGCGCTTTCCTGATGGGTGCGGGCGGAGCGGCAGGATGGGCCGCAGCCAGCCGCTTTGGGGCAAGGCAACCTGTCCTCGACGGCACCCAGCGCCTTGCCCCGCTTGCAGGATCCACCCATCTCGACGATGCCAGCGGCCTGTCCGCAACGCCGGTGCACAAGCATCTGCACCTGCGCGAAGATCCGGGCCCGGCCTTGGTAAAGGCCCTCCGTGCGGAGTTGCGCAGCGCGCGAGCCGACGGGCGCCCGTTCAACATCGGCGCGGCGCGCCACTCGATGGGGGGACAGGCGATCCCCCGCGACGGTGTCGCACTGACCTTTGACAACGGGTTTGTCGAACTCGACCGCGCGGCTGGCAGCTACCGGGTCCATGCAGGCGCGCGCTGGTCGCAGGTGATTGCCGCCCTCGACCCGCAGGGGTTCTCGCCCAAGGTCATGCAATCCAACAATGATTTTGGCGTTGCCGCCACCTATAGCGTCAATGCGCATGGCTGGCCGGTGCCACATGGCCCGATGGGATCGACCGTGCGCTCCGTGCAGATGGTGTTGCCGGATGGAGAGCTGGTCACCTGCTCGCGCACGCAGAACAGCGATCTGTTCAATCAGGCGATGGGGGGCTACGGGCTGATTGGCGCCATCACCGAATTGGAGGTGGACATGCTGCCAAACCGGCGCCTGGTGCCGCAATATACAGCGTTGCCTGCCGAGACTTTCGCCACGGCGTTCCGCGATGCGATCGCGGACCCCGATGTCTCCATGGCCTACGGGCGGCTCAACGTCGGACGCGCCACGTTTTTCCAGGAGGCGCTGCTGGTCACCTACCGCGACAGCGAAGATCAGGACGATCTTCCGGCCGCAGCCGGATCCGGCTGGATGGCGCATGTCGCCAGCCGGATCTATCGCGCGCAGCTGGGTCGGGAACCGATGAAGCGGTTCCGCTGGTGGAACGAAACCACCCTTGGCCCCGCGATTGGCGGCGGTGCAGTGACCCGCAACAGCCTGATCAATGAACCGGTGGCCACATTGGATGACCGCACGCCCGAACGCACGGACATCCTGCACGAGTATTTCATCGGCTTTGATCGTTTCCCAGAGTTCCTGGCGGCCTGCCGCGAGGTCATTCCCGCCTCCTATCAGGAGTTTCTGAACGTCACCCTGCGCTATGTGGCGCAGGACGACGAAAGCCTGCTGTCCTATGCAACCGAACCGCGGATTGCGGCGGTGATGTCGTTCAGTCAGGAACTGACGCAGCGGGCCGAGGCGGACATGGCCCGGATGACGCGGGCGCTGATCGACAGGATCACCGCGCTTGGCGGCAGCTACTACCTGCCCTATCGCCCGCATGCACGGCCCGAGCAATTGGCAGCGGCCTATCCGCGCGCCTCGGAATTCTCCGCCGCCAAGCGGCAACTCGACCCGGGGCTTGTCTTGCGCAACAACCTCTGGGACAGCTATCTGAGGACGCTATGAGCCTTCTGCAAAAAATCTGCCTCGCCTATTTCGTCGCGCTGATGATCGCGGCTTCGCTGAATTATGTCCCCGGCCTCACGGATGCCGAGGGCCTGGCCTTTGGCATCTTCGCGCTCGACATCTATGACGACGCGCTGCACGTGGCCTCGGCGCTCTGGGCGTTGATCGCGGCCCTGATGTCGCGCACTGCGGCACGGCTGTTCCTGCTGCTGTTTGGTGCGGCCTACCTTGGCGATGGCATCTTTGGCCTGTTCACCGGCTACGGTTTTCTCGATCTGGGTATCTTTACCAATGACTCGCTCGGCCCGGAGCTGTCGGTGTTGCGCATCGCGGCCAACCTGCCCCACCTGGCGCTGGGTGGGTTTGCGCTGGGGTCCGGCCTGCTGATCGGAGAGCGCAGATGACGCGCCTGTGGCGTTTCCTGGGCTGGTTGCTGCTGGCGGGCGGAGTGCTGGTCGTTCTGCTGATCGCCCCCGTCGCCTATGTGGAGACCACCTGCCGGGGCACCCAGCACCCGGACCCTTATGAGGCGCTGCTGCCCGCCAGCCAGCACCGACCGGAATCCCGGACGTTGATGACCTATCCCGAATGGCACATCGTCCACGCCTATGACGATTACGGGCGCGTTCTGAAACAGGGCGACCCGCATGATTTTGCGTATCTTCGGTCCATTGCGGGGTTCTGGACCTCGCTGTGCGCATTGACCGAAACCGCCGCCGCCCATGGCGGTGTCGATGCCGGAACCAAGCAGATGGTCTATGTCATCGGCACCAGCTTCACGCTCGAACTGGCGTTGAAGGCCGCATATGAGGAAACTCTGGGGCGGGTCACCACATGGCTGCGGGGCAACCAGCGCGCCGCAACTGACACGCTGTCGGCGGATCAGGCTGCGGCCTATGCGAACTTTCTGCAACAAACACCTTGGTATAAATGGGACTTTGAGGCAGACGCCGCCGCCCTGCGTGATGCAACAGGCGCGGATACGCTGCGCGATCAGGAGCGGCAACTGGCGCTCGGCCTCGAATACGGGGCCAAGGCCGCCTATGCGCGGGTGATCGCGGCTGCTGTCGCGCAGTCCGGAGGGGATGCGTTGCACCTGCATATGGTGGTGCGCGATATACCCGCCGCGCAACTCGCCGCCCTGCCCGGCGTTACGGTCGAAGACGAACGCCCCGAAGGGATCGTGATCCGAACACCCCGGTATCGAGCGCTGACCGAGCTCCTGATCGAGATGGCCGAGGCCGGTGCAAGCTTTGTCGAGATTGCCGGCAATGACGATATCATGCTGACCGCACTCTCGCCCGAGGCAACCTATCCCGATGCGCTGCATAGTTTTGCCAGACAAGGGACGGACGACTATCGCCACCTGATCATGGTCAAGGTGCCAGAGTTGGCGGCACGCCTTCGCATGCTGACGGCGCAGGGGCTCCGGGTGGAGCATGTGCATGACTATTAAGCATCTTCTGCTCGCCCTGCCCTGCCTGTTGCTGACATGGCTGGGCATCCTTGTGGCGGTCAGTCTGATGAGTGATGCCGCCCCGGCCTATGTGGTGGTTTTCCCGGGGCCGGATTTCACCGCGCGGCTCGACCCCGACATGTCGATCATGACGGGCAACCGCCTGAGCATGACGATTACCGTCGCGGCGCCCGACGCCGCAGCCCGTCTTTATGATGCCGGGGGTATCCTGGTCTTGCCAGCTGGCCTGCCGGGCTGTTTGCCGCTGCCCGATCCGGCCCGGGACTAAGCCGCGCCAACCGCGCGCTCTGGTGCATTGCCGAGGCGCGCGGCCGTTGATCCGGCACGTCAGCGACCGCGCCGCTTCACGTTGCCGCCACGCTGCCCCGGACGTCCCGCAGTGGAGCGACCCCGGGTCTTGGTCGCCTGTTCCGCCGCGGCATCAACCGCAGATTGGCGGGCCAGCGGATCGTCGGCGATGGCAAGATCAACCGCTTCCAGCCGCTTGACCTCGTCACGCAGGCGCGCGGCCTCTTCGAATTCGAGGTTCTCCGCCGCCTTGCGCATCTGTTCGCGCAGCCCGGCCAGGTGGGCTTCGAAATTCGCGCCATGCAGCGGCTTGTCCACCGTCGCCGTGACCCGAGACATATCGGTATCACCCTCATAGAGACCGGCCAGTACGTCATCGACATTCTTGCGCACGGTCTCTGGCGTGATGCCATGTTCCGTATTGTAGGCGATCTGCTTTTCTCGACGGCGGTTGGTTTCCCCGATCGCCCGCTCCATGGATCCGGTGACCCGGTCGGCATACATGACGACCTTGCCGTCGGCATTGCGCGCCGCGCGTCCGATGGTCTGGATCAACGAGGTTTCCGAGCGCAGGAACCCTTCCTTGTCGGCATCGAGAATGGCCACCAGCCCGCATTCCGGGATGTCGAGCCCCTCACGCAGAAGGTTGATCCCGACCAGCACGTCAAACGCCCCCAGCCGCAGATCGCGCAGGATCTCGATCCGTTCCAGCGTGTCGATGTCACTGTGCATGTAGCGCACCTTGATGCCCTGTTCGTGCAGGTATTCGGTCAGGTCCTCCGCCATGCGTTTGGTCAGCACCGTGGCGAGCGTCCGATAGCCGTTGGCCGAGACCTTGCGGATCTCGTCCAGCAGGTCGTCGACCTGCATGTCCACCGGGCGGATCTCCACCTCCGGGTCCAGCAGCCCGGTGGGTCGGATCACCTGCTCCGAGAACACACCGCCGGATTGCTCCAGCTCCCAGGCGGCAGGCGTTGCCGAAACAAAAACCGACTGCGGGCGCATGGCGTCCCATTCCTCGAATTTCAGTGGCCGGTTGTCCATGCAGGACGGCAGGCGGAAGCCATGCTCGGCCAGCGTGAACTTGCGCCGATGGTCGCCTTTGTACATGCCACCGATCTGCGGCACCGACACATGGCTCTCATCGGCAAAGACGATGGCGTTGTCGGGGATGAACTCGAACAGCGTTGGCGGCGGCTCCCCCGGAGCGCGCCCGGTCAGGTACCGCGAATAGTTCTCGATCCCGTTGCAGTGGCCCGTCGCCTCCAGCATCTCGATATCAAAGTTGGTGCGCTGCTCCAGCCTCTGCGCCTCCAGAAGCTTGCCCTCGCTCACCAGATTATCAAGCCGCTGGCGCAGCTCATTCTTGATCGAGATCACCGCCTGATTGAGCGTCGGCTTGGGCGTCACATAGTGGGAGTTCGCATAAACACGGATTTTCTCGAAACTGCCGGTGCGTTCGCCGGTCAGCGGATCGAATTCGGTGATCGCTTCCAGTTCTTCACCAAAAAACGACAGCTTCCACGCCCGATCCTCAAGGTGTGCCGGAAAGATCTCCAGCGTGTCGCCCCGCACCCGGAAAGAGCCGCGCTGAAACGCCTGATCGTTGCGTTTGTATTGCTGGGCCACCAGATCGGCCATGATCTGGCGCTGGTCGTAATCCTTCCCGACCACCAGATCCTGCGTCATCGCCGAATAGGTCTCGACCGAGCCGATCCCGTAGATGCAGGACACCGACGCAATGATAATGACGTCATCGCGCTCCAGCAGCGCCCGCGTCGCCGAGTGGCGCATCCGGTCGATCTGTTCGTTGATCTGGCTTTCCTTCTCGATGTAGGTGTCCGAGCGCGGCACATAGGCCTCGGGCTGGTAGTAGTCGTAGAACGAGACGAAATACTCGACCGCGTTCTCCGGAAAGAAGCCCTTGAACTCGCCATAAAGCTGCGCTGCCAGGGTCTTGTTGGGCGCAAGGATGATCGCCGGACGCTGCGTTTCCTCAATCACCTTGGCCATGGTAAAGGTCTTGCCGGTCCCGGTCGCCCCCAGCAGCACCTGATCGCGCTCGCCGCCCAGGACGCCCTGGCTCAGTTCGGCGATCGCTGTTGGCTGATCGCCTGCCGGCGCAAAAGCCGTCTGCATGATGAATTTCTTGCCCCCTTCCAGCTTCTCGCGTCGCTCCGGCGCGCGGTCAGCCATCATTGGCAGGGTCTTGTCGGAATGGGCGTAGGGCATCAGCGACTCCTTGTCGGGCACGCAGACAGAGTTTGGTCCGTTTTTGTTCCACTTCAAGGGGCAAGTCAAACATCCCCTGCCCGCCGGATCGCGGGGTGGCGCCAGCACAACGCCATCCCGATCCGTGACATTTGCAATCTTGCCGCGCCGCTGCATCCATCGCATATAGAGGCAAAGGAATCTTCTTGAGGAGACAGCCATGCGCGCGCGGATTTACCGGCCAGCTCGAAACGCCATGACCTCTGGTATGGCCAAGACGCGGAAATGGGTGCTGGAATACGCCCCGGCCAGCGCGCGCGAAGTCGACCCGCTGATGGGCTGGACCTCCTCCTCCGACACCCAAAGCCAGGTGCGCCTGAAGTTCGACAGCAAGGAAGAAGCCCTGGAATATGCCGAGGATCACGGCATCGACGTTGAGGTACAAGAGCCCAAGACCCGCAAGCCCAACCTGCGCGCCGGCGGCTATGGCGAGAACTTCGCCACCAACCGCCGCGGCCCCTGGACACACTAGGTTTGTGTCAAAGCCACTGAGCTGAGGGGCTGATCGTTCCGGCGAGACGTCAGAGAATGCAGATGCAGGCGCAAACGAAAGCATAAACCTGCGCGGGGCTGTAAAGAGCGATACCTATCGCCGGTACCTCTGTTCTGATCTCTGACAAACGGTGATAGAGGCGCCGGAGCAGATGCTCCGGCGCCTTTCGCGTATGGAGGGAGTGCACGGTTCATAGCTTGAAGCTGCGGAACCAGCCGAGGGCCGTCGCGCCGTCGTGCCGTTGCTGTACGCACCTACCCTCTCGTTGATTGCGAAGCAATCAACGAGAGGGATCATCACAGCCTTCTGTTCGCCGTGGGCCGTAGCCAGCCCGAACATCATCCGCGCGAAGATACTATTCTCGCTCCAACGCTTCCAGCGGTTGTAAAGCGTCTTGTTTCGACCTTAGGCAGCAGGAGCGTCGCGCCAACGCAAGCCATTGCGAACGATGAAGATAATCCCACTCAATACTCGCCTGTCATCGACCCGAGGCTTGCCATGAGGTTTCGGAAAGACAGGTTTCGATCACGCCACCTGCGCGTCGATCAGCCAGAAGAAATCAGACCTGTCACCGCTCCATTCTCGAGGCCGTGAATCACGCGCTGTGGCGGAAATCAATGCATCCTCACCCGAGCCAGTAAACTGAAGCACTTAACGGGGGCATTCCGGTCACCGGTTCTTGGCGACAGTCTTGCTACGATGTTCAGGAGTTGGTGGCTGGGATGGTAGGATTCGAACCTACGGTACACTGTACCAAAAACAGTTGCCTTACCACTTGGCTACATCCCAACACTGTCTGTGAGGGGCCTTCTAATATCTGTTGAGAGGGGCTGCAAGGGGTTTTTCGCAAAAAAAGCACGCGGCACAGGAAACCCACGGCTTATTCATTGGAATCAGACCCCTAACAGCACCGAACCTGCGATCACATTCCGGAAACCAGACACATTGTGCGATAGAAAACAGGAGCCCGAAGGCTCCCGTTCCAGCAGAGATATCGCTCAGGTGGCGAAGGTAAGATCACTCCGGGACACCCGCCTCGCGCAGCGCACTGACCCAATCCTGTCCGGACGGCGTGAACGCAGCGGCATGTTCCTGCATGTAGCGTGACAGGCAGAAATCCGGGGTCACCTTCATCAGGCATTCCACCACATCCCGCGCCTCCTGGCCGCGTCCCGACATTTGCAACGCGATCGCCTTGGTGCGCAACGTGGCCGGATAGCTGTCGTTCTCCTGAAGAGACTGATCGGCAAGCTCGATCGCACGATCATAGTCCCGCGCAGCAAGATTGACCGATGCCGCGAGCGAGTCGAAATAGTAGCGCTGCGGGCCAAGCGGCGTCAGCTTGCGCGCGGCCTCGGTCAGGCGCAGCCCCTCGTCGGGGTGGTTCTGCATGGCCCGGGTGGCCCCTTTCAGAAGCAACGCCAGTGCTTCGTTCGGATTGTCCTGCAACGCCTTGTCATAGGAATACTGCGCAGTGTCGAAATCAAAGGTCAGATAGCTGGCGATCATGCCCTTCAGCGTATGCGCCAGCGAGAACGCCGGGTCCTGCGCCAAGGCGGCATTGGCGAGGTTCTCCGCCATCAGCGTGCTCTTGTGACGATCCTCCGACAGGCCCTTTTGCACCCGCATCACATGCCAGATCCCGGCCCAGGTCAGCACCACCGGATGGTGCATTTCGCGCTCCATCAACGTATCCAGGATCTCGTTGGATTTCTCGAACTGATCCAGATGCTTGCTCTGCATCATCACGATCGCCGCCATCAGCAATGTGTGGTTGGCCAGGTTCGACAAGGGGCGGAAACTGACCAGCCGCACAGCTTCGCCAACGACGGTCTGGCCGATCTGGCTGGTGGCCTCGCGCAGCGCCGTGCTCTGCCCCATCAACAGGCCTGACAGGCTACCGCGGAATTCCCGTGACCAGATCACCTTTTCCCGGTGCGAGTCGTGCAGATCGATCTGCGCAATGTAGTCATGGCCGTTGAGGAACACCGAACCGGAGACTAGGTAACTGACGCCCGCCACCGACGACACTTCGGCCGGGCGCACCTCCTCCAGGCTGAACTGGCGGGACGCCATGTAGGAGGTCACGGAGAAGGCCTGACTTCGCGACAGGTGTCGTGACAATTCCTCGGACAGGATCGCCCCCAACGGCGCATTCGAGCCGCCCGGAGAGCGCTGCATAAATGGCAGCACCGCAATCGAGGGCAACAATTCATCCAGAATGACGCGACTGCGGTCACGCGGTCCCCAGGGCGGGTCCTGCGGCGCAGCACTGCGCCCCTGCGATTGATCCCGCATTTCGGTCAGCCATTCCGCAAATGCATGCTCATGGGGCAATTCAAAACCTTCCATAAACACACCACGGCTGGGATCATTTTCCACCTCGACCATATCGAGATTGAGCGTGACGCGCTCTCGATTTGCAGTCAGAGCGGCGGACGCCGAGGGACCGATATGTTTTCGTAAAGTGGACAGCGCAGTGCGCAGGCTTGCCTTGGCCTGTTCGGGCTGCGCAAAGCTCCACAGGGTGTGTTCCAGGAATGCGCGTGTTCGGATCCCGTCTTCGGCGGTGATCAGAAGCGCCATGAGCGCCTGATGCTTCGCACCGAGTTGAATGGGTTCCCCATCTGGCCTGAATACACCAAACGCGCCGTACTGACGGACTTTCAAAACTACAACCATTGGACACTCTCGCCATACAAGTTACTAGAGCCACTATGGCAAAACACTCACAAATTGCACATTAGCAACTTCACGTGAATCATTAAAGCACCAAAACCCGAGATCACCAACAGAAAAATAATTGAAAACAAAACACAGCACTTTCAGCGGGTTAACGGTCTGTAAACAGATGGCGCGAATAATTAACGCGCTCAAGTATTTAACAACCTTAGATTGTTTATTGAAACTTCAGACCCGCAACCTGAAGGAATGCTGCATCGCAAAAGGCGTTGATGTATATGATTTTTCATATTTATTGAATGTTCGTTTGGTTTTTTGAATCCCGAATTGAGCGAGGCTCCGGACAGACGCCTTCGGCCCCTTACCTTCTCCTCCGTGAGCGTTGTCGCCAGCCCGGACCCCATCGAACCCGCGGGTTTGATGGTACCCTTTGGCCTCCATCCGGAAAATTTTCGCGTATTATTAACGGTCGACCACGGCAGATACCCGGATATCGCCGGGTCTACAGGCGCTAGGGTTGCTTTACCCCACGCTTGTGCGGGGCCGCGGCGGGAACTGTGGTTCTCCAAATCATCCAGACACCCCACGTCTGCCAGCAGACCTAGGCCACCTCTGCCAGCAGATCTAGGACTGAGCCCCGACAGCGCGCACACCCCAGTCCGTCACTTGCACCTGAGGTTTGGAATGCGTATGGCAGCGCCCGCGCGATGTGGCCCCGCCGGTCTCCTCCATTCCCGATGCGGGTGCCGCTTCCCAACGGTGCCGTGGCACCGCGCGCTTTGCCCTCTCGCAAGCCGAGCTTGCGGGACGGGGCGCATCTGTACCGGCCTGCCGGTGCATCGCAGAGTGCGTCGGCACGCTGCGGGACTGGTCGGGCGTGGCTCCTCCCGCCTCCCCCTCTTTCATCAGTCATGCGCCCCGGGCACGCGCTCCGGGCGCACGCGATCCCCCTCGGTTCAGGCAACGCAGAAGCCTTTGCCGTGTCATGAATGCGTCATGCACCTGTTGCAGTCCCCCTGTAGAGGGGCGGAATTGACGATCAGACCAGATGAGAGCCGCATGCAACTGCCCCCCTTCGACACGCCCGGCCGCTTCTTCCGCGGCAACCTGCACACGCATTCAGACATGACCGACGGCGCCTTGCCGCCACAAGAGGTCTGCAGAAGATACAAGGCAGAAGGCTATGATTTCATCGCGCTCACCGATCACTTCGTTGGACGCTGGAACTACCCAATCACCGACACGACACCCTATCGGGACGAAAATTTCACCACGCTCCTGGGAGCTGAATTGCACTCGGGCGCACAGGAAAACGGCGCGCTGTGGCACCTTCTGGCGGTCGGGCTCCCGGCCGATTTCGAACCGTCGCATTCCCCGGATTTCCAGCCGGTCCTGGGCCAGGAAACCGGACCGGAGATCGCCGAGCGCGCCCGCAAGGCAGGTGCATTTGTCGCCCTCGCCCACCCGCAATGGTCGGGGCTGACGATGGCGGATGCCCGCAGCATTACAGCAGCCCATGCGGTGGAGATCTACAACCACGAGTCGCACAGCTTTGCAGACCGGGGCACCGGCATGCCGACGCTGGATCTGCTGTTGTCCGAAGGGCGCAGGTTGACCCTGATCGCGACGGATGACGCCCATTTCAAGGCACCGGATGCCTTTGGCGGCTGGGTCATGGTGAAGGCCCGCGAAAACACGCCCGAGGCCCTCTTGGACGCCCTGAAGGCGGGGTTGTTCTACTCCTCTCAGGGACCGGAGATCCACGGCATCTGGTATGAGAACGGCCGCGTCCGCGTCAAATGCTCTGCGGCCACCACGGTTATCGTGCAAGCGCCGGGCAATGCATCAACCATGGTCACCGGAAGCAGCCTGACAGAGGCCACCATTGCGCTTGGCCAATTGGCCCAGAGCCCGTGGTTGCGTGTGACGGTCATTGACCGCGCCGGCAAACGCGCCTGGTCGAACCCGTTCTGGCCGGCAGACCTCGCGGATCAGGCGAACCTTGCGGATCAGGCACAGGCCTCCGATCCGGACGCGCCCCCGCCGCGCCCATAGGGCGCGGCGCCCGGCCCAACGGGAGGGCGGTGCATCTCAGATGCACCCCCGACGGGCGGGAGCTCCCCCGGTCGCCATCACGCACTGCCATCAACCGGCCGGCTGCCTCCGCAAGAGGAAACGCAGCATTCAGCCCGTGTCCTCGCAATCGCCAGACAGGTCTTTCAGGATCGGACAATCCGGGCGATTGTCGCCGGCACAACAGGTGATCAACTCTCGCAAAGTCTCGCGCATGGCCTCAAGGTCGGCGATCTTTGCCTCGATCTTGGTCAAATGCGCCTGAGCCAATTGCTTTACGTCCGCGCTGGCGCGCGTTTCATCCTCGTAAAGCCCAAGCAGGACCCGACAATCCTCGATGGAGAACCCCAGCGCCCGTGCCCGGCCCAGAAACGCCAGCTTGTGCAGGTGGCGCTCCTCAAAGCAGCGATAGCCATTGGCGCTGCGGTTGGGACGTATCAGACCGATGTCCTCATAGTAGCGGATCGTCTTGGCCGGCAATCCCGACCTGGCCGCCACATCACCGATATTCATCTGTCTTTGCCTCCCAAACGCTTGCCCCGCGCCCGGCTTTCATCCGCCGCGCGCCTGTCTGCCAAGATGGACGCGACCGCCGGTAATCTCAAGCCACTCCACGGAAACTTGAGCGCAATGGCGGGGCATGACGCAGGGAATGACGCTTCTGTCGGTTTTAAGCACCACCCGCCCCGCCTGCGCCCGCTATAGATCATCCTGACGATGCACGAGCGCCCCGGCTTTCGACAGTTGCGCACGCCCCGTGGCGTGATGTAGCTGTTAAGAAATCCGCACAGTGCCCGACAGCCCCGTGGAACACGGTCGCCCCGGCGACCAAACCGGCCGGATCTGCGCGTGCAGGCTTGCTCCGGGAGCAGGCAGCGCACGCGCGTAACGGCCTGAAAAGTCTGAGAAGAAGGACAAAGCGATGATCAAGACCCGCGCCGCAGTGGCTCTCGAAGCAGGCAAGCCGCTGGAAATTATGGAAGTGAACCTCGAAGGCCCCAAGGCGGGCGAGGTTCTGGTAGAGATCAAGGCCACCGGCCTGTGCCACACCGACGAATTCACCCGCTCCGGCGATGACCCCGAAGGCATCTTCCCGGCGATCCTCGGCCATGAGGGCGCCGGTGTGGTGATCGAGGTGGGCGAAGGCGTCAAAAGCCTGAAACCCGGCGATCACGTGATCCCGCTCTATACGCCAGAGTGCCGCGAGTGTGATTACTGCCTCAACCCCAAGACCAACCTGTGTCAGGCCATCCGCTCGACGCAGGGTCAGGGTCTTCTGCCCGATGGCACCACCCGCTTCTCGCTGGAGGACGGCACCCCGATCCACCACTACATGGGCTGCTCCACCTTCGCCAACCACACCGTGGTGCCGGAGATCGCGCTGGCAAAAATCCGGAATGACGCACCCTTCGACAAGGTCTGCTACATCGGCTGCGGCGTGACCACCGGCATTGGTGCGGTCATCAATACCGCCAAGGTCGAAATCGGCTCCACCGCCATCGTGTTTGGCCTCGGCGGCATCGGCCTCAATGTGATCCAGGGCCTGCGTCTGGCCGGTGCGGATCAGATCGTCGGCGTCGACCTCAACCCCGGCAAGGTCGCAATGGCCGAGAAATTCGGCATGACCGATTTTGTGAACCCCTCCGAGGTGACCGGCGATCTGGTGGCGCATCTGGTTGAACTCAC
Source organism: Epibacterium sp. MM17-32 (assembly GCF_022348205.1). Classification (NCBI taxonomy): domain Bacteria; kingdom Pseudomonadati; phylum Pseudomonadota; class Alphaproteobacteria; order Rhodobacterales; family Roseobacteraceae; genus Epibacterium; species Epibacterium sp. MM17-32. The sequence continues at coordinate 250,033 of NZ_JAKRFC010000008.1, read as the reverse complement.
CGGCGGCGGTGCCGATTACACCTTTGATGCCACCGGCAACGTCAACGTGATGCGCACCGCACTGGAAGCCGCGCACAAGGGCTGGGGCGAAAGCATCATCATCGGTGTTGCACCTGCCGGGGCCGAGATCTCCACCCGTCCGTTCCAGCTGGTCACCGGCCGCTCCTGGCGTGGCACCGCCTTTGGCGGCGCCTCCGGCCGCACCGATGTGCCGAAAATCGTCGATTGGTACATGGACGGCAAGATCGAGATCGATCCGATGATCACGCACAAGCTGACCCTCGATCAGATCAACGAAGGATTCGAGCTGATGCATGAGGGCAAGTCGATCCGGGCCGTCGTGGAGTTCTGATCCACGCGGAGGCGCGACGCCGCCTGCCCCCGCAAGGGCCCAAAAATAGCGCGGACCGTTCGCCCGGTCCGCGTTTCCAAGCCGCAGAGCTGCGCCGTCAGCGCCTGCCTGCATCTTATCCCGGCCTGCCTGCGCGTCATAGCGGATGGCGCTCCAGCGTTTCTCTCGGGTTAACTGCTTTTTTGATCTTCCGGCTCTCTTGCGGCGCTCTTCCCCGTGATGCAGGCTGCATCTGCCCCGCCCGAGGGGGCACCAGGATTTCACATGTTGCACCTGTTCCACAACCGGACCTATCGGCACCTCTTTGCAGCGCAAGTGATTGCGCTTTTGGGGACTGGGCTGGCCACGGTGGCACTTGGCCTGGCCGCCTATGACATTGCCGGTGACCGCGCCGGCAGCGTTCTGGGGACGGCGCTTGCCATTAAGATGATCAGCTATGTGACCCTTGCCCCGATCGCCGCAGCGCTGGCCGACCGGGTTCCGCGGCGGATGTGGTTGGTCATGCTCGACCTGATCCGGGCCGCCGTGGTGCTCGGGCTGCCTTTTGTCAGTTCGGTCTGGCAGATCTATGGGCTGGTCTTTCTGTTGCAGGCCGCCTCTGCAGGGTTCACGCCGGCCTTTCAGGCCACAATCCCGGACATCCTGCCGGATGAAGAGGACTATACCCGTGCCCTGTCCCTGTCCCGCCTCGCTTACGACCTGGAGTCCCTGGCCTCGCCCGCCCTTGCGGCGCTGCTGCTGACGGTTGTCAGCGCCCCGTCCCTGTTCTTCGGCACCGCATTGGGCTTTGCCCTTTCCGCATTGCTGGTGATCTCGGTCCGCCTGCCCGCAGCAAGACCACAACCGCCGCGCGGGTTTTATGACCGTACCACGCGGGGCCTGCGGATCTATCTGCGCACCCCGCGTCTGCGTGGTTTGCTGGGATTGTCGCTGGCGGCTGCGGCGGTCTCCTCGATGGTGTTCGTGAACACGGTGGTAATGGTGCGCGGGTCACTCGGCCTTGGCGAAGGGGAGGTCGCGCTGGTGCTTGGCGCCTTCGGCGCCGGTTCGATGCTGACCGCATTGTTCCTGCCGGGCCTCCTCGGTCAACTGCAGGATCGCAAGGTGATGCAGAGCTTTGCGGCCCTCGGCTGCGCATCCCTCTGTGCAACAGCCGTCTGGTCTGTCGCCGGCCTGACGCTGAGCGGCCTGTTGCTCTGCTGGTTTCTCGCGGGCGTTGGCTATTCCGGGACATTGACGCCGGCGGGGCGCCTGTTGCGCCGCTCTGCCCACCCGGAGGACCGGGCGGCCGTCTTTGCGGCTCAATTCACGCTCTCTCACGCGTGCTGGCTGTTGTGCTATCCGCTGGCCGGGCTGGGCATGACCTATTTCGGGCAGGAGATAATCCTGGTGGTCCTCGCCCTGATCGGCTGTTGCGGCCTTCTCGCAGGGAGCCGGGCCTGGCCGCTCGGCTCCGCCGCCCCCCTGCCCCACGCGCATCCGGATCTCCCCGACGACCACCCGCATCTGTTGGCGCATCCGTCGCGGCCGCACACCCATCCGGTCGTGATCGACGACCTCCACCCGCATTATCCGCCCCTCGTGCCCTGACCGAAGCGTTCCCGGGTACGACCGCAGCAACAAGAGCGCAATGCCGCAGCGGGATCAGGTCTGGCCAGTTGCCTCGACGGCGGCGAGCTTGACATCATAGCCCCACAAGCGGCGCAGATGCCTGAGAACTTCGTCGCGATCCTCTTCGGCCAGATGCACATTGTCCCGCACCCGATGGGTGAGTTTCAGGGTCCGATCTCCCTTCAGATCCGCGTCCGTCACCTGAATGTCCGGCTCGATATAGGCCAGGTCGTATTGCCTGGCGAGGTCACGCCGGATCGCCCTGTAGCCAGCGCGGTTGTGGATCTGGCTGATCACCAGCTGCGGATGCGTCTCATCGTCGGTCAGCGTGAACAGCTTGAACTTGCGGATCAGATGCGGCGACAGGAATTGCTGGATAAAGCTCTCGTCCCGGTAGTTGGCCCAGGCGTTGCGCAACACGCCGCGCCAGTCCGGATCGCCCGCGATATCCGGGAACCACTCGCGATCCTCGTCGGTGGGCGCCTCGCAGATCCGCCGGATGTCCTGCATCATCGCAAAGCCCAGCGCATAGGGGTTGATACCGGAATAGCGGGGATCATCATACTCGGGCTGCATCACCACATTGGTGTGGCTGTGCATGATCTCCATCAACGCCCCTTGGGTGATCAGCCCCTGATCGTAGAGCTTGTTGACGATGTAGTAATGCACAAAGGTGGCGCAGCCCTCGTTCATCACCTTGGTCTGTTTCTGCGGGTAGAAATACTGCGCCAGCATCCGCACGATGCGCAGGATTTCGCATTGCCAGGGAGCCAGCACGGGGCTGTGCTTCTCCAGGAAATAGAGAATGTTCTCCTGCGGCATGTTCATCTGCTTGCGCCGGTCGGCATGGCCGCTGTCTTCACCGTCCACCTCGGGGTCGCGCTTCAGGCCAAGCGTCGCGTCGGTCCAGATATCAAGCGCGCTTTGGCCTTTTTCATAAGCCTCCCGCATCTGCTGCATGGCCTTGCGCTCTTCGGCGGTGGGCTTGGGCGGGCGACCATAGCGGAACACGCCCTGCGATTGCAGCGCATGGGCAGCGTCCAGCACCTCCTCCACCGCATCATAGCCGTAGCGTTCCTCGCAGGCGGCGATGTAGTTCTTGGCGAAGGCCAGATAGTCGTGGATGCCATCGGCATCGGTCCATTGCTGGAACAGATAGTTGTTCTTGAAGAAGTGGTTATGCCCAAAGGCCGCATGCGCCATCACCAGCGTCTGCATCGCCATGGTGTTTTCTTCCATGTTGTAGCTGATGCAGGGATTGGAGTTGATGACGATCTCATAGGCCAGCCCCTGCCGCCCGGTGCGATAGAGCGCCTCGTCACGGGCGAAATGCTTGCCAAAGGACCAGTGGTGATACATCAGCGGCAGGCCGACGCAGGAATAGGCATCCAGCATCTGCTCAGCCGAAATGATCTCGATCTGGTTCGGGTAAACATCCAACCCCAGATCCTCAAGCGCGATCTTTTCAATGGCGTCGCGGGCCTTTTCCAACAGCTCGAATGTCCACTCCGGCCCGGTAAACAGCGGTGTGGCGGTGGATTTTGCAGTCTGCATGAGGCTTAGCCTTTCACCTTGGGCAGGAAGAACTCCCGGAAGATCGGATAGATGTGCCCGGGTTCGGACACGCGCTGCATTTCGAAATGCGCGACCTTGTCCTTGACCTGCCGGTAGTTCTGCCAGAGATCCTCGCCCGCCTCGGTGTTGTCGAGCAGCATCTGGGCGCTCTCCTCGACGATCTCCACATAGGCGTAGAACTGGCAGACCGGCAGCAACTGCTCGGTCAGGATCTTGCGGCAACGCACCGAGTCATTGCCGAAATTCTCCCCGTCCGAGGCCTGTGCGCCGTAGATGTTCCACTCGTCCGGCGGGTAGCGTTCGTCGATGATTTCCTTCATCTTTTCCAGCGCGGTGGAGACGATCGTCCCGCCGGTTTCGCGGGCGTAGAAAAACGTCTCCTCATCAACCTCCTGCGCGTAATGGGTATGGCGCACAAAGACGATTTCGGTGTGCTCATAGCCGCGCGTCAGGAACAGATGCAGCAACAGGAAGAACCGTTTGGCCAGATCCTTTTCGCGCTCCTGCATGGAGCCGGAGACATCCATCAGGCAGAAGACCACGGCACGGGAGTTGCGGATCTTTTCCGGGACAAAGGTATCAAACCGCAGATCCAGCGGGTCGATATAACCGACCACGCGGCGCTTGCGCTTGATGCCGTCGAGTTTGACCTTCAACTCCTCCAGCAGTGACTCCTGGCTGGGCGAACGCGCCTCGACCGCTTCCAGATCGGCAATCTGCGCTTCCAGGTCGCGCTGGCTCTTGGTGGTGGGGCGCTGCAGGGCGATGCGGCGGCCAAGAGAATTGCGCATGGTGCGCACGAGGTTCAGGTTGTTAGGGGTGCCGGCCGTGGTGAGGCCCGCGCGGCGGGTGCCGATGGTCTCGGTCTCCACCGTGGCCTTTTCCACCAGATCCGGCAGCTCCAGCCCGTCGAACAGGATTTCAAGGTATTCATCCCGCGTCAGGGTGAAGGAAAACTCGTCATCCCCCTCCCCGTCTTCGGAGGCCTTGCGCCCGCCTTCGCCAGCACCGCCCTGCGGCCGGTCGATGGTGTCGCCCACAACAAACTCCTTGTTGCCGGGCAATACGTGGCGGCGATTGCCGCCGGGGCCGTGATACAGGCGCGGTTCCTTCAGCCCCTTGGCGGGAATGGTGATTTTCTCGCCATTTTCCGGAACGCTCTCGCCCTTGCCGATGGATTTCTCCCGGACTGAACGGTCAACGCGTTCCTTGATGTTCTCGCGCGCGCGTCTGAGGAACCGTTGCCGGTTCCCCAAGCTTTTGCCCTTTGGATTTGCGCGCCTGTCGATGAAGTGGTGCATATAGACACCTCCCGCCTGTTAGCCCGCCTTGTTCACTCGCATGTACCATTCGACGAGGCGTCGGACCTGCCTATCGGTGTAGCCATGCTCGCGCATGCGTTCGACGAATTCCTGGTGCTTGCTCTCGGTCTGGCTGTCCTTCTTGGACCCGAAGGAGATCACCGGCAGCAGTTCCTCGACCTGGCTGAACATATGCTTTTCGATCACATCGCGCAGTTTCTCATAGGAGTTCCACGCCGGGTTCGAGCCGGTGTTGGCGCGGTGCCGCAGGGCAAATTTCACAACCTCGTTGCGGAAATCCTTGGGATTGGCGATGCCGACCGGCTTTTCGATCTTCGACAGTTCCGCGTCCAGCACCTCGCGATCGTAGAGCTGCCCGGTATCGGGGTCTTTATAGTCCTGCTCTTCGATCCAGGCGTCCGCATAAGAGATATAGCGGTCAAAGACGTTCTGACCGTATTCGGTATAACTCTCCAGATAGGCCTTCTGGATCTCGTTGCCGATGAACTCCTCGTAGCGCGGCGCAAGCTCGGTCTTGATGAACTCCAGGTATTTCTGTTCCGTCTCCTGCGGGAATTGTTCGCGCTTGATCATCCCTTCCAGCACATACATCAGATGCACCGGATCGGCTGCGACCTCTTTGGTGTCATGGTTGAACACCGACGACAGCACCTTGAAGGCAAAGCGGGTGGAAACCCCGTTCATGCCTTCGTCGACGCCGGCGCGGTCCTGATATTCCTGTACGGTCTTGGCCTTGGGGTCGGTGTCTTTCAGGCTCTCGCCGTCATAGACCCGCATCTTGGAGTAGAGATTTGAGTTCTCATGCGGCTTCAGTCGTGTCAGCACCGAGAACCGGCTGAGGATCTTGAGGGTTTCCGGCGCACAGGGCGCTTCGCGCAGCTCGGAGTTCTGGATCAGCTTTTCGTAGATCTTCGCCTCGTCCGAAACCCGCAGACAATACGGCACCTTCACGATCGACACCCGGTCGATAAAGGCCTCGTTGTTCTTGTTGTTCTTGAACTGCTGCCATTCGCTCTCGTTGGAATGCGCCAGGATCAGGCCGTTGAAGGGGATCGCGCCGAAACTCTCGGTCCCCATGTAGTTGCCTTCCTGCGTGGCGGTCAGCAGCGGGTGCAGCATCTTGATCGGCGCTTTGAACATCTCGACGAACTCAAGCACACCCTGCGTGGCCCGGTTCAGACCGCCGGAAAAGCTGTAGGCATCCGGATTGTCCTGACTGTAGTGTTCCAGCTGGCGAATATCGACCTTGCCGACCAGGGTGGAGATGTCCTGATTGTTCTCGTCCCCCGGCTCCACTTTGGCGACACAGATGCGACGCAGGCGCGAAGGATGCAGGCGCACGACGGTAAACTTGTTGATGTCGCCCTCGAACTCGTCCAGCCGCTGCACCGCCCAAGGCGACATCAGCCCCGGCAGGCGATGGGTCGCGATCCCGTATTCTTCTTCCAGGATCGGCCCCATCCGTACCGGATCAAACAGGCCCAGCGGGCTTTCAAAGATTGGTGACAGGTCGTTGCCGGCTTTCAGCACGTAGATCGGCTGATCCTCGACGATCCGCTTCAGCCGTTCCGCCAAAGAGGACTTACCGCCCCCGACCGGCCCCAGCAGGTAGAGGATCTGCTTGCGCTCCTCCAACCCCTGCGCCGCATGGCGGAAGTATCCCACGATCCGCTCGACCGTGTCCTCCATGCCGTAGAAATCCTTGAAAGCGGAATAGCGTTTGATCGTCCGGTTCTGGAAGATCGGCCCCAGCCGGGCGTCCTTTGATGTGTCAACCAGTTCCTCGTCGCCGATCGCCTTCAGCATGCGTTCCGCGACATTGGCGTACATGCTGGGATCATCGCGACAGGCCGTGAGATAGTCCTGCAAAGACATTTCCTGCTCGCGCGTCTGGCCATAGGCCTCTGCAAAAAGCTCTGCAACTTTATTCATCGGGGTCTCGCCTCCTGGTTAACGTCGTTACCCGTCCTCCTGGGTTCTGGGATTCCACGCGAACAGGGTAGCCTGACGAGGGCCGTTGAGGTGTCCGCGTTAAGTGTGGTCTTTGGGTTCTGCTCGGCGCTCGTGGCCGTCTCCCGACCCAGCATCCCTCTCTCCCTTAACGGTAGAGGGATTTTGACTGGCGCCAAGGGCCTCGGCGTCGGATATCTTTTACTGATAGCATACACTACATGTGCCACTCAGCATAACGAACTTTGGTATATTTTCTATTAATACCAGTAAACTTTTATGTTCCTCTGCTTCAAATGTGAGCGATCAGAGCGTCAGAAAGTGTGAATGCCTCGTTCTTGACCCGCAGCCGCGACGCTTTGGATGGCCTGCGCAACACCGGTTCACAGCTGATTTGCGATGCTGAACGATGCCACACGACGGGCCGCGTCCGCCTTTTTGGCGCCGGCAACACTTCCTTAAGAACTGAGGCAAATTGGTCACTCCGCGCCGGAGAAGTCAGAAAAGTGAGGAGTTTGAGGCACGCCCCGGCCCCATTCATGGTCCCCCACGTCAATCTTGGACTGGACACATAATTAGAGATGAATGCATATTAACCTCAATAAAGCCGCAGAGACGGCACACGGCAGACACATATAGGCGAATGAAACCAGCGGCGCGTGCCTCGCATGAGGGCGTGTCCTGTATAAAGTGAGCAGTTTAGCATGAGCACCGTTGCATTTATTGCCCGCGATGCGTTGGGCACCAACCAGCATGGCACCTCGGCAGAAGGATCCCCTTCCATCATCCCGACAACCGGGGCCAAGGATATTTCCCTCAACCTCGACCCGACCGATGTCGAAAGCTACGCCCGCCGGGGGCGTGACCTTCACGTCACGCTGGCCGATGGCACTGTGGTGGAGCTGGACGGGTTCTACGACACCGCCAGCACCGGTCCGAAAAACCTGTTCCTCAGCGACGAGGGCGATTTCATCGAGGTTGTCCTGGAGGACAAATCCGAAGGCATGCTCTTTGCCAGCTACGAGCCGCTGGACCTGTCGGGCAAGTGGAGCGCCTATGACGATATGGTCTTCCTCGATGTGGACCGCATCGAACCGGTGGTCGCACCCCTGGCCGCGCCCCTTCTCGGCGGGCTTGGCGGCGTGGGAGCAGCGGCTGCCGGCGCAGCGGTCATTGCCGGCGTCGGTGGCGGCGGCGGTGGAGGCGGCGGCGATGGCGACGGAGGTGACGGCGGCACCGACACCATCGTGCCGACCGTCAATGATGCCGACGGCACCTATGATGTCCCCGAGGGCGACCCTGACGGCGTGACCATTTCCGGTACCGGCGAGGCGGGCTCCGATGTGGAGGTCACCATCGGCGATGTGGTGGTCACCACCACTGTCGAGGATGACGGCACCTGGTCGGTGAACGTTCCCACCGACGATCTGCCCGATGACGGAGTCTATGAAACCGTGGTTGACGTGGTTGCCCCCGATGGCACCACCTACGAGGACCTGGACGGCCCCACCATCGACATCGACTCCGAGCCGCCCACCGTCATCATCACCGAAGGCACACAGTCGGTCGGCGATATCGTCGACGGCGACGAGCAGGCCAGTGGCACCATCATCACCGGCACCGGCGAGGCGGGCGCGACGGTTTCCCTGGAAATCAACGGCGCCACTCAAACCACCACGGTCGCCGAAGATGGCACCTGGTCGGTGACCTTTACCTCTGATGAAATCGAAACCGGCGAATACGAAACCGGGATCACCATCACCACCACCGACCCGCATGGCAACAGCACCACCACGACGGATGTGCTGGAGGTGGATACCGAAACCGCCGTCACCATCGACAGCGGCCTGTCGGGCGGGGATGACATCGTCACCGCGGCAGAAGCGGCGGCAGGTGTGGCGATTACCGGCACGGCCGAGGCCGGGGCCACCGTCGAAGTCACCATCGAAGGGGTCACCCGTACAACCACCGCGGCCAGCGATGGCACCTGGACCGTCACTTACCCCTCGGGCACCGTCTTCGACACCGAGGGCGAATATGATCGCGAGATCACGGTCACATCGACCGATACGGCGGGCAATACCGCGACGGCGACATCGACCATCGCGGTCGATACCGATGCCGGTTTTGTCCAGCTTGACGATGACCCGATCGAAACCGACGATATTATTAATGCCGCGGAGCGCGCGGACGGTGTGACCATCACCGGCACTGCAACCGCGGGCGAGACCGTCACCGTGACGCTCGGCGATGCCAGTGGCACCACCGTCGCCGACGCCGACGGCAACTGGTCCTATGATTTCGACGCCAGCGAGATCGACGAAGGCACAGACACGCTCGATGTCACCGCCTCGATCAGCGATGACCTCGGCAACACCGAGACCGACAGCGACACGGTGGCGCTCGACACCGAGGTGGTGAACTATGGGTCAGAGACGCTTCAGACCTCGGACGATGTGGTGAACATCGACGAACTCGCCACTGGCTTTACACTGGCAGGCACAGTCGAGGAAGGCTCCACCGTTTCTGTGGAAATCGATGGCACCACTTACCCGGCCAGCGTCGACGACGACGGCAACTGGAGCCTGACGCTCGACGGTGATGATCTGGGCACGGACTCCCGTGATGTGACCGCCACCATTTCCGCCACCGACCCGGCCGGGAATGTGGAGACCATCACCCAGGACTTCAGCATTGATACCGATGTCGACACCCCTGATTTCGACGGCGTCACGATCCGTAGCGGCGAAATATCCGACATTTATCTGAATCCTACAGATGATGATCTTTCGCTGTTCTCACTCGATGGCAGCGGCAACGCGACAGAGGCTGGCTTTACCGAGTTCAACTCCGCCGCCGAGGTTCAGCTGGATCTAGACCAACCTCTCGCTGATGGCACCAATCTGGTCATTCAGGGCACCGATGACGCAGGCAACCGTTCTTCAGTACTGGTGATCGACCAGCAATCCGTCAGTTCCGACCTGTTGAATTCGGTTGGCGAGCACAATATCGATACGCTCGACCTTGTGTTCGAAGACAGCGGCAACGGCGCCAACGTCACGCTGACCGAAGAGATGATCAACAACTTGTCCTCAAACTCGGATACCCTGGTGGTCCGCGGGGATGACAACGTAGGCCCTAGTGAGGGTGGAACCTCTCATACCATCACCCTCACCGGAGGAACCGCCGACGGAACCCGCGACGTGGATGGCGAGACCTTCAATGTCTATACCATCGGCGACGGTGACACCACGCTCCTGGTCGAAGACGACGTGAATGTCATCATCTAAAAACGCCCGGCGCGCGCGCCGCCTGCCCTCCTCGCGGGGGCGGTCGGGGCGCGCCGAGGCGATAACCCGTGGATCAACCATGGGATCTGAGGCACGAGGGACAGCTATGGCTCTGGCACGACGCATTTCTGCCGTTGCACTGATGTGCAGCCTGACGGCCTGTGATCTGCCCGCCCCCGGAACCGCGGCGGGAGATCCGGCAACCGGCGCTGCACGCAGCAATTTCGCCCAGGCGGAAGATGCCCCGCAATCCGAAGTCATCTCGGCGCTGATGCAGCGCCGCTCGCTGCTGGAACCGGGCAGTATTTACGATACCGTCGCGGATGCGGCGCTGTCGGCCTCTGCCCGTGCCTCCGAATCCGACCTCATCAGCGCCAAGCTGCGCGCCGAGGCAAAGTCAAAGAACTGGCTGCCCTCTCTGCGCCCGAGCGTGAGCCTCAACGATCTCGGTGAAATGGTTGCAAGCCTGCTGCTGGAGCAGGTGCTGTTCGACAATGGCCGCCGCAAGGCCGAGCGCGCCTTTGCCGCCGCCGACGTGGAAGTGGCCGCCGTCACCCTGTCCGAAGACATGAACGACCGGGTCGAAACCGCGCTCTCGCTTTATGTGGCAGGGCTGCGCGGGGACGAGAAAGCCGCCTATGCCCATCGCGCCATCCGCACCATGCGCGATTTCGAGCGCGTGGTGGTGGGCCGTGTCAATGGGGGCGTGTCGGACCGCTCCGACCTCAATGTGGTGCAGTCCAAGATCAGCGGCGTGCAATCCAGCATGGCCACGGCCAATGATGCCGCCCGCACCGCCCGCGCCGAGCTGGAAGCGATGACAGGCCAGCAGTTCCCGGCCTCGCCGCGGCGGCTGGATCTCAGCCTGCCGCCGGACGGCAGCGCCTACCTGAGCGTCCTGAAGGCCCAATCCGAAGCCACCCGCACCATCGAACAGGCCAAGATGGAGCGCGCCGGCCTGTTGCCGCAGGTCTCGGCGACCGGGCAGGTCGGCAGCGAGGGTGAGGGCGCCGGCGTGCTGTTGAACCTGGCCGAGCCGCTTGGCCTTGGCACGCCCGCCGCCTTGCAGGCCGTCGAAGCCTCCAAAGAAGCCGCCCGCCGTCGCATCGGCGAGGTGGAGGAAGAGGCACGGCGCGAGTACAGCCGCGAGATCCAGCGCCTGGCCTCCTATCGCCGCCAGGAACGCGAGGCCCTGTCGCTGTCACGCGCCAGCCGCGAAACCTACAACCTGTTCAAGGCCCAGTTCGAGGCCGGTCAGCGCCCGGTCATGGACGTGATCCCGATCTATGAGGAACTGGTGAAGCGGGAACAGGCCTATATCGACGCAAAATATGAAGTTGTGCTGATCCAGCTGGCGCTTGCGGCCTCGCTGGGTCTGTTGGCGGATGGGGACAAGATTTGACGGATCACGACAATCAGACTCCGCCCGCAACGGCGCCCAAACCAGCCAAGCGCGGCTTGAAGCTCTCCTCCGTGACCGGCGGGCGTGCTCTCAAGGGGCGCGCTTCCGGTCCCGCTGGCAAAGGAGGCAAGGCTCCGGTCAAGATTTCCATGGTGGCCCCCTCGCCTGCCGAAACCTCAGCCCAGGTCGGCCCGCGCCCCGAGGCAGAGATGCGCGAAAGCGCCCCGCAGGCCTCGATGACACCTAGCCTTCCCCCGGCCCCCACGGACGACAGTGCAGCGCGCGAAAGCGATGCCGCCGCGCCCCCGGAACCGGGCCGCGAAGACGAGACCATCGCGACGATCTCCCCCACGGCGATCACTGCTCCATCCGCGCAGGACACGGACCCCGCCCCGGAGGACGCTGTCCCTTATCACGACCGGATCAAGGCACGGGCACAGCTCATGTGCCGCCTCGCCTCGCTGCGCGGGGTGACGCTGGCACCGCAGGATCTGGTCGAACAGCTCCAGGCCAGCGGCGCAGCCTCCCTGCGCCCCGAAGCGATGATGAGCGCATTGATCTCCTCCGGCCTGAAGGCCCGCGTGCAGCAGGTCAAACGCCCCACCGCGCGCACCTGGCCCGCGATCGCGATCATGCAGGGCGGCCAGCCGGTGCTGGTGCTGAGCCAGGGCAAGGCCGGTGTGACCATCTACGATACGTCCTGTCCTGACAATCGGGCCGAAGTGCCGATGCAGGACTTCATGCCCTTCTTTACCGGGCAGGTTCTGACCGCGCGCGCGACGCTTGCACAGCTGACCCAGCGCCATACGCCCCAGCTTGACACATCGCATTGGTTCTGGGGGGAATTTCCCAAGTACCGCCGCCAGATGAGTGAGATCATGCTCGGCTCGCTGGTGGCCAATGTGCTGGCCGTCGCGGTGGCGCTGTTCTCACTGCAGGTCTATGACCGGGTGGTGCCGCATCAGTCGCAGGCCACGCTCTGGGTGCTGGCGATCGGGGCGCTGATGGCGATCGGGATGGAAGGGCTGCTGAAGCTCGCCCGGGCCCGCATCACCGACGCCGCCGGACGCCAGATCGACATGGCCGTGCAGCACAAGCTGATGCGCCGGGTCATCGGCCTGCGCATGGATCAGAGCCCGCTGCCCCCCTCCGGCCTGTTTGCCGCGATGCGCGACTTTTCCTCGGTGCGGGAGTTCTTCACCTCCTCCACCCTGTCGACGCTGGCGGATGTGCCCTTTATCGCCGTCTTCCTGCTGCTGGTGGCCTCGATCGGCGGCCCGGTGGTCTACGTGATCATGATTGGCGGCGTGCTGATGCTGCTGCCCGGCTACTTCATCCAGAAGAAAATGCTGGCGATGACCCGCCAGGCGCAGGGCGCCTCGGCCAAGAGCGGCCGGCTGCTGCAAGAGGTTGTCAGCGAGATGGAGACCATCAAGACCCAGCGCGGCGAGGAACGCATCCTGCGGCTCTGGGACGAGCTGAACCTGTTGTCCTCGCAGGCCTCCAACGGGCAGCGCAAAATGGCAAGCGCCCTGACCTACTGGAGCCAGGGCGTGCAGCAGGCCACCTATATCTGCGCCGTGATTCTGGGCACCTACATGGTGTTTGCAGGCGAATTCACCGTCGGCACCATCATCGCCACCGGCATCCTGACCAGCCGCACGCTGGCGCCGCTGACGCAATTCGCCGGCACGCTGGCGCGCTGGAGCAATGTGCGCGCGGCGCTGGATGCGCTGGACGTCATCGCCACCGCCCCGCAGGAGCGCGAGAAAGGTCGCGCCTATCTGCGCCGCGAGACCATCGAAGGCCGCTTTGAGCTGCGCGAGGTGGTGTTCCGCTACGACCCCGAAGGCGCACCAACCGTGGATGTGCCCGCCGTGGCCATCACCCCCGGCCAGCGGGTTGCGGTCCTTGGCGTGAACGGCTCGGGCAAATCAACCCTGCTGAAGCTGCTCTCGGGCCTCTACGCCCCCGAACGTGGTCGCGTCATGATCGACGGCACCGATATGAGCCAGATCGAGCCGCGCGACCTGCGCCGTCACATCGGCTATCTCGGCCAGGAAGTGAAGCTCTTTGCCGGCACGCTGCGCGACAACCTGAACCTCTCCTATCTGACCCATGACGACGAACAGCTGATGACGGCGCTGGAATTTGCCGGCCTCGCCCCGTTTGTGCGCAGCCACCCGCGTGGCCTGGACCTGCAGATCGGCGACGGCGGCGCGGGCCTGTCGATCGGCCAGCGTCAGGCCGTGGGCTGGGCCCGGCTGCACCTGCAGAACCCCTCAGTCGTTTTGCTGGACGAACCCACTGCGGCCCTGGACCAGACCCTGGAGCGCACCCTCGTCAGCCGGTTGGATGACTGGCTCGGCGAGCGCACGGCCATCATTGCGACCCACCGCATGCCGATCCTGTCTCTGACCAATCGCACCCTGATCCTGCAAGCCGGGCGCATGGTCGTCGACGGCCCCCGCGACGAGGTTCTGGCGCATCTGAACGGAGGGGGCAAAGCCTCATGAGCATTGCAGCCGATATGGACATTCTCGAAGGCACCCACGGCGCCAGCCGCATGATCAAGCTGGTGGCGCTGGTGCTGGTGCTGTTCCTGACCTGGGCCGGCTTTGCCTCGGTCGATGAAATCGTGCGCGCCGATGGGCAGGTGGTGTCCTCGTCCCGCTCGCAGATCGTGCAGAACCTCGAAGGCGGCATCCTGGCCGAGCTGCACGTGCGCCAGGGCGATACGGTGCAGGCCGGACAGGTCCTGGCCAAGCTCCAGGACACCAAGTTCCGCGCCGCGTCCGACGACCTGCAAGACCAGATCGACGCGCTTGAGATCAAGCAATACCGACTGGAGGCCGAGATCGAGGGCGCCTATGAATTCACGGTGCCCGGGGCGCTGGCAAGCCGCTCGCCTTCCATCCTCGCTTCGGAGCGCGCGCTGCTCAAGGCCCGTCAGAGCGATTTCGACAGCCGCCGCAACAGCGCCGAGGACATTCTGCGCCAGTTGAAGAACGAGTTGTCGAACCTGCGCTCCCTGCACGAGCAGAAGATCGTGGCGCTGCTGGAGGTGAACGAAGCCAAGAAGAAGGTCAGCGACGCACAGGCAAAGTTCGACGAGATCGGCACCCAGTCGGAACTGGAACTGGCCGAGGAATACTCCGACACCCTGCGCGAACTGACCTCGCTGCGGCAGGAACAGCGGCTCGCCCGCGATCAGTTGGAGCGCACCGTGATTACCTCGCCGATGGCCGGCATCGTCAACAGCCTTGCCGTCACCACGATCGGTGGCGTGATCCGCCCCGGGGACGAGATCCTCGAAATAATCCCATTGGGCGAAGAGCTGTTTGTCGAGGCGCGGGTGAAGCCCGAGGATATCGCAAACGTGCAGCGCGGTCAGGATGTGACCATCAAGCTCACCGCCTATGATTACACCATCTACGGTTCGCTCCGGGGCAAAGTCGACATCGTCTCCGCCGATACCTTCGAGGATGAGCGCGATCCAGACGCGCCGCCCTACTACCGGGTAACGGTGCGGGTGGATCGCTCCAGCCTCACCGCGCGCCAGCAGCAGATCGAGATCCGCCCCGGCATGCGCGCCACCGCAGAGCTTCAGACCGGCTCCAAGACCATTCTGAGCTACCTTCTGAAACCGCTCTACAAATCCCGCGAAGCCTTCCGCGAACCCTAGGACCGGCTCCGACCGAGCGCGCGACACGGGTGCGGAACAGCAAAAAACCGGCCCTGCCAGCGAGGGTCCGGATCACCGCTGACACATTCAGCGGGCCGTCATTCTCATGTTGCGAGGAGAGACAGCCGTTCTGGCCTGTCACACCTGGCATCGTTGTCTAAAGCTGGCCCCACCGCCAGCCTGGCAGCACCGTCAGATCGCGTTTTGCATCATCATCCGCAGCGTGCTGTCGAGAGCGGTTCCGATCGACACCCGGCGATGGCCCATCGCGGCCTTTGACGAAATCACCGAGACGATCTTGGGCGTCTGGCCCGGGGTGACGTCCAGCACTGGGGCGCCGGAGGCTCCGAAATCGACACGGCAAGACATCACCAGCGTCCGGGTACGGCGGGACAGCACATGGCACCCCTGCTGACGGCTGGCCCGCGTTGCATTGTGATAGCTGTAGGACAGCACATCCACACTCGCCCCCCGGTCGGCGCGGGCGGACATCGTAAACGGGCGGATCTCGGTCCGGCTGATCGGCGTCGACAGGCGCAGCACCGCGATGTCATGTCCCAATTGCGCGTCGCCGCCTGCACGGAATTGATAGGACGGGTGTATCACGGCCTTGCTGACCATACGCGCCGCTTTGAACCGGCGCCCGTCGAGCCCCGCCTCAAAGCGGATCCCGCGCGGGTTCACCCGCCGCCCGGTCTGCGCATCATAGACGCAATGCGCCGCGGTCAGAACGAGGTTGGACGCAATCAGCGTTCCCGTGCACATGTATTTTCCGGCTATATTGAGCCGCCCGACAGCTTCCCACCCCGGCAAGCTGCTGGCCCTGCGATCCTTGGCCATGGCAGACTCGGACATGCCGAAAGACAGGCATGCCGCGATGATCGCTAGCATCAGTCTCATGGTTCCACTCCATTTTCCCACGTTCACACCCTCGTTCAGGCGTGCGGCTGGAATATGGCTGGCCCCTGTTGGCCTTGGACCAATTCATGGATTGATTGTGACAGTGTTAACAAACCTTAACCCCCCCAGGTCAGATCAGGGTCAGGATCGCAGAAAACCCATGCACTATGGGCACAAAAGTTAACAATAAAGACAAATTGACCCTAAAGTCATGGAATTTAAAACAAATTGTAGCGAATACAGGGCCAATATCCCCGGATTGTTCCCGTTTCGGTGGATAATACCACCGCAAAATCAGCGATGTGGGGCACCAAATCTGTCACAATTGCCACATTCGAACAGGTTTCAGATCCCTTAACTGAGGCAGCAATCGTTAAAGTTTTAGGAGTCGGTGCAAAAACGCGCGCCCCGAACGGGACGCGCGCAGCTGTGGACACAGAATGGCGGCTTGCAGGATCAGCGATACAGAAGCGACCGCCCGTTGTGGAACAGATGTACCTTGTCCGGTCTGGCAAAGAGACGCACGCGCTGCCCTCGCAGCCCGCCGTGGATGCCCGGAAGCTTGGCAATCAGCGGCTCCCGGCCCGGGGCTGCGGTGAAATACAGCACCGTGACCTCTCCCAGCGCTTCGACGATATTGACGGTGGTGTCGATCACCGCACCGCCCTCGCCCTCTTCGAACAGGTCCTCGGGGCGCACGCCCACATTCACTTGCAACCCCATATCGCTGTCGCGTGTCGGCACGGTGGAGGTGATCTCCTCGCCGTGTTCCAGCCGCAGCCGCGTCTGTTCGCCCGTCGCGATCACCTCGCCCGGGATCAGGTTCATCGCCGGAGAGCCGATGAACTGCGCCACAAACTCGTTTTCGGGGCGCTCATAGAGCTCCAGCGGCGTGCCCACCTGGGCGATGCCCTTGTTGGCCAGCACCACGATGCGGCTGGCCAGGGTCATTGCTTCCACCTGATCGTGGGTCACGTAGATCATGGTGCTGTCGGGCATCGACTCCTTCAGCTGCGCGATCTCGATCCGCGTCGCCACCCGCAAGGCCGCATCGAGGTTCGAGAGCGGCTCGTCAAAGAGATAGACCTTCGGGTCGCGCACGATGGAACGGCCGATCGCCACCCGCTGCCGCTGCCCGCCCGATAGCGCCTTGGGCAAGCGGTCGAGGTAATCCTCCAGCTGCAGGATCTTGGCCGCGCGCTCGATGGCGGCGTCGATCTCCTCTTTGCTTTTGCCGGCAATCTTGAGCGCAAAGGCCATGTTGTCGCGCACCGTCATATGCGGGTAGAGCGCGTAGGACTGGAACACCATGGCGATGCCGCGCTGCGCCGGCGGGATGTCGTTCATCACCGCGCCGTCGATCTCCAGCGTGCCGCCGGTGATCCGCTCCAGCCCCGCGATCATCCGCAACAGCGTGGACTTGCCGCAGCCCGATGGCCCCACAAAGACGATCAACTCGCCCTGCTGGATATCGAGGTTGATGTCGTTCAGGACATTGACCGCGCCGGCATAGGTCTTTTCCACTCCGGTCAGTTTCAGGTTCGCCATGGTGTCCTCCTCCCAGAGTGTTTTATACGCGCCGTGCGAGGCAAGGTTGCCACGGAGCCAGTGTCAGTGTGCCCACCGTCGCCGCCACATCCGCAGCGCCCAGATCCGCACCTAGCTGCTCCCACGCGCCCGCGGGCAGGGTGATTTCCGCCGGTGTGTCACCGAGGTTGAAGGCGCAGAAGATCTCTTCGCCTTCGGCAGTGCGGGTGAACTGCACCACATTGCCCGTGGCCTGCACCCGGTCATGGCTGCCCCGCGACAGGGCGGCATGGGCGCGGCGCAGGGCGATGGCGCGGCGATAGTGGTGCAACAGCGCGTCCGGGTCCGCTTCCTGCATGCTTACTGCGCGGTTTGCATGCTCCAGACTGACGGGCAACCAAGGGCGTGCCTCGGAGAAACCGCCATAGGTGTTGCCCTGATCCCAGACCATCGGCGTGCGGCAGCCGTCGCGGCCCTTGAACTCGGGCCAGAACTCGATGCCATAGGGGTCTTGCAGATCCTCAAAGGCGATGTCGGCCTCGGGCAGGCCCAATTCCTCGCCCTGATAGATGCAGACCGACCCGCGCAGACACATCATCATGGTGGTATAAAGCCGCAGCGCCGCATCCGACAGGTTCCAGCGGCTGACATGGCGGACAACGTCGTGGTTGGAAAACGCCCAGCAAGCCCAGCCATCGGCGGCCACGTCGTCGACGGTGTCGAACACCTCTGCCACCCGCGCTGCGTTCAGCGGGTCCTTGGCAAGGAATTCAAACGCGTAGCACATGTGCACGCCGGTATCGCCGGCGGTGTATTGACCAAGGATCTCCAGCCCGCGCTGCGCATCGCCCACCTCGCCCACGGCGGTCTTTGCCGGGTATTCATCCAGCAGCGCGCGGAACCGCGCCAGGAATTCGAGGTTCTCCGGCTGGTTCTTGGAATAGAGGTGCTCCTGATGGTTATAGGGGTTCACCGACGGCGCGATATTGGCATTGCGCTGGTCCTTGGGCAGGGCCGGATTGGAGCGCAGCTCCTTGTCGTGGATATAGAAGTTGATGGTGTCCAGACGGAAGCCATCGACGCCGCGGTCGAGCCAGAACCGGGTGGCGTCCAGCAAGGCATCCTGCACCGCGTCGCAGTGGAAGTTCAGGTCCGGCTGCGAGACGAGGAAGTTGTGCAGGTAGTATTGTTCGCGCCGCGCATCCCAGTGCCAGGCGGGGCCACCAAAGATCGACAGCCAGTTGTTCGGCGGCGTGCCATCGGGCTGCGGGTCGGCCCAGACGTACCAGTCGGCCTTGGGGTTGTCGCGGCTCTGGCGGCTCTCGGCGAACCAGGGATGCTGGTCGGAGGTATGCGACAGCACCAGATCGATCATCACCCGCAGGCCAAGGTCATGCGCCTTGGCCACCAGCGCGTCAAAATCGGCCAATGTGCCGAACATCGGATCGACATCGCAATAATCGCTGACGTCATAGCCATAGTCCTTCATCGGCGAGGTGAAGAAGGGCGAAATCCAGATCGCATCCACCCCGAGCGAGGCAATGTGCTCCAGCCGCGAGGTGATGCCCGGCAGATCGCCGATGCCGTCGCCGTTGCTGTCCTGATAGCTGCGCGGATAGATCTGGTAGATAACCGCCCCGCGCCACCAGTCAGGATCATTGGCCAGAACGGAGGCGGGGTTGATGGAGGTCTGAGCGTTCATGTCGTGAAGTCCGTCATCGGAGGTTGAAAGTTGAACACGGTGCATGGGTCGGTCACTTGACCGAACCGGCCAGAAGCCCACGCACCAGGTATTTCTGCATGGCAAAGAACACCGCCAGCGGCACCGCGATCGAGACAAAGGCGGAGGTCGCGAGGATCTCCCAATTGCCGCCGCGGGTGCCCAAAAGCTCGACGATCTGCTTGGTCATCACCGTGGTCTCGCCGGTGGCGTCGATCAGGAACACCATGGCCACCAGAAGATCGTTCCAGGTCCACAGGAACTGGAAAATCGCAAAGGAGGCCAACGCCGGGAACGACAGCGGCAGAATGATGCGGGTGAAGATCTGGAAATCGGTGGCGCCATCGACGCGGGCGTTCTCGATGATGTCGCGCGGAATGCCCACCATGTAGTTCCGGAGAAGGTAGATCGCCAGCGGCAGGCCAAACCCGGTATGCGCCATCCAGACGCCAAGGTAGCCCTTGCCGATGCCGATCTCGTTGTGGAACTTCAGCAGCGGGATCAGCGCCAGCTGCAACGGCACCACCAGCAGGCCAACGATGGCGGCGATCAGCAGGGCACGGCCCGGGAACTCCATCCACGCCAGCGCATAAGCGGCAAAGGCGGCCACCAGGATCGGAATGATCGTCGCGGGGATGGTCACCGTCAGCGTGTTGAAAAACGCCCGCGCCATATTGTCGGTCGACCCACCCGAGATCAGAATGGTCTCATAGTTCTGCAGCGTGAATTCCGGCGGCACCACAGCGGTGACAAAGACCCGCGGCCCCCGGCGTCCGCCCATTTCCTCTTCGGCCTGAAGGCGATAGCTGCCGTCGGCCTGCACCGTCAGTTGACCGCCGCGGCGCAGCTCGGCGGTGTCACCCGGCCCATAGGCAGAGATGTCGCGGGCGTTGGTGCCCCAGGCGGAGATTTCCGCCTCGCTGTCATCTGCGAACAGGTTGCCCTCGATCACCCAGACATCACCGTCCTGCACCTGGGTATCGGGTGCGGCGGTGCGCAGGGTGAGGTTCTGCTCGGTCGGGAACAGCGCCTTCCACCAGCCCGAGGTGGCAATCTGGTCGCCGGTCCGGAAGGACGACACCAAAAGCCCCACGGTCGGGAACAGCCACAGCCCCACCAGCACGATGACCGAGATACGAAGCGCCCAGATCAGCCCGGGCTTCTGTCCTGCAATGGCATTCATGGCAAAGCCCTCCCTCAGCGCATTTCGCGGCGTGCGTTGTAGACGTTCCAGACCAGGATCGGCGTCACCAGCAGCATGATGATCATCGCCGAGGCCGAGCCGACGCCCCAGTCATTGGCGCGGAACAGCTTGTCGTACATGTAATTGGCCAGAACCTGCGTTTCCCACTGGCCGTTGGTCAGGGCAAACACGATGTCGAAGATCTTCAGCACCACGATGGTAATGGTGGTCCAGACCACCACGATCGTGCCCATGATCTGCGGCACCTTGATCTTGAAAAAGATCTGGAACGGACCGGCGCCATCGACGATGGCCGCCTCGATGGTTTCCTCGGGGATGCCGCGCAGGGCGGCCGACAGGATCACCATGGCAAAGCCGGTCTGAATCCACACCAGCACCATCATCAGGAAAAAGTTGTTCCAGAACGGGATGGTCAGCCACTGCTGCGGCTCGACACCGCCAAGCCAGATGTAGATCGCATTCAGGATGCCGATCTGTTCGGTGCCCGGCGGGCGGGCGTCATAGACCAGTTTCCAGATCACCGCCGCGCCGACAAAGGAGATCGCCATGGGCATGAAGATCAGCGATTTTGCGATATTGCCCCAGGCCAGCCGGTCGGTGAGCTGCGCGGCCAGCAGGCCAAACGCGGTCGAGGCCGCAGGCACCACCAGAAGCCAGAGGAAATTGTTGCGCAGCGCCTCCCAGAATTTGTCCTCGCCCAGCATCTGGCTGTAGTTGGCAAGGCCGACAAACTCCGACCCGCCGCCGGGTTGGCGTTCGGTCAGCGACAGACGCAGGGTCTCCACCACCGGGTAGGCGAGATACAGCCCCAGCGCCAGCAGGGCCGGAAACAGGAACAGCCACGGTCGCACCATATTGGCGCGTCGGATATTGCGGGCAATCTCCTTGCCCCGCGCCGGAAAGATCAGCGTGTCGAGGATAAGGTTCGAGAGGTAGAAATAGCCGACACAGCCCCCGACGCCAAAGGCGATGGTCAGCAGCCCTTGAATGGCTGGATGCATGACTGGCTCCTGAAGAAGAATTGGGGCCGACAAGGCAGATCGCGTGTTGGCGCGGCCTCACCGGCAAGGGAAGCGGGGCCGCCCCAGAGCGACCCCGCGACAGGACGTGCGGTTACTTCAGCGCGTCCCAGGAGGATTGGATGTCGGTGGCCACTTCCGCCGCAGGCTTGCCACCCGCATAGTCCACCATACCGGTCCAGAAGCTGCCGGCACCGACGCCGCCCGGCATCAGATCCGACGCATCAAAGCGGAAGGTGTCGGCGGACAGAAGGATCTCGCCCATCTTCTTCAACGTGTCGGTGGCGTAAAGCTCGGTATTGACGCCCTTGTGCGGTGTCAGGAAGCCCTGCTGTGCCATCCAGACCTCATGCGCGATCGGGGATTTCAGGAATTCCACCAGCGCCCGTGCGCCATCGCTGTCATTGGTGATCGACCAGATGGTGCCGGCCCCCAGAACCGGGTTGCCCAGCTCCTTGCCCTCATAGGCGGGGAAGTAGAAAAAGTCCGCATCCAGACCCATTTCGGTGCCTTCGGGGAAGAAGGCCGGAATGAAGGATGCCTGACGGTGCATCATGCACTGCGGCGGGCTGGCGAACAGGCCCTTGGGGCTGTCGCGGAAGTCGGTGGAGGCCACCGCCCCTGCCCCGCCGGAGACATAGTCGTCATTGCGGGCGAAATAGCCGAACTCCTCGATCGCCTCGACGACGCGCGGATCGTCGAATGGGATCTCGTTGCTGACCCACTGGTCATAGACCGCCGGGTCCTGCGTCCGCAGCATCATATCCTCGACCCAGTCGGTGGCCGGCCAGCCAGTTGCACCGCCGGAGCCCAGCCCGATGCACCACGGGGTGTTGCCATCCTCGACCATCTGATCGGTGAGGGTCTTCAGCTCTTCCATCGAGGTCGGGATCTCATAGCCGAAATCCTCGAAGTTTTCCGGGTTGAACCAGACAAGGGATTTCACATCGACCTTGTAGAACAGGCCAAACAGGCCGTCATCGCCCTGCGGCCCCGAGAATGTTCCCAGATCCACCCAGGACTGACCCGCGGCGTAATTGTCCTTGACCCAGTTTGCGGTATCGTCGCCCAGCGGTGCGATGAACCCGCGCGCGGCCATGTCGGACACAAGGCCAGGCTGCGGGAAGACCGCCACATTGGGCGCGGATCCGGCTTCGGCATCGACGACGATCTGCTGTTCAAAGCTGTCGGAGCCTGCATAGCGGACGTCGGCTCCCGTTGCCGCTGCGAAATAGGCCAGCACGTTTTCGACCAGTTCCTGGTCCGGACCAAGCCAGGGACCAAAAACCGTCACCTGCTCGCCGCCGAGGTCGATCTTTTCCAGTTCGGCGTAGCTGTCCCAGTTGAAGTCGCCTTCTCCGACCGGAAAAATCAGCTCCTGCGCGCCAGCGGTACCGGCCACCAGTGCCATCACGCCCGCGGCCGTCATCAAACTCCGTTTCATCGTATCTCCTCCCGATGTTTTCTTGCGCCATCATCCCGTGTTGGTTGTTTTTATGAGGCTAGTATTTTGAGCACCCGAACCAAACAACCAAAGCGCTTTGACTGCCATTAAACTTCTAGATTCGGAGACGCCTGTCAATGACTCGATGTTAGCGTCCAAACATATATGCTTGAAATCAGCTCTTCCCCTTTGTCATAATCACAGGCAGACAGGGGTGCCTGAAACCGATTGCAGCCCAACTTTAAAGCGCTTTGGAGAACCGTGAGCATGAACCTCAAACAGCTGTCAGCGCATCTGGGCCTGTCCCAGACAACCGTGAGCCGCGCGCTGAACGGCTATCCCGAGGTCAGCGAAGCCACCCGCAAACGGGTCATGGCCGCCGCACAACAGCACAATTATCGCCCCAACACCCGCGCCAAGGCGCTGGCGACCGGACGCGCCATGGCGATCGGTCATGTGATCCCGATGTCGACCCAGCACGAGATGATGAACCCGATCTTTGGCGACTTCATCGCCGGCGCCGGAGAGCGCTACAGCAAGGCCGGCTATGACATGGTGCTGTCGCTGGTGGCGGATGAGGATCAGTCGCGCGCCTATCACGAGATGGTGGCCAAGCGGAATGTCGACGGCATCGTGCTGCACGCCCCGAAAATGCGGGACGCGCGGATCACCATGTTGCAGGACATCGGCCTGCCCTTTGCCGTGCATGGGCGCGCCACCGACATCACCGCCCCCTACAGCTGGCTCGATGTGAACAACACCAGCGCGTTCCGCCGCGCCACCGATTTCCTGCTCGACCTCGGCCACCGCCGCATCTGCCTGGTCAACGGCCAGGAAAGCATGGATTTCGCCTTTCGCCGGCGCCGGGGCTACGAAGCCGCGTTGCGGGCGCGGGACATCGGGATCGACCCCGACCTGCTGTTTGCCGGTGAAATGACCGAGGTTTATGGCTATGACACCGTGCGGCGGACGCAGCAGCTCGACCAGCCGCCCACCGCCTATCTGGTGTCCTCAATCATTGCCGCCTTTGGCGTGCGCCGCGCCATCGAGGAGGCGGGCATGGTGATGGGCCGCGATATCTCCGTCATCACCCATGACGATGATCTGTCCTATTTGCGCAATGGCGCCGATGTGCCGGTCTTTACCGCCACCCGCTCCTCGGTGCGGGATGCCGGGCGACGCCTGGCCACCCTCCTCATCACCCAGATCGAGACCCCCGGGGCCCCGCCCCTCACCGAATTGCTCGAAGCAGAGCTGACCGTCGGTCGCTCCACCGGACCGGCGCCCAACAGGATGTAGACATATGACAGACTTCAGTTTCACACGTCAGGATTTCCCCGCCGGGTTCCTGTTTGGCAGCGCGACCTCCTCTTACCAGATCGAAGGGCACGGCTTCGGCGGCGCCGGCCCCACCCATTGGGACAGCTTCGCTGCCACCCCCGGCAATGTGGTCCGCAATGAAAACGGCGATACCGCCTGCGATCACTATCACCGCTATGCCGAGGATCTGGACCTTGCCGCCGCGGCCGGGCTGGACTGCTATCGCTTTTCCACCAGCTGGGCACGGGTCCTGCCCGAGGGCACCGGCACCCCCAACCCCGAAGGCCTTGATTTCTATGACCGGCTGACCGACGCGATGCTGGAGCGGGGCCTCAAGCCCTGCGCGACGCTCTACCACTGGGAACTGCCGCAACCGCTGGCCGACCGGGGCGGCTGGCGCAATCGCGACATCGGAAACTGGTTTGCAGACTTCACCGAGGTCATCATGTCCCGCATCGGCGACCGGATGTACTCGGTGGCCCCGATCAACGAACCCTGGTGCGTCGGCTGGCTGTCGCATTTCCTTGGCCACCATGCGCCGGGCCTGCGCGACATTCGCGCCACCGCCCGCGCCATGCATCACGTCCTGCTGGCGCATGGCCGCGCCATCGAGCTGATGCGCGGGCTCGGCATGGGCAATCTCGGCGCGGTGTTCAACTTCGAATGGGCCGAGCCAGTCGACCAGAGCCCCGCGGCACTGGCGGCGGCGGAGACCTATGACGCGATCTACAACCGCTTCTTCCTCGGCGGCGTCTTCAAGGGGGCCTACCCCGAGGCGGCGCTGAAAGGGCTGGAACCACATCTGCCCGCAGGCTGGCAGGATGATTTCGCGACCATCTCGCAGCCGGTGGACTGGTGTGGCCTCAATTACTACACCCGCAAGGTCATCGGTCCCGAGGCCGGCGCCTGGCCCCATTACGCGGAGCTGGACGGCCCCTTGCCCAAGACCCAGATGGGTTGGGAAATCTACCCCGACGGCCTCTATCAGTTCCTGACCCGCACAGCCGCAGAATATACCGGCGACCTGCCCCTGATCGTGACGGAGAACGGCATGGCCAACGCGGATTTGGTGTCCGACGGAACGGTCTCGGACCCGGAGCGCATCGCCTATGTCGACGCCCACCTGGAGCGCGTCCAGCGCGCCATCGCCGCCGGCGTTCCGGTGCAGGGGTATTTCCTGTGGTCCCTGCTCGACAACTACGAATGGGCGCTCGGGTATGAAAAACGATTTGGCATGGTGCATGTGGATTTCGACACCCTGAAACGCACCCCCAAGGCGTCGTACCATGCGCTTCGGAAAGCCCTGACAGACGGCGCACGATAGGCACCACGCCCCGAAGATGCCTGACCCACGCGGAGTTGCTTGGTGGGTCAGGCGAGTCAAACCAGTGCCGCCGGACAACGGCTGACCAAATCCGATTTACGCGCCCTGCCCACATCACGCCCGTTTGGCACAGCTGTCGAACGCAAGGCTCATATCCGGTCTCCGAGGCTGCAAATGCGCAAAAAGGTCTTGCCTCCGCAACAACTGTCGCGTATCCGCCCCTGCATCCGAAGTCGGCGAAATAAGCACTTGCAGGCGCGAGCGCTTCTGAGTAAATGACCGCACCGGATGGAGTTGAGGATTCAATCGAGGGTTCGGCGCGCCCCGCGCGGCAGAGGCCCTTCTATTTGTAATTTCTTGCACCACCCAGTTGCTTTCACTTTTCCGCCTTTATTTCCAGTGCCTTAATCCTCACTGTGTCCAGGCAAATCCTCCTTTGTGTCCAAACTGTGTCCACCGAAAACGCTCTGTGCAACACGCTGCGCTGATGCTGTGTCCAAGTGGGCGTAGCGCTGAACCATATCCAAGGTGCTGTGTCCAAGGACTTCCTTGAGCTCATACAGCCCTCCACCCCGTTGCACCCACCAGGAGGCGAAGGTGTGGCGAAGGTCATGGAAACGCACATCATTCAGGTTCGCGCGCACCCGAGCCTTGTCGAAGAAACCCCGGAAGGATGTGAAAGGAACGGGTTGTCCCAAATCCGCCTTCCGGGTGTTCCTGTGCCAGAAAACAAGGTCGTCTGGGCTCTCCAGACACAGCCGGGACACTGTGTCTAGGGCCGGCCCCGTCAGGGGCACAACCCGTGGCTTGCTATTCTTCGTCTGAGTGTCCCGCAAATTCACCCTGCGGTTGTCCAGATCGATCATGTGCTTGCGCAACGCAAGCAGCTCCCCATGACGCATGCCGGTGTGACAGGCCACAGTGATGACATCGCGATGTATCGGATCCCAGCAGGCACTCAGCAGCCGCCGATACTCGTCTGGGGTCAGCCAGCGGGTGCGGACTTTCTCCTTCATGGACTTCTTTGAGAACAGCAGGACTGGATTGTGCTCGGGCCCATTGGGCAGATTATCGACCGCGTGAGACATTACGGTCGATAGGAACGCGAGCTCCCGCCGTATGGTCGTGTCGCTCACCTCTTGGCGGCGGACCGCGACGTAGCTCTTCAGCGCCTCGCGATTGATCTCAGACAGGTACTTCCTGCCGAAGAACTTGTCGACCATACGGAGGTTCTGCTTATAACCGAGAATGGTTGCTGGCTTAAGCGTCCGCTCCTTCACAGCGAAGAAGTCCACCACAACCTGGCGAAAGGTGAGCTCAGTAAGCCGACCCACCTCCTGGTTCAGGAACGCCTCCGCCTGGTCTACGTCGTCAGTCCCAGCAGACTTTCGTACCTTACGTCCGTCGGCGCCCTTGTATTGGACCCATAAGATTGAACTTTCTGGACGGGTGTAGATGCGCCCATTGGACGTAGTTCTGACGGTTGGCATACGGTCCTCTTCTGTCGGACAATGTATTCTTCGATGTCTTGGGGGTCGAACCGCAAACTGCGGCCAAATCGGTGATAGGGGAAGACCCCCTGAAGCGCCCACCGGTGGACGGTACGTGGCGACACGCGCAGACGTGCTCCCACCTCTTTTGATGTCATCATCCCTCATATCCTCCATCGGATAAATGTCGGGACGCCATATCAGGCGACCCGGTCGAATGGATAATCGTTCGGCTTCGACTTGATCAACTCGTTGAATGTGCGACCAACTGACGCAGCCCCCATCACTTTCTCAAAAGTAGAGCTTGACACGCCCTGATAGTGGTATTCAGTCCCGTTGTTGAATTTCACCCCCAAGACGTCGCCTTCATGTGCCAAGGCGGCGATGTTGGAGCTGTCAACTTTTTGATACTGCACAATCTTTCCCTTCTCTCAGTAGGTTGGCCAGAACCCCAAACACTGGGGTTGGAGATGATGTCCCCCGAAATAGTAACCATCGGGGGCTTGTTGGTTCAGGCGCTCAACGAGCGTCTGGTACTCCTCAAACGCTTCAACGGAGCACCACCAGAGGTCGTCGTCAGGAGGATAACTACGCGAAAACCCGCGCACCAACTCGCCCAATTGGCGAACGGCCTCCGGTAAATCTCCGGTGAACTCGACAAGAATTTCGTCAGTGGATACAGATCGTTGTGTCATCATTTCGCGAAACATAACTTCTAACGATCAAGTCGTCGATCACTTTTGACTTGATTTCGCGAAATCTAAACTTTAGGTTCAGCTTCAGCCAACTAGAGGATTGACAAACATGAACACCGATCTGCTGCTCAAAGCCGGCGACATTGTCGCAGCTTACGTGAGTCGAAATGACCTCCCTGCAGACAAACTTCCAGAGCTCGTCGAACAGGTTGCCGCCCGGCTGCTCAAGCTGGACAGCGGACAGGCTCCGGCGCCGGGGCCGACCCCTGCGGTTCCGGTCGAGGAGAGCTACGGTGATGATTTCA
This sequence comes from Epibacterium sp. MM17-32, assembly GCF_022348205.1. Classification (NCBI taxonomy): domain Bacteria; kingdom Pseudomonadati; phylum Pseudomonadota; class Alphaproteobacteria; order Rhodobacterales; family Roseobacteraceae; genus Epibacterium; species Epibacterium sp. MM17-32. The sequence goes on along the minus strand of NZ_JAKRFC010000008.1, from coordinate 221,898 downwards.
TCATCTGTTTGGAGGACGGAAAGCGGGTGACGCTCCTGGCCCGGCATCTGAAGACACACTTCGATATGACGCCGGAGGAGTATCGCGAGAGGTGGGGCCTGCCGGAGGACTACCCCTTTGTCACCAAAGCATACTCCGAGCAACGGAGTAAGATCGCGAAGGAGAACAAGCTCGGAAAGAGCTAGATCCGGTGGTCGAAAACCGGGCTGCCTGGGTCGCCTTCCCACGCAAGGCAGACCTGGAGGCTCTCCCGGATTTCTTGCTCCCCCACCCCACCAGTCTCCTCCAAACGCTCTTGGATGGCCATTTCGGTGAGTTCTTCAGGGGAGGCATTTACCGGTACCTCCATGGTGTAAACCAGGGGGGTCGGGTAACTCTCGGTGTCCGCCACGCAGACCAGGGTCAAGGTGTGGGTTTGAACCCGCATCATGTCCTGCTCAGTGAGCATGTTGTGCCTCCTTCAACTTGGTGTGGAAAACATCCAGGTTGTGGGTGAGTACCCTCTTCTTGTGCTCATCGAGCACCGTTGCGTCGATGATACTGTGCAGCGCGGAGATGGGGTTGCTCTCCACAATCGCCGGGGCCAGGAGCTTGTTCAGCTTCGTGACCAGGGTTTCGTTCTGCATCATCTCGATCCCCTTGGACACATCAACCACCACTGGCTGGCTCGTCGCCTGCTCGATCTGGTTCAATGCCGTGGGGATGTCCATCGCACCGTGCCTCAGCAAGACGCGTTCTACGGCGCGACGGGTCTCAGACTTCCAACTCATTCAGCTTCTCATCAGGTTCAGGAGGAGGTCTTTCGCCACCTCTGGTTTCTTGTCGTCAATCGCATCGAGCGCAGCGCCTATCTGGGGGCCTACACGGATCAGATGCAGTGTCTCCGCCTGGTTCAGTTCCAGCTCGCCCTCGGCCATGGAGCGCGGCGCGTCGGGAACATTGGCCGGCTCGGGAATGGGAGCCGGCTCGGGTTTTCGTTCTTCGTCTTCGCTGAGGCCGAACGCTTTTGCGACTTCAACCACCCCGGCGCGGAGCTGAGAAATGAGCTCGCGGACTTGGTCATCGGAAAATTCATAATGATGCGACGTGAGATGGGTCAGCTGCTTCATACCGAAGAGAGCCTTCTCAAGTCTCTGGGAAGAAAGACGCTTAAATTTCTCCTGCTTGGTTTCCATTACTTCCTCATTGAGTGAGATCATCCACGGGGAGACCTTCCATCCCGGTTTGCGCTTCTTCGATCCCCATGATGAAGGCATTGAGCTCCGGGATACTGTCGAACTCGTAGAACTTCACGAGGCCGAGGCGTTTAAGCGCCTCGACCGATGTTTCTCCCTCCTCGTAGGCGTCGACAGCATCGCTGCCGAAAATCACAGCAACCTCATGCTGCGACGGGCTCCACTTCCAAATTCTCTGTGACATAGACCATCTCCTTTTCCGGGTCCGTTTTCAGTGAGCCCTTCGGCCGCAGACCGACCACACAGGGGGTCGGGTCCAAGAACCGAAGGTCGTGATCGTCACCGTCGATCACAGGGTAACCGAACAGGGTGCCGCCGATTTTGTCGGTGATAGCGGCTACGTTCATCCCTGCTCGAAGCACTTCCCTTGCCTGCTCGTGATTGTTTTCGTGGAGGGAGAATGTCAGGTGATAATTGTCCGGACGGTCACGAAACATGCGTTTGAAGTGTTTCGTGTAGTCGTAGAACTGAGTGTCCGGAAAGTCAGTGATGATTTCGCGAAATTGACGTTCCCACTGGATGTCCGAGAAGACATTCAGGCGGATAGCAGCGTCCTGGTTGCGAGAAATTTCGTGGCGCAGCTGGGCGATGAACTCGTCCCGCGCGCGGAAATACCAGATGGTGCGGAAGATGCGGCCCATCCACACAGGGTGGGATCCATCCTTACGCTGAAAATTGGGCGCCCCACGGCCAGAGGAAAAGATGCAGTGCTTGGTGCATTCCGGCGAACGCGAGGCACAGGTTTCCCATCCGGAGATGTTGGCGGGGGCTAGCGAAAGGCCCAAGCCCTGCCACTTCTTCTTGCTGGCCTTCATCAGCTTGACGTTGTCTTTACCCAGAAGAGACCGGGGGCGCCAGCCCGCAGCGAAGCGTGCCTCGGCTTCGCGCCGAGCGTTTTCATAGATGTCCATAAGATCCTCGCGGATGAGTGGTGATGAGGGTTAGTGCCGTGGCACGGCTTCCAGCTCCTCCCTCAGGTCTTGTCGCCAGTCCTCGCGGTTTGGCAGACGGAGCAGGATTGCCAGAAGGAAGCCCTCCGTGGCCTCAGGGGCCACATCGCGGAAGGCTTCAATCGTTTCTTCAAGTTGGGTGATGTTGTCGCAAGTCATGCTGAAGTAAAACCACAGTGGTTACTTGCAGACAACTTCGACTTCGCGAAATCAATCGTCGTCGGGGTCGTAGACGACGGCCTCCATCGGGATTTCCCGGATCGGGACCAGGGGTCTCAAGGTCACGGTCGTGTCACAGTTGAGGCACCGCTGGGGGTAGCCGTCCAGGTCGACGGCGATCTCTGGGGGCACCCCGCGCTCCGCATTGTAGACGGACAGGGTGCAGCTGCCCGCCTTGGTCTGGAACTCGACCACCTCGCCGCAGTTCGGGCAGTGGGTGTGGACCTCGTCAAACATTCCCATTGCGACGCTCCTCGCGGGTCAAAAACTCCCAAGCATCGTTGGCACCCTCGCTCTTCTCGAGCAGCTCCGGGGTGCCGCGCTCCCAGCGCGCGGTGGTTGGTGCGCCGGCCCAAGCCTCCATGAACTCCTCGAAGACGTCGAAATACCAGACAGTGCCGCTTTCTTCGATGATGGCCATGTCCTGTTCGACGTCACGGAAGGGCACCCAGGTCCAGGTCTGGACAAACGCGCCGGGGTCGCCGCCCCAGGCCACCCGGGCGTTGTCGTCGACCTCGAGATCATCGTTTGCCGGGACGGCTTCGATCATGATTTTCTGGAGATCGGACGGCGCCGGTGGCTGTACCTCGTGCTGTTCGACAAAGATCTCATCAAACCAGCTGGGGTCGCTTTCCTTGATGTCGCTCACGACAGAAAGCCAATCGCGGTTAAAATCGATGTCGGGGTAGCGTTCCCGGTAGTGATCCAACCATTGGGAGGCCGCATCCTCCACTTTGGCTTTCGAGGAGTGGACCGCCACACGGACCCCCTCGTCGTCGTTGTAGGTGATGGTCCAGATCTTCATTCCTGGATTTCCTTGTGTTCAACCGTGAGCACATCCGAGCAGTTGCCTGCACGGTTGAGGACTTCATCAAAAATCTGGTGCCAGCGTTCCGGTTGGATCGGCCAGTCGCCATCTTCGGTCCAGAAGCGACTCCATACCTCCATCGCGAAACCCAGCGCGCAGGTCGTCGCCCCCAGCTCGCTGCTGAAGACCTCAGTCTGCGCTTCTTCCCCCTCGGGCCAGTAGTGGACGACCCAGACCCCCGCCTCGCGGACATCCTTCCGCCCCTCCTCGAAGGCCACTTCGGCCTCTTCAGTCCAAACAAGCTCAGTCATACCACGAGCCTCCCCTTAGCCCGGGCCTCATCGGCGTATTCGCTCAGCGTCTTGTCGGGGCTGAACCACCTGTCGCGCTCCAGCTTCAGGCCGGCCGGGCCAGAGACGCTCTCCAGCTCGGACAGGCTCACGCCCCCCAGCTCGGGGGTACCGTGACCCAGGTCGCAGAGACCGAACAGAATATCGGGGTTCTCAGGGTCCATCTCGGAGAAGAGCCAGGTTGCAGCTCCCCAAGGGCAGAAGATTTTCAGGACCGGTTGGCAGTCCGAGGTATCGATGCCGTCGGCAGCTGCCGCGCCGTTTTTGAGGAGCTGGCGCTTGAGCTCCTTGGTGATCAGTTTCATCGTATCCTCCAGCGGATAGGGTTTGAGGTTACTCGAGCAGCTCGCCCAGCTCACAGTGCCAGAAGACGCCGGCGTCGTTTCCCTCCGCGTCCTTGACCGGGACGAGCTCGGTACCGTCATCCAAGATCAGGACTTCAGCATGGCGCCAGTCCATTACGTCCCTCTCGTCTTGGGTCAGGTTACGGGTGCCGACGATGGTGCGGCCAATCAGTTCATTCATCTTCAAATGTCTCCTCAATGAAGGTTTCGAGGCGTTCGATCTGATCACGGCCCAGCCACGCGAGTGCCTCGTTCTCGCGTAGCGTCAAACCGTTAAGCTGGATGGCCTTGAAGCGGGCGCTTACCGTCCGCTCGGTGCCGCGGTCCTCACCCCACGAGTAGGGCTCGGCCGGGTATTCTTCGACCTCGACATCAAAGACCGCCGGCACCCCTTCGAGGTAGCCGAGTTCAGTGTCGAGATCGATTTGGGTTTCATGTCGTATCATCTTGCATGTCACTCCACTCTTCGACCTCAATGTCGAAATCGAGGAGGAACCCGGGACAAGGTTGATCCCGGCTCCTGGGTTCAAACGGGGCGCACGTACCGGCAAAGGCCAGTCCTTCGAAGCTGGCGGGACCGTTGCGGTTGATCTGCAGCACCTCAGCCACCTCATCGGCCATCGTGTCCGCCAGCTGTTCTAGCTGTCGTTGGAACAGTGCCGCTTGGGGGTGACCTGTGTAGAAGAGCACCTCCAACATCTCGTCGGTTTTCAGTTGGATGCTCATTCGCCGGGCCCCTCACAGAACAGCTCCCAGCTGAGCGTCAGGCCCGAAGCGCTGCGCAACCGGAGGCGGCGGACATGGAAATCGAGGTCGCCGTCGGTCAGCTCCGGCTCGATCTCGACCGCGGTCACGTCACGGGGTTCGATCCCGCGGAGCAGAGCCCCGCCGCGGGTGTTGGCGAAATCCCCGAACTCGCCGCGGACCTCGACCGGCTGCGGTTTCGGATTGAAGCAGGGCTTGATCGGGATCAGCTGCTCCTCTCCCCGGGTATCCAGGATTGAGATGCAGTCGTTGTTGACGGCCACTGCGGTGACGTCGTGAAAGATACCCAGGGGCACCTCGAGAGAACTGATCATGTCAAATGCTCCTTGTTCAGTTTGACAAGCACCTCGCGGAGGAGCTCTGGAGGCACGTCTTCCATTAGGGGATGATCGACGACTTCCTCCCAAGAGGAAGGTTCGTTCTCGGTCAGTAGGATCTCGACCAGCTCCTCGACCTCCCCGAGCTCCCAGCCCTCATCACCGTCGAAGGTGATGTCCTCCAAGGTGTGCCCGTCCTGATCAACATCCTCCGGCGTAATGTCCTCGACCGTGTAGTGCAGCGGGTTGACACACAGAGGCACATTGCAATCGCAACGCATGCGAAACTCGTAGTCGGGCTTATTGATGAGTTGGAACAGCAGCCGACGGACCGATATGGTCTTCTTCTGCCAGCGGATGATGCCGTAAGGTTGATCCTGAACTTGTGCGATCGTCAGGCCATCTCGGGCTTCGCGGCTCACTCGCGGCCCCTTACGGGGAGCGGCCCCGAGCTTAGCGCCGGTCCAGGTCATACATTCGGTCGGCAGCTCTGTGATGGGGGCTTCGCCAAGCACCACCTGCTCCAAGATGGGGGTGTTGGTCTTCTCGGCTAGACGTTTAGCCAGGGTCTCGAGCTTCATTCGTGTTCCTCAATTGAGATCGGAGGTTCTTGACCACCCGAAAATCGCTGGGTGTTGCTGACGTGAAGACGGTGGGACGAAGCCCTTCGCGACACTTGAGGGCCAGGTGGCTTCGCCGTTTGAGTTTGCAGACGTCTCGGTCGAACTCATCAGCCAGTTTGTGGATCGTCCGGAGGTATTTCTTCATGTCGCCTCCGATAGTCCCCCTGGGGGGTCGATTTCATCGACACCCGTGACATAGGCGTCGTCTGGGAGGTTTTCGTCGAGTTCCCACCCAGTGTCGGGCACGTTCTCTATGGCTTTGACTGTCGCGGCGTCGTGGTCTGCAGCCTCGATCTCAATGCAGACACTTTCGGTCACGTCGCGGGTCAGAATGACTTGAAATTTGGGCATGTGATCCTCATTCGGATGGGACGCTGAGGCCTAAGCCTCAACGTCGTGGTCGTGGCGGTCGACCTCGATCCGGTCGCCGTAGATCTCGACATTCACAGGGGCGTCGTTCTTGGCGTGGAAGCAGTGGACGCGGATCCGGCCGTCCTGGCGCTCGATCCAGATCGACTCCCCACTGGTGAACACGATGTCGATCCGGTCCGCCTCGGTGTCGATGCCGTAGAAGGCCGAGGGACCGCCGTCCTCTTCCTGCCAGTCCTTCAGTTCGGCGCCGGTGAGGTCGAAATGTCCAAAGGCCTCGTCTACCAGCTTCACCAGGTCTTCGCCGACGATCAAATAGTCGTCGGGATAGTAGACCATCCACTTCCCGGGGAACGGGGTCTTGGCGTTCGGGTCACGCTCCCCGACAATGAACCCGTGCTGTTTCAGCAGGGCCTTTTTCAGTTCAAACGGTGGCATTGATCGCGGCCTCCATGAGTTTGTCCTTCACCCCGGCGTAGCGCTTGCGCAGGGCATTCTGGACGAAACGGTTCAGGCCCAGCCAGCGGCGCGGATCCAGATTGTCCTGCTGATCGGCCAGCTTCACCTTGATCGCGCGGAGGTTGCCCGACTGGCAGATCCGGTCGATATAGTCGGCGTAAGGCTCAGCCTTCTTGTTGTGGGTCAGCAGGGTGACGGCATCGACCACCTCCTCTGAGTAACCCATCTCGATCAGGTCTGGGACTGTCACGTCCGTGTCCTCGACGATGTCGTGGAGCCAGGCTGCGTGGAGCGTGTGTTCGTCCTCGCCCTCCAGATAGCCCACCACCCGGGTGATGTGGTTGAACAGCGGGTCACCCCGGCGGTCGGTCTGGCCCGCGAATTTCTCACGGACCAGGGTTTCAGTTTGCTGCAGCGAGGGACACATCAACCCAAGGCCTCCAGCTCGGCCAGGAGTTCTTCCTTGGACTTGCCCGCCAGTTCCTGCTCCTCGCGGTCGGCCAGGGCCTCCAAGATCTTGCGGCGCTTGGCCACCTTCTGTGCCGCGGTCTTCGCCTCCTCGGCATCTTTGAGTTTGGAAGCAATGATATGCTTCAGGATGTCGAGCTGCAGTTCGAGGGTCGGCTTGCGGGGGTCGGGCTTGGTCTGGACGAAACTGTCCTCAGACAGGGACTTCAGCTCGCCGTTCACGTTCCGGGCGATGGTGTCCAGGTCGGCCTTGTTGTTGGCCGCGCTGGTCAGGGGCAGATCCCAGAGCTGCTCAGCGGTCAGCTCCCCCCGGACCGAGGGGAAGCGCAGTTTCTGACGGGAGGCTTTCTCGAAAATGTTCATGGTGTGTCCTCTTAGAACTGGATGTTGTACGGACGGCGGTCGACGATGACCTTGGCGCCGCCTTCGCGGGTGGAAGAGAAGCCCAGACCACTCAGCTGGTCCGGGGTCGGCTGACATTTCGTCTTGTCGCCCAGGACTTCGAACACCTTGCGGTGCTGTTCCAGATCGGGGCGCAGGAACTCGTTGTAGATGCCACGGACCGGCTCGGGGTTGTGGCACCCGTCCAGGATGAAGAACCAGTGCTTGTTGCCGGTGGCGAACTGTTCATCCCAGTGGTTGGGGCTGAGGACCATGGTGTTGACTTTGACCAGGGTCTCGGTGCGGATGCCCCATTTCTCCTGGCTGATGGACCCGGCCTCCATGGCGTTGTCGCCCATGCCCATCTGCACGACCTTGCCGCCCTTGACCTTGAAGGCCAGGGCCTTGACTTCCCCCCTAACCGGCTTCGGGTAGAAGAACTTGTGCGGCACCCCGTCGAACTCGACGTCCAGCTCAAAGCCGACATCGATGCTCTCGCGGCGGGTGAAGTTGTGGATGACGACTTTGTAGTCGCCGTCCTTCAGACGATCCCAGCAGACGTTCTCGACCGGCTCGCGGGACATGCGGCCTCCGGCGTTCATGTCCACATCCAGCTTGCCACTCTTGTTGCCATAGTAGATGAGGTTCCCATCCGGCTCGTAGACGTGGATGTCGAGGTCGTCATGGTTGTACCAGCCCAGCGACACCCGGAAGCGGGCGTCCACCCGGCCCCCGGCCGCTTTCACGCGCTGCTTGACGCTGTCGGCCACGTTGCCATCATAGGACCAGGCGAAGCTGTTGCCCCATTTGAACAGGCGATTGCCGTCGAAGACCGGCGCCGTCAGGCTGGCGAAGTTGTTCAGCATCGAGTTCTCGACCAACAGCTCCATCGAGGTCGCGCCCGGCAGGACATGGGTGATGAAGTCGTTGATCGACAGGCATGGGGCGTTGTCCAGGTTCGGGGCCGCGCTCACCGCTTCTTCCATCAGCAGTGCCGTCAAGTCGCTGTCCTGCATCTGGCCGCGCACCGCATTGTCGACGAACAGCACGTTGTTCACGCTCACGTCCGAAAATTTCGCGTGACGGCGCTGGAGGGCACTTTCCAGGTCCAGCTCACGGATGGTCCCCATAGCGGCTTCGACCATGCGTGGCGTGATCAGCGCGGTCGGGCGCTTGTAGTTCTGCGGCGCAACCTTGGTCTCGAAGGACTTCACGGCCCGCTCCAGATCGACGCCATCGGACAGATCCTGGACCAGAGTGCCGACCACAGTGTTGCGGAACCGCGCGTTGCGGTCCTTGACGTGCTCCCAGACGAACAGGGTCTTGTCCGCCGCGGCGAGATACTTGGCCTGCAGGTTCAGGAAGCCCGCCACGTCCTTACGGAACTCGGCACCGCGGTAGATCGCGTTGCTGTCGATCAGCTCCAGGACCGTGGTCAGCGCATCGGCTGTCAGGGTTTCCAGGCCGCGGCGCAGGACACCGTGAACGGAGTTGACCCGGCCACGGGTCGCATCGGCGTCCCGGTCATAGTGGCGATCAGCAACCCGGCCCACGAAGTGGTTCCAGGCGTGGCTGTGGCCGTCGATGAGCTCGTGGGTCACGGCAGCGCCGTAGCTGCGTTCCTGGGTCCGGAAGACGGAGCGGATCGGCAGGCTCTTGATATACTCGGCCATCTTGGCGGCGACGATGTTGTAGGGATAGCCGATGCCGGGGATGTCCCAGACCGAGACCAGATTGCCGTCGATGATCGCGACGACGTTGCCCAGCCCGCGGATGAACTGCTTGCAGCAGGAGCAGTCATGCTCGGTGTTGGTGCGGAAGATCGGGTTGGTGCCCTCCGGGAACGCGGACAGATAGGTCTCGACGATGGTGTCCCGGTCGCTGTCCACGACGTAGAGCTCGTGCTGGGACATCTCGTTGAAGTGGTTCTCGACCGCAATGGAGAAGTCGGCGAAGGACGAGGTGATGACGGTTTGCTGGTTCATGGTGTGATTGCCTTTGCTTCGTAGGCGGCTTCGCGAGCAGCCCAAACCTTGTCGATGTCGGCCGGGTGGCCGAACTGTTGCTCATATTCAGCCTGGGGCTGCTTTTCAGTCGGGACGTACTCGTCCCAGAACCCGGTCCCGCCAATCGGCCGGGACCGGATGTGCCGGGGGTGGTAGCGGACGAGCAAGCTCACAGCACCACCCCCAACTGGTCGCGGTCGCGCTCATCAAACGAGACGTCCTTCCAGACTTCCGGGCTTTGCTCCTCCGTCCAGATCGTCCGGTTGAGCATCGGCGCCCGGTAGGTGTCGGCGTAGTCCCGGTTCGAGACGAGGACGACGGTGTCGGGGTCGAGCTTTTCCAGCTCGTCGATCAGTTCGCAAACCCTCACGCCTGCGCCTCCCAGTGATCGATGACCGGTTCGATCTCTTCCCAGATCGCTTCGCAGATCTCGTTGGCGGTGTGGTCGGAAACCACATGCGCCCGGTTGCCGTGGATCAGCCAGAAGAAGCCGACATACTCGCCTTCGGCATCCCGGACCCGGAAGGTGGTCTCGTCGGTCGCGGCCACTTCCTTCTGGATCTCGGCGCGCTTGGTCGACTTCTTCACAGCCCATTCCTCGCCGTCGAAGACGGAGATCATGAAGCCGCGTTTCAGGCAGGCAGTGATCAGCGCATTGATGATCTCGGCCTCATCACGCCAGAGCCAGGTGGGGAAGCTCCCGATGTTGTTGCGGATTGGGTAGGTCATTGTGGTAGCTCCATCTTCACGGGGACGACTTCCATGTCCTCCCGCTTTCGGTGGGGTTTCGGATCCAGGTTCCAAAGCTCGTCGACCTCCCCAAAGTCGTATTCGACGTAGTCCACTGTGACGGCACCTTTGAGCCAGTGAGTGAGAGCCACAGACGCTGCGTGTTTCGAATGAAAGAGCCTAGGAGGGTTAACCTCGGAGGGTGGGACCGGTTCGACGTGGGAACCGCCTCTGCCCCCTCGCCCTTTCGGGGCCGGGAGAAAGCCCCCGGAGGGTTTGTGACGAATGGCGAAGAACTCGATCATTCCTCGCCCCCCAGCTGACGGACGACCGGCTCAATCATGTCCGCGATGTTGAAGGTGACCACCTGGTCCCCCATCTCGATCTGCATATGCAGACTGTTCACCCCGCGGCGGACGACGAACTCCTCCTCGCCGACGGAGCCAAAGGCGATCTGTTCATGAAACATCATCGGGGCTTCATTCTTCGGCACGACGGCGCCGTTCAGCCTGACCTCCATCAAATGTCCTCCTTGTGAAACGATGCGAGGATCTCGAGACCCGTCGCGACGGCTTGGGATTGGCCGTTGTCCATGCCCGGGAAGAGCTCCTCGAGCACCTCCCAGGTCTCGAGGCCTTCTTCCCCCTCCACAGTGTGTTCCCGGATCCAGGCCAGGAGCAGCCGGCCCTCATCCGCGATCAGGTCCGGGCTCGGCGGGGCGCTGTCTTCGTAGTAGTTCAGCCAGTCCTCGGGACATTCCATGTCCCGGCCGTTCATTTCGCCCCAGAGCATGGCTTCGGCGATGTCACCCATTTGCTCAGTTCTCCATATTTGGTCACGTCGTCACACGGGTCGTCCAAACCAGTCCAATGCGGACCAGATGTGGAAGGTGTCGTGCTTGTACGGGTGGATTTCAGTTCGGTATTCAGCGCATCCGGCGGGAATGAAGCCGTCGGATGGTGCGCGCTCCAGCTCTCCATCATAGCGGATCTCCAGCCAGCGGTCGGTGTGGTGTTCTGGGCAGATCGGCTCAGTAGGGGATATTCTCCTCTGGTGCAGGATCTCGCCCGAGGGGTTGTGGGTGATGGTCAGGAACATGATCTGTCTCCCAAGGGGGATACTGCCCGTCGACCGCGGGCCAGTAGCGACCCTCGTCGATCTGCACGATTTCTTGGAAGGGGGTCTCGACGTAATGATCGCCCCGGGGACCATCGTTGAGGAACTGCATCCGCAGGGTCGTAGGGCAGTACCAACAGCCCCAGTGCCCGTTGTAGATCCAGAGCTTCAACTGGTCCTCGTCATCGATCTCCGTCACCTCCGCGAAGCATCCCCGGCCGAAGAGATACTGCCCCACCCACCACCGGGTGAGCGGGGCGAGGATCATGCGACGACCTGCGGGCTCTGGGTCGAGATCGGCTGGGTCACGATCAACCGGAGGTTCTCCGCCGTCTGGGCGTTGTCACGCCGGGTGTCGAGCTTCTTCACGATCCCGAAGTTGCGGCCGATGATGACAGAGTCCCCCTCTTCCAAACCGTGGTCCTTCGGCACCTTGAAGTGCGCGCCGCCGCCGGCCATGAAGTCGATCTGGATGGTGTAGGGGCAGACACGTTCCAGCTCCTCGGGGGTGAAGGCCTCGTACCCCCCGTCGGACATGGACAGGACATACTTGTTGTCCCCGTCTTCGGTCAGGAACGTGCCGAACTGGCCAGTGGCGAGGATCTTGAACAGCTGGTTGGTGTTGGGGCTCGGTTGGGTCATGTGGTCCTCCTTCGGACGAATGTTGTTTCTATTGAAGCGAGACTGGACCAGGACATAGTCCCGGGCCGGTCGGTCGTAGTAAGAGCAACGGTCCTCGTAGGATTGTCCGCGGGCGCTCTTATATTGGGTGCTGATCCGGTCGCCATTGACGTGCCGTACCCATTGAGGGGCTTTCCCGGTTTTCAACCGGACCAGATCACCCACCACAAAGCAGTGGTCCATTTTACATCTCCAGTCGGGGTAGAATTTCCTCCGCAATCAGCTCCTTCAGCTCTTCCAATGTGTCGGTCCGGAAAAGAAGTCGGGCATGGATGTCCTGACGCTCGGCCTCCTTCTCTTGTTCCTCGGCACATTGGTTGCAAAGGTCACCATGTAGTGGAGCCTTATTCCCACACCCTGCAGCACAGTTAGGCTGGTTCGCTGTCCGGATCTGACGTTGGCGCCGGTCCTCATGGTGCTTGGCACATAGCTGCGGGTTCCGGTTCGGAACAGCTGGGGCTGAACAGTAATCCCGGCGACATTTCTTCATCTCAGTCAGGCGCCTCCCCGTGAGAAAGAACCACATGGTACTCCCCACACTCAGCAAACCAGGCCAGTTCGAAGAGGCCTGGTTCGTCGTCCTCGACAACGTCCTCGAACCAGCGGCGCGCATAGTCCTCGTCCCAGGTTTCGAGCAGCAGCTGCTGGCTGTTCCAGCCGTAGTTGCGGTAGACCTTGAAATGCCGCAGCTCGCGGGCCAGCTTGACCACATGCTCCATCAGATCGACCGAGTACGCCTCTCCGATGTTGGCCTTTTCGAGGAGGTCTTCCGCCAGCTCGCGGTCGGTCATCTCGTGGGTCGGGAAACCGTTGTCCCGTGCGTTGCCAATGGCCTCAGCCACTTCGGTCATCAACGCGCCCATCAGGCGCATCTCGACGCCGGAATAGTCAATGCTCGCAAGCATCTTGCACCCCCTCGATTTTCTGGTGTTTCAGGTGCTCCCAGAAGTCGACCGGGAGCTCTACATCACACTGTGAGCGGTGGTCGTAGGCTTCAGCGTGGCCGATGTAGCCGAAGACCCGGACGTCGATCCCGTCACTGTCCCAGCCATGGACCGGATCCAGCTCTGGGCTCTCATAGCCCGCCGCCTCAGCGTCGGCGCGAGGGATCCAGAAGCGACTGTCATCACGGAGCCAGTAGTCCTGCATCCAGTCCTGGATCTTGAACAGCTTCGCGTCCGTGTAACCGGAACGCACATCACAGCCGCCGTGGACCTGCAACAGGACGTAGTCCTCGCTGTCCCGCTCAAGGCTGTGGCCTTGCAAGACCTGATCGAAGTTGTTTTCCCAGTTGTAGCTGTTCCAACCCCGGCACCGGTCCTTCGGCCAGAACCCGTGGTCGTCGAGCCAGCATTCCTGCTCACTGTCGACCCCATAGTATTTGTCCGAGTTCCAAACACTCGGCGTTTCCAACACGTTGAACTGGGTGCAGAGGTCGTCCAGCTCCAGGCAGGCCTCAATGTGGTGGTAGGTCGAGACTGTGATTTCTGGGCCGAAGGGCCCGATGGTCAAGGTCGCCTGAGGTTCGGCAGCAAAGTCACGCTGAGCATTAAGCTGGTAGCTGCGGCCGTAGATGCTACCACTATCGCAAAGGTGGTGAGCAGTCGGTTCCGTGAGCATTCCACGGAATAGATGGGAAGTCGTGGTCATATAATCCTCCATCGGATACATGTTCTGGTTACTCCTCGACTTGAGCGAGACGCAACCTCGATTTCGCGAAATCCTCGACCATGAAGGTGTGACCGGCTAAGGCCCCGACGAGGATCATGTCGTCGGCCCACCACGGAGGGGATCCCGAGAAAAAGTGAGTGGCGCCGCCCGACAGGTCGTCGTGCCGGGAGGCCAGGAGTTCAGTGGCCAGCCGGATCCGCTCCTCGTCGGGCGTCAGACTGGCGAATTGGAGGGGCTCGGTGGTCACTGCGCAGACCTCGTCCGGGTAGTAGGACGACGCCACGCGGTTCAGCACGACCTGGCCGACGGCGATTTGACCGTCAACAGGTTCCCCTCTCGCCTCCGCGTATATGACGGAGGCGAGGCACAGGGCGGCAGTTGTGAGGGGCATGGTCTTAGGCGATACCCACCAGTTGGACGGCCTCCGGCGGATTGATCGCAGCACAGGGGAACCCGTCGCTGCCGATCAGCCGGAGTTTCTGGCCCAGCTTCCATTGGGCTGACAGGACCGCAGTGTTGCCGGCGGTCTGCATATCGTTCGAGGTGACCTCAACCGCCGTCGGCTCGTGGTCTTTCAACTTCACGAGGAATTGGAACTTCGGCAGCATCATTCGGTCAGCTCCACCCCTTCGACGACCGCAGAGTCGTACCAGCCGTCGGCATCGGCCATCAGGCGCATCGCAAGGTCCAGATCCGCGTGGGTCTGGAACTGGTAGGTGTCGATGCTGCCGACGTCGGTCAGTGCTTCCCGGGAGGTCTCACCCTCGTCGTACAGGCGGACAGCCGTCTCACCCCAGATCACGGTGATCGGCTCCGGCTTCATCTTGGCGATCTCGGCGGCGAGGAAATTCCACGTCAGGCCGTGGGCGAGGATCGCCGCGGCGCGCTCCCCCCCGCTGAATTGCTTCAGCTGGTTCATGAGCGCGTCGAGGCTGACGGGGGTGGCGAAAAGGGCTAGGGGTTGGATCATTGTGCGAGCCTCCGGGTAATCTGTTGGGCGAGAGGATTGTCGGGGGCGATGAGGTTCAGAGCATCCCGCAGGAGATCCTCGTCGCTCGGTTCGGGTACGGGCTGCACGAGGCAGGTACGGCAAAGGTCCAGCCAGTTGTCGACCAGTTCGGGTGTCCCAGAGATATAGGCTGCGGCAGTGTCCCACTTCACGCAGGTGCCGATGAACCACGGGACGAAGTCCCAGTCGTAGGCGAAGCCGTCCAGGCGGTCGTCGACGTTCGCCACGCAGTAGCCAATGTGAATGGCAAGGGCGAGGTTCCCGCAGCAGTAGCGACCTTGGGCGGCGCCTCCCTCCCATGGCTCCTTGCGGCGGTCGATCAGCGCCTCCCAGGCACACATGGCCGCTTCCAGCTCGATCTCCTTGGTGAACGGGTATTTGCCCAGCTCAGCGTGCTCCCGCTCTGTCAGGAGCAGCTGATGGGTCTTGATCTCAGTACATTTCAAGGTTCTTGACCTCCAGAACGTCAAATTCACCAGACATGCCGACATCGTCGTACAGGTCGCGCTGCAGGATCGCGGCCATCGTGGCGATCGGGGGTAGATACTTCTGCTCAGTCCACCAGTAGGTCTGCAGCTCTTCGTATGGGACAGAGAACCGGACCGTGAACTCGTAGTGTGAGTTTTGGGGTTCGGGGTCGAAGTGGAAGATGCAGCCGGGGTGCTCACGCATCCCCTCTTCGAGCGACAGGTAGTCCGCGGAGGATCCACGTTGGCCGGCCGGGCCATCGCTGAACTGCCACTCCGTGTCGCCGATATGCGCTCGGCCGTTGTGTGCGTCAGGGTCAGTGACGACCCCTTGGACGATCCAAATTTCTCGCGTCATTTCAGATCTGCCTCCTCGACGAAGCTCCGGATCGGGTCACAAGCGTCGAAATAGTTGTCGATCAGGGTGTCGTTCCAGCCGTAGTGCGGGGCGTCCATTGCTGCCTTGACAGACAGCAGCTGGTCCTCGACACGCGGGCCGATTTTGGTGAAGGCCAGTGGGGGGAACGGGCAAGGGTTGCAGGGCATCTCGAAGTGCTCCCCGGTCCAGCGGGCGATGTGCCACTGGACGCGGGCGTCCTCGATCTTGACCCAGTAATGGCCAGGTTTGCGTTCAACACATGCGGGCATAGTAGGTGAACCCTCCCAGCTCTGCGTGGTGGTAGTCGTGGGCGAACAGTTCTTCGCTGGCGGCTTCCCAATCGATGTGCCGGAGAGGCCACCGCGCGTCCCGGTTGATTGCTCCAATATCTGAGGCCAGCTGTTCGGCGTAGGTCTCGCGGTAGTCCTCTTCGATCAGGGTCTCGCCGAGGATCCAGTCGCAGTAGTCCTCCATACTCGCCTTGAAGTCCCGAAGCTGCTTCAGCTCTTGACGATCATCAGCATCGAAGTTTGCGGCCGCCGTTAACAAGTCGGCATGAAGTTGATCGATCTCCTCCTGGGTTGCCCCATAGTCCTCCTCAACCGCCTCTTCATGTTCGGCTTTCGCGTCGAGATAGTCGTTCTCGAGAGCCTCGAGTTCGTCTATCCGCTCCTCAAGGTCGCGGGTGTCGAGGATGTCATCCCCAATGTTCCAGTTTTGCATGTGATCCTCCAACGGATTACCAAAGTTCGTGGTCCTGCCAGCTGTACTGGCTGATGACCGAGGGATCGGCCTTGGGGCCGAACACCAGAATGTCGTCGTCACCCACGTCGCCGTACATGCGGTGGTCGTGGGTCAGATGGATGAAGTCGGGCGGGCCGAAGACCTTGACCGCGGACCAGTATTCCTCGCCGCGGAACCCAATGAAGTGGACGTGGGTCACCACGAAATACCACAGGCCTTTCGGAACTCGCGCTGCGCCTTACGAGTGCCTCGATTATCCCCCTCGCGAAGCCCCTTCTGGTAGGCCTGATAGAGGTGCTTCAAGACGTCGTTGTGGGCCTGGATCACGATCGTCGGTACGGTCTGAACCAGTAGGTCACCGTCCCAGATTTCAGTGATCAGTGTGTCCTGAACAACCGACCAATCATGATAGGCGTAGCGCTCCGGCTCTTCCGGCATCAGGTCAAGGGGTCGCATCGTGGCCTCGATTGAGCCGGTCAAGCGCCCGTTGCACAGTGTTCCGGGCCGTCTGCTCGCAACCATGGTCGAAGGAGACCGTGATCCCGCCGTAGTGGCAGGTCTCGGTGGCGCCCTCTTCGTGAAGCAGCTCGATGAACCGGTCCACCTGGTCCTCGGCCATCCCGCCGAGGATCCGGTTGTCGATGAAGATCTCGACGTAGAAGGAGACGTCGAGGGGGAGAGGCTGTCGGTTCTTGGTCACGATTTCACCCTTTGCGGTTTGAACATGACGGCGAGGTCGTAGCTGCGGGCCAGGTCGGCGCGGATGGCCGCGATGGTCTCGTCGCTCAACCCGTCTTTGATCATGACGGGTGGGATGATCTCCTTGCCGTTGTAGGCCGTGAGTTCGAGCACGACACCGCTGGCCGTGAAATGCTGCTGGCTCGCCTTTCCAATGCTGGCGTCGGCGAAGTGGTAGGTGGAGGCCAGCTGTGCCTCCATATGTGCGAGCCGGAGTTCGAGTTCGGCTCGGGTACGCTTGGGCGGTTTGGGTTTCTTGGTCACGGGATCACCTCGTAGACGTGGAAAACCAGGTCGTCATAGAAGACGGTGTCGATGAACTGGGCGTCGAGCGGGGGCCGCTGGCCGGTCATGACGACCTGGATCAGGCGCTGCTCAGTGGGCTCGCCCGGGACCACTTCGGCCCAGATGACGATGTCCCGCTGTTGTCGCCCGGCGGAGAGGATCCGCAGGGGTTTCGGCATATCCACGGTTTGGTGACTGAGAGTGTCCCGCAGTACAAATTTCCAGATGGTCGGTTCAGACATCACCTTCTCCTAGAAAGTCAGATTTCGAGGTGTGGCCGAGATCCTCAAGCGTCTCGGCGATCTCATCGACGACCCAGGCCGGGTCAGCATGCAGTTCGCTCCGAGGGAACCCAGCTTCCAGATCCCGTAGGATCGCCCCGGCATCAGCCAGAAGGACCAACAAACCCCGCTCGGAACACTGACAACAACGGCTAGAGTGTCCGGTATGGTGCCACGCGACATCCTCTCCGCAGTGTTCGCAGACCTGAGGTTCAGGCATCGTAGGTCTCCAGTTCAGGATCGGGTTCGACGTCCACGTTGAAGAGGACGTAGTCGGTCTCGGCCTTGCTCAGGATCGAGCGGATGACGCGGCAGTACGGCAGTGGGGTCTTGCGCCAGATCATGAAGCCTATGCCGTTGATATATGCTGAGGTCAGTTGATGATCCTCAACCAGGCGCCGGACCCAGGAGATCTCGATGTCAGGCAGGTGGCAGAGCGCCACTTCGGAAAAGGTTCGGGTCATTTTTGTTGCTCCTTCAGGTGTCGGGCCAAGGCCTCCAAATCATCCCAGTCGGCGAAACGTGCTGCATCCGCGAGGGTCATGTCCTCGTTGATGTACCTGAACAGGTTCCGAGCCAGGTTCGTGTTCGGGCGTTTCAACGTTCGCCGGTAGAGGGCAACGGCGACGGCCGAGGCTCCCCACCATTCGAATGCCGAGTCGAACCGCCGAGTGGTCGGCTGGCCCGAGGAAATCACCCGGGCGGCCATGTCAGTGTAGTTCTTGACGGGGGTCTCGCTCAGATACATGCCTCGGCCTCCTGCCGGCAGTAGTCCATGCCGTAGAAGCCCCAGCAGCTGTCGACCTCCTCACCTTCGGCGTCCTTGGTCACGAAACCGTAGACCTCACCGTTCGCCCATTGCGAGTAGGTCTCGACCTCAGATTTGAGGTAGCTGAGGATCTGCTCATGACGGGCCTTGGTGATCCGCTTCCAGCCGTGCTCGCGGCGGACCTGCTCTTTCGAGATCCAGATCACCCCCACGCAGCCGCTGTCCCATGGGCAGCGGAACGGGTTCGAGGGTGCCGCGGTGTAGGCCACGCTGCCGTGATCGTACATCCAGACTGGAAGCCAGATGTGCTCACGGTCGTTCGGGGTGAAGTCCGGGTCCGGGTTCGGGTCCGGGCTGCAGTAGCGAGAGTGGAAGGTCCAGAATGTGCTCGAGTGCCCCCAATCGCGCGGGCTCTCCGGGTGATCGTCGTAGAAGATCTCGATCGTGTGGCCGTCTTTGGCGTCGAAGGTTTCGATTGGGTCGTGCATGTGATCCTCCAGCGGATTAGTGAACGATGCGGGTCGTGGTGCCGAGCGCGGGATCTCCGCGACGGTGGGCATTCACCCAAACTCGAACCCCAGAGCGGTATTGGCGCCAGTGGCCTCGGACCACATGCTCCCGCTTACGGATCCCCGAGGCTCCCTCCTCTCGGCGGGGGGCTTGGGACACAGGTGCAGTGGCCAGGCGGGAGAACGGCACGAATTTCATCGTGTCGCCGACACGAACCGAGATCGCTTTCTCGTTCGTCACCCCCGTGTAGGTGCTGATCCGAGGGGCGCCCTCCAAGCGCAAGTGCAGAGCAGTGGAAGCCTCAAGGAAAAGAGACCGGGCCAGTGTGTTGAGGTTCAAGCCGGAGGGGCTCTGTTCCTTCTCCCGAACGTACGTCTCCATCTCCCTCGAGACGAAGTCGGTCGAGTGTCGCAACCCCCGCGGGTCATAGAGGTCCAGGGTATTGACCTTGTCGTCATCACACCGGCAGTGCAGCCCCCATCCTTGATCGATTTCTACCCACCAGCTAGGGAAATACTGGATCGCGACGTGACCTTCATCCGCCAGACTGTGGATGTTCTCTGTCAGGGCCACATGTTCCTGACGTTGGAGATGGAACACGAGGTAGGGTTGCTGCGACTTAGAGATCGAAAACCGGTGCTTCGCGAACACCTTGGGCAATTGTCTTAATGGCATGTGATCCTCTAGCGGATTACTTCAGCAGATGCCCCGGGACGGGGGACAGTCGTCGGAATTTGTGGAACGGGATTTCCTCCAGCTTCCAGAAGGAACGGTACTCCCCAGCTTGGTCGTCGAACCGGACGAGCCGGCGGCGAGCCCAGGTCTTGCTCGGACACGCGAGCCGATAGGCGGCTCCGGTTCGCGTGTCCGTGACCTTCAGCAGCAGGTCTGGCTCGGTCACGTCTCCTGGAACTCCAGGATGTTCTCGGACAGGCGCTTCATGGTCGCCTCGAGATCGGCCAGGATCGGAGAGCCAAGGGCGCGGCCCTCTTCCACGAGGAAGGCCAAGGTCTTCGTGAACTCCTGCTCACGGGCCTGTTGCGGGGTCGGCTGCTCATCAATCCACGCTTCGAGCTGGGCAAACGCAGCGTCCACGTCAGAGACCTCACGGGCACGGAACAAAGGGGAGACGGTCCGGGTCGCGATCAAGGCGTCCGAGTATTTGAACTCGACTTTGACAGCCGCAGCGTCTCCGCAGAAGCGCACCCATGTGGTGACTTCCGGTTTGATGAAACCACGCTCGGAAAGCGAGGTCTCGAGCATGTCAGCACGGTCGATGAATTGTTTCAGGTCCATAATATCCTCCAACGGATAAAGGGGGGAATTGGGGTGGTCGGTGGCAGTTGTCCGGGATGCCAGCCCGCAGCTAATAAGGCGGTCACCAGTGGTCTCGGTTCAGGAGGTCGCCGGGCCCGGTTCGAGCAGCGCAGTGAAGATGTCCGCGACGTGCCTCTGGCTCGCCTGCAGATCGAGGTTGATGAGTTGCGCATGGTGGCCCTGGATCGTCTTGCGGGCCTGCTCCATGTCGTGCGCAAGCGCGGCCAGATCGTCGCCCAGGTGGCGGTATAGGTATGCGACATTGCCCGCGATAGTCTCCAAGGTGAGGGAGATGTGCATCAGGTCGCGGTGCGCGTCGTTGATCTCTTTGTGCAGTTGTTCGCGACTTACCATTTGACTTCACCAGTCTCGATCAAGCGGGTGAGGACTTCGGCGGCGTGGCTCGGGGTCGGGTTGCGCGGGACGTCCTCGAAGTAGTGCCACGGCTCGAACAGCTTTTCGGCAGTGAGGCCGTCGATGTCCAAGAGTTCCGCCGCGAGGTCAGAGGTGTGATAGTCGAAGGGGACCAGAGGTTGGCCGGGGGCAAAGCCCTCCACCGTCGCAGTGATGTTGGGCAGGTCGCCGAAAACCAGTGCAGCCCCCGCGATGCAACAGGCCGTGCCGCACCACCCTTGAGGAGTGTCAGTGGTCTCGACCTCGAGCCAGCGCCACATGTCAAATTCAAAACCGTGGGCCTGGTCCTCCGGGGCGCCGGCGGCGAGCCAGTCCCGGATTTCGGTTAAAAGCTGAATGTTCATGTCGTAAGATCCTCCATCGGATGCGGGTTCGTTGTGCGGCAGCAGGCAGCGAGGAGTCGAGGGGCATTTCGCGAAATCACGCAGCACGCAGCTCAGCAGCTGGCAGCACGTCCCTGAGATGCTCAGCAGCACGGTTTGAGCAGCTCAGCAGCACGGTTTGAGGGTAGGGTTCGGGTTCGACCCCAGAGGAAAAAGTGTTATGGAAGGGACGTCATTTCTACTAAGAGAAAAAAAGATGATTTTGCGAAATCAAAACTTTCTACCCTAGAGCAATTACTTTCCCTTCCATAACACTTTTTCAGCTCCTCTACTCTCTCTTCTCTTCTCTCTTCTCTTTTTAGAGAGAAGATCAAGAAAGAAGAAAAGAAGAAGAAAGAGAGAAAAAGCTAGTGAAACCAAGGGGTTGTAAGCCATTCTTAATGCGCGCGCCGGGAGGCAACACCTGGCCTAACCCGACCTTCCATAACAGAACCGTAGTGGTGAACCCTCGCGGCCTCAATTTCCCGAAATCCATTTCGCGAAATTTTTAAATTTCCCGAAATCCCTTCCGTCGGCGATTAGGGCCAGCAGCGGAAACGCCGCGAACCCGAACCCGAGCCATAGCAGATGTCCCATCACGTTTTCGCGAAAAGAGGGTAGCGACCGGGGATCCGCGTCCGCTTAGAGCGAGGCTCGGGCAGCGAGTACGGATCGGGTTCGCGCTGTTCAATCCGCTTGGCATCCGTGAGCAGCAGCATCGAGAGCCGCTCAATCCCGGGCCGCGGATGAGGATCGACGATCCGCTGGGCCGCATCACTGCGAACCAGAACCTTGGAGCGCGCCGCGTCGAAGAGGCGAACCGGACGCTTGTTGCTGCGAACCGCCTCGATCAGGGCCGGGGTCGGTGCCTCTTCCAGCGTGGCTAAGGCCTTCCAGCCGTTCGGGGTGTAGGATTGGATTAGCGTGGCCAAAATTCTGTCCTCCTCTGGATTTTAGGCGCACCTCGCCCGTTATCTGGGAAAGTCCCCAAATTTCGGTCTTGCGCGGTACTGAAAGCTGCTAACTCGGCTAGGCCCACAGCGCGGGCCCAGGCGGGCGAGCAGGTCGAACCCGACCCGCAGGTAGCGGATCAGGCCCGGGTTCGGGTTCGGGTTCGGATCAGGCGGCGTTGCGCTCGGCGATTTCGGCCTCGATCCGGGCACGCTTGGCAACCTCAGCGCTCAGCATCTCGGCCAGCTTGCCCAACGTGTCCGCATCAATTTCGGCCATGTTCTTTTCGAGATAGGCCGTCACCCGCTCAGCCGGCGACTTTTCGGCGGGCTTGGCCTTTTCACCCACGACCCACGCTTTCCAAGCGTCCACCGTGGCCCGCCCTGCCAAGGCGCTGATCTGATCCCGGAACCATGCCGCGCCCTTGCCCGGCGCTTCCTGCACAATTTCCTCACCTTCCTTATCCACCTTGGCGAGCACCCGGAACGCTAGGCTGCACAGGTCATAGGCTTGCCGATTGGCCTCCTTTTCCAGCCCGCCGAACTCAGCCCGGATCGCTTCCTTGATCTCTGCCAGTTTGGGGCGGCGCGGGGCCGGAATGGTCAGAGCGTTGATCCGCTCGATCTGAAGCGCTAACCCGATACCGGCGCAAGCCGTGACCAGCGCCACGCTGGCCTTGCCGAACTCACCGCGCGCCGCTTTGATTGCCTTTGCGCTTTCCTTGCTCAATTCGAAGCCGCTCATTGTTCCGTTTCCCTTTCCGTTTCCGTTTGGCCAAGATTTTGTCCTGACCCAGATTTTAGACACACCTCGCCCGTTCCCCTCTCGGGGCTATGTGTTGGCGATGATCCGGGCCGGGGCCGCTTGGCCTTCGCTCCCGATGCATAAGGTGTACACGCTTTTATGGGGGCGTGTCTTGCCAGGGATTGTGACTATGCCGTTGTTATTCCTAGGAAAATTTTGGAATTTCAGAATTAACCACTCTGAACCAACACCGGAATTTAGGGCATGGAAGCAAAATCCGCCCCGGGGTCACGAAGCCTAAACTTTATTTGAGTTGAATGTGAGAGTGCCGCTATGCTAGCGGCCACAATTTACTGGTTTGTGCATACTCTCTCGCCCTCAGACCAAAATTCGGTCCACATGTATCATCGGCTTCTTCGGGTTCTAAAGTTCCTCAACTTTCCGGAGATCGAGTTTCGTATTGTCACACACCTTCTTCTCTCTCCGCGGCGCATCTCCCGCAGCTCACTGGCCCTCCTGATCGAGGAAAACCGAACCACGATCCTGCCCCACCTCCAAGAGCTTGAAAAAATGGGCATTTTGAGCAGCAGCGCTGAGGGGGTGATTTTGACAACCACGGGCCAGAAGCTGATACGGCAGCTCAGCGCGGAAATATTTACCATCTGCAAGGGTGAACGACACGGGTTCAGCGAATATGTCGTCAGAACACTGCTTCAAGGGTACCTACACAGCTCTAAGCGGAAAAAGAGGCTTCCAGACCCCGAATACCTGCTCAACGTGAGGTTTACGCCTCGTCTAAAGCGGGGTGTCAAAATTTGACACCCTCACCCTTGAGCTTGCTGAATAAGCGACATATTGCCGATACCAATCCGCGAGGATCACAAGGAAGCTGTCGACATCTACCCGGTTGACGAACCGGGCTTCAGACCATGGAAAATAAGGGGGGTGTTGGTGCCGGCACCAGGAGTCGAACCCGGGGCCCCCTGATTACAAGTCAGGTGCTCTACCAGCTGAGCTATACCGGCACTCAGGACCGCGTACAGGAACGAAAAATGGAAATCAAGATCACACGTCTATCTGATGAGGAAATTTCTCAGCTGCAGGAGCAGCTTTCTATCGAGATTGATCGACGCGCCGTAGAGCGGAGACGGGAAGCCCTCCTCGCCGCCGAAGCGACAGCGGAAAAATACGGCTTCAAACTGCAAGAGCTTCTATCCGAGTTCCGCGGCGGCACGCAGCCGAAACAGAAACGCGCCTTCCGCGCCAAGTACCGCCACCCAGAGAAGCCCGACCTCACCTGGACTGGCCTGGGTCGGAAACCGAAGTGGCTCGTCGCCGCCGTCGAGCTAGGGCATTCGCTTGACGATATGCGGATCCAATAAGAAAAGGGCCCTACAGGGCCCTTATCGTCTCGGCTGGCTGCTCCGGCTGCTCCTGCCGGAACACCAGCCGGTGCGCAATCTCCTCCCGAAGCGTCACACCCCGACAACCACACCCCACCTGGCCATAGCTGTCGAAGCCTGTGCAGCACAATAGCGCGTCGAGCTCTCTGTAGTCGGCCAGCTCGTTCATGATCTGATCAAAGGTGAGGCTCATGCCGACGCCCCTCGCGCCCGGGCCGCGCGCAGCCGCTGGTTCTTCAGATGGCTCATCATCTCCAGGTGCGCAGGGTTCACACAGCGGCGGTTGTTGCACCCATGATCGATCTGCTTCTTAGAGGGGATGTACCCGTGGACGTTTGTGTAAACGACCCGATGCACAGCCACAGTCTGCCCATCAAGGCTCATACGGGGGTAACCACCCCCGCGGCCGTCGCCTGAGGTCGGGCCGGTCCATTCCCAGCACCCGGTTTCCTCGTCGATCTCAACCCGTGCCATCACCTTATCCATGATGCTCGCGCGGCGATCATGTATCTGGATCATCAGCGAGCCCTCGCGAACACTTCAGCCATCTCCAACATCCCCTCCATCTTGGCCTCGAGGTGACGGATCCGTGCCGCGTTGTCGTCCCCCCGCTTGGTTTGGGAGCGGATCTCAGCCGCAGCCTGCTTCGCGACAGCTCCCTCAGTGCTCTCCAGGCCAGTGATCAGCTCCTCCATCTTTGGCTGGATGTAATGCCCATAGCTCATCGGCTCTTCCTCTTCAGCTTGATCTGCTTGTATTTGATGTCGCGGTAAACGTCGGCCCAGACCGCTACATCGTCGGTACGTTCACAACTGTGACGAAGTCGTAGAATGCTTCTTGGACGCCCATCGCATTCGTCTCGAACTTCAGCTCGAAGCCCATCTCGCTCTGCAGCTCCCGCATTCGCGCCCGGAAGACCCTCGAACCAACAGGCTTCGCACCCCCCGGCCCGAAGCAGAAACTCCAGTACTCTTTGTACAGTTTGGTCTCCAATGTGCGGCTCGTGGGTTTCCCGGAGGAGGAGTCCACCGTCGGGTCGACCTTCACCGTCGGGGACTCCTGCATAAAAAAACGGACTGAGTTGTTCTCCTGTGCGACTTCCTTCAGCAGCTGCTTGTGCGACGGCGGCAGAGTGTATTCGTTGTTCTGCAGCAGCCGGGGCATGGCCTGAACGGCCCAGGCCACAATCGCCTCACGCTCCTCGGACACGATGATGTCGCCCAGATCCGTGCGGCGCTTCTCCGGCGGCACAGGCCGATTGAACTCAAGGATCAGCCAACGGCGGTTGAAGCCCTCTGATGTGTCCTCAGTCTTCGGCGTGTGATTGGACGCGAACCAGTGGGTGCAGATCGGGCGGAACTTGAAGATCTGCTGCCCCTTGTGCTGACCAGACATCTCGGCGCCGTCGACGATGTCCTTGAAGCGCTGACCGTCGATCTTCTTCTTCTCCGAAAGCTCGCCGCAAACGTTGATCAGCTTCTCATGCATCATCGTCGGCAGAAACTTGTCGGCCCAGTCGTTCGGCGGGACAAAACACTTCGCGTCGTCAGGCACCAATGACTGCGCGATCTTCAGCAACTGCGATTTGCCCGACTTCGCCACACCCTGGCACAGAACCACCCGCTGATAGCGCGGCCCCATGCCAAACAGGGTCACACACAACGCCTCCTGCAGCGCTGCAACTTTCAGCTCATAGTCACTGTCGTGACCCCAGCTATCCTGCAAAAACTGGAAGAAGTGCGGGCTGTTCCCGGCCTCCTCCGGCAGGTAGCGGAACGGCAAAGTGTAGACCATGCCATACTCGTGACTGTGCGGCCGCAGCTCCAACGTCTCGTCCAAGAACCCGTTGGCGAAGTTCACCCCCTTCAAATCCTGGGTCTTGATCCCCTGGGTCGCGATGTTGAGGATGGTCGCGTAGATCCCCTTGTGGTCCGAATGCTTCCGAGCCGCCTGCAGGTGCCCGTAGTCGTTCGAGATCTTAGCCATCACCGCCTCCTGAGGCAGGTCTTCCCAGTGGGAGCCCTTGTAGCACCACAGTCCGGTCCCATAGCGGCGCACCTCGTGGATCTGCTCCATGTCCTTCAGCACCGCCTGGGCAAGCTCACTATGGTCAGTGCCCTGCACACCGGTGTTGCGCAGCTCACGCACGCGTTGACGCAACATCGGCACCCGCACACCGGTCTGGCCGGCATCGACGATGTACTGGAACAGGCGTCCCTCATCGAGCGACGACAGGTTCGTGGCCCGGGAGATCCGGTCCAGGATCTTGTCGACGGCAAGGGAGCGCCCCCGGCTCTCGACCGGATGACGTTCGAACTCCCCCCGGAGGAAGTCACGCATGTCGTCGAAGGACCACTCCTCGTCCTCCTTGTCGAAGTCGACGCCGAGCTCTTCCTTCTCCTCCTGGGTCATGTCGTCGTCCCAGCCTTCAGGCAGCTGCTTGCCCTTCTCGTGGACGTCGCGATGCAGGAACCGGATCAGGTTGGTGACATGCTTCTCGATGTCGATACCGTCGCCTGCGACCGCCTCAACGAACTCGGTATTGTAGGAGCGGAGCATCCCGACGGCCTCTTTCAGGGTCCGCTCACCACGCATCACGGCATAGGCGAACAGGCCCGCCTTCTCGGTCAGCGAGGTGTCGCGGGAGCCGGCGGACACGAAATCGGTCAGCTTGGAGCTGCCAGAGAGGCTCAGCTGAATACCACCCTCCTCGACCAGCGCACCACGCAGGATCTGCTCGATCTGAGGATCGAGGGTTGGCAACTGGTCATAGACGGACAGCAGGTCGCAGTTCGCCTTGTAAGGCATTTGGGTGGTCGGGTGGATCGACGGCGGCAACACAACCTGGGTACGGGTCGACAGAAGCTCGCAGATCGTCTCACCCGTTGCGGTCTTGACCCGGAAGGTCTTGTGCCCACTGTACTTGAACGCCAGCACCATCCCCTTAGCGCCAATACGGACCCAGGGAGACTGAGGGACCAGCTTACGGATCAGCTGGATCAGTCCCTCATCTTCACTGTCGATGTCGAGCATACACATGCCCGATTGCTCACCAAGCACGACGCCGATGTTGCCATCAGGGAAGGCATGCAACCACTCTGCCTGCTGTTGCTGCTCAACTGGTGTGTCATGGAAACGCGACCAGTCCATCGGAACTGGACGCTTCTCACGCGAGTAAAGGGGAATGACGGGGATGCCCCGGGCGTAGAAGCCCGGCGCGTGGTTGGCAAAGATGTTCTCGTGGCTCATTTCAGCAGCACCGCCTGGTCGTTGACGAATTGGATGCTGCAGACAGGCTCACGCATCTCGATCTGCATGTGGATCGGCCACTGCTGGCCGTTGCCCGTGTCCAAGAGATCCAGGCCCATCGCCACGTCGTCCAGGTCGCCATGGCAATAGTTGACCCCTTCAGGGTCCGGGAAGGTGTAGGTGGTGATCTGGGTCTCGACGAGGGTGTCCAGCACCATACCGACGACCTCCTCGATCATATCAAGGTCTCCGGAACATTTTCCGGATTTTGTTATTGCGTGGGCAATTCCGGAGACCAGGTTCGTGTTGTCGCTCAGTTTCATGGTTATACCTCAGGTTTGATTGCCGCTTTCAGGCGGTTCATGACTTCAGTGCGTTGACCGGCGTCGAGGACGTCCTCCATCACGGTCAGCACGGTTTCGTGGAACAGGTTGATCTGCTTGAGGTTCGCCGCGCGCTCCTGGATGCCGACGATCTTGTCGAGCAGCGAGGTGGCCGTGCGGAAATAGGCCATGGTCTCGGCGTTATCCTTACTGTCCAACTTGCTGCTGAAGTTGGTCAGCATCTTGAAGAGCTTGTTGCTCTCGCGCTCCAGACGCCCCCACTTATTCGTCTCCTCGGGGATGTCCTCTTCGACGAAGTCCTCCCCCTCGGCCGCGGCACTGGTGAACTGCTGAAGCACTGCGACGTCGTCAGCGGGGTACGGGCACAGCTCCAAAAAGTCAGGATCCGCCTCAATGCACTGGAGGATGACCGCCAGCTTCTTGGCGGCTCCAGGGGGAAGGGCTGGTGGAAATTCGCTCATGTGGTCCTCCGTGGTTGCGAAAGTGTTATGTATCAATCACCCGCAAAACTGAAGTCTATATTTTCGTTGATTTCGCGAAGCAAAGTCGTCATTGCGCCTTGACTACCGTGTTGTTAAATTGCGAGGCAATACGACTTTTGAGGATTGTTCATGGCCGAGCTCCCAGATCAGGACACACTGCAAGCGCTGCTGCGATACGAGCCCGACACCGGGAAGCTGTTCTGGAAGGAGCGGCCACTGGAGCTTTGCAAAAGTGTCAGGGCGCAGAAGATCTTCAATACCCAGCACGCGGGAAAGGAGGCGTTCACCGCGAAACATCCTCGAGGGTATCGGGTGGGCGCAATTAACCGGCAGAATTTTCTCGCCCATCGGGTGATCTGGAAGCTGGTTTACGGGACGGAACCCGACACCATTGATCATGACAACGGAGACCCTGGGGATAATCGGCTGGACAACCTCGTTGACGGAACCCAGCAGCAGAACACACGAAATCAGAGGCTTCGTCAGGGAAATACCTTAGGAGTTATGGGGGTTTACCAGACCGAGGGCCGTGCCTGGCAGGTCCGCTTGTCGAGAGACTATATCGGCACCTTCCCCTGTCTTGGAGAAGCTATTCTCGCTCGAAAAGCCGCGGAGACCCGTCAGGGGTTTCACCCACATCATGGGCGGCGCCAATGAGTAACAGTTACATCGAGGAGCTGTACCGACGCGCCGAAGCCCGGTTCAACGTCGACGCAGAGGACATGTCGTTGGGAGACTGGGTCTGCGCAAACACGCACCTCCGTGGTCGGCCGTTCGATTTCTCGCGCTACCCGTTTCAGAAGCAGATCTGTGACGATCTCCATCCGAACATCGACGTGATCAAACCATCCCAAATTGGTTTGACGGAGGTCCAGATCCGCAAGTCACTGGGCTTCATCGCCCGGAACCGTGGTACGACGCTCATCTTCACCTTCCCCACAGAGAAGATGTTCAAAAAACAGTCCGTGACGCGGATCAAACCTCTGGTGGAGGAAGAGAAGGCCTTCAATCTGGAGACGCGTACCGGTGAGAAGCCAACACGCTCCATGGGTCTGTACCAGGTGGGCAGCAGCTTCATGCACGTCACCAACGCGACCGAAGGTGATGCCACATCGATCTCAGCGGACGCCGTTTTTAACGACGAGGTGGACCTGACGGACCAGCAGATGTTGGCGCTGTTCAACTCTCGTCTGCAGAACTCTGATTTCAAAATCAACCAACGGTTCTCGACTCCGACTTTTTCCAATTTTGGGATCGACAAGGGTTTTCAGGTCTCCGACCAGCATGAGTATTTGTGCAAGTGCGCGGCCTGCAACCACTGGAACGCGCCGATCTTCCGGCCGCAGTTCATCCACATCCCAGGGCTTTCTTCGGACATCAACGATCTCGTCGAGATCGACGAGCAAATGATTGATGACGGCAAGATCGACATCATGAACAGCTACGTGAAGTGTGAGAAATGCCATGCTCCATTGGATCTCGGGAACACTGAGCTCCGTGAATGGGTGCCGCGTTATGCCTCACGGACCCACCACCGAGGTTATCGGGTGTCGCCGTTCTCGACGGACCGCTTGCCGCCGGAATACGTCATCACCCAACTGCTGCGGTACAAATCCAGGGATTACATCCGCGGCTGGTGGAATACTGTGTGTGGTGAGGCCTTCACTGACGGCAACTCGCGCCTTTCGGATGCGGACATCGAGCGCTGCTTCACCGGTCAGATGTCAATCCCCGCCGTCGACGCCAGCGCACCGACCTGGATCGGTGTCGATATGGGGCAAACCTGCCACATTGTGGTCGCCCAAGGGAGCTCCGCCGAAGATCTGCACATTGTACGCTTCGCCGAGGTGCCAATTAAGGAGCTGAACGACTTCATCAAAGACATGCTGGCCACCTACAACGTGATCGGCGGCGCCGTGGACCGCTTCCCCTATACCCCAAACGCGGATGATCTGTGGGAACTCTCCGATGGCCGGATCCTTCCCGTTGAATATCGAGGTCAGAAAAGCGTCAACCTGGTCAAGGATCAGGTCACCGAGGACATCATTTACGCCCAGGCGAACCGGACCCAGGCTATTGACGCTGTCGCCGCGGCGGTTCGCCGGAAGCGGTGGCGCTTTTCGGGCTATGGGAACCAGAAATCGATCATCACTGACCACTTGAAGGACATGGTCCGGGACGAAAACCCGGAAGTCGAGGCGAAGTGGGTCAAGTTGACCGGCTCGGACCACTTTTTTCACGCCCTGGCGTTCCTGGGCCTCGCCGTACGGCTCAAAGAGACCGAACGAGGCCTCTTTTCGGACCCCCGCACCACCGTCGCGGTAGTTGGGGCATCGGTCCAGAGCTTGAACACCAATCTGATCGGCAAAACACAGAAAGCAGGAGGCCTTTTGCGATGATCGCGCTGATTTTCTGGTTGGAAACCGCATTTCCGACCCCAAAATTCGACAGCTGGATCCTCACCCAGTTTCGGAAATAGCCCCCTAGTCGTGGGCAAGTCGCATCTGGTATAAGTCAAGTCAAACTTTGCAGGATACTTGAATGGCCGGCCCACTCGACAAGCTCATGAAAGTCCTCGTCCCCTCACGCGTGAAGCCGAAGGGACAGGCTCAGACGAATACCTTCTCGGCGGACCGAAAGAACCAGGTGCTGACCGCCCCGCGGTACAAAGAACACCTGACCGATCTCTTTACCAGTCGCCAGGCCGATGACAGTCGGAAGCTGATGAAGGAGCTGTTCGTCCAAGATCCGGACGTCTCCGCCGCGGTCAACGCCTTTCTCACCGTCGCAGACACAGACCCAATTTTCACCGTCCGAGACCCCGACGGCAACTTCGACCGGCAGGGCCAGCTCGAGTTGAACAAGATCATCGCCACACTGACCACGCGCTACGACTATCAGAAGGGGTTCCTGATGAAACCGTCGCTGCGCGCCATGTCCG
This sequence comes from Epibacterium sp. MM17-32, assembly GCF_022348205.1. Taxonomy (NCBI): domain Bacteria; kingdom Pseudomonadati; phylum Pseudomonadota; class Alphaproteobacteria; order Rhodobacterales; family Roseobacteraceae; genus Epibacterium; species Epibacterium sp. MM17-32. The sequence continues at coordinate 191,018 of NZ_JAKRFC010000008.1, read as the reverse complement.
AGGACATGCGCTACATGCTCCTGCTACGCGGGGGTATTGGAGCAGAACTGGTGTTTGATAAGAACCAGGCGCCCACCGAGGTTCGCAACGTCGATATGGCTACAGTCAAGTGGTACGAGAGAGAGCCCAATCTGTTCATCCCCGAACAGGAGACCGAGGCCTCCAGTGACGCGATCCCATTGGACATCCCGACTTTCTTCGTGAGCTTCTTCCGCCGCGACCCGACCTCGATCTACACCTACTCGCCCTTCGTCAGCTCGATCAACACGGTCGCCGCCCGTCAGCAGGTAATCAACGACCTGTATCGGATCATGCAGATTACCGGCTACCCGCGCATGGAGGCCACGGTGCTGGAAGAGGTGCTGCTGAAAAATGCACCGACTGACGTGCAAGCGGACGGCCAAAAACAGCGCGAATACGTCGACCGGGAGATCTCAAGGATCCAGTCCTCCCTGTCCAACACCAGCGCTGACCAGGCCCTCGTCCATACGGACTCGGTCGACATCAAGATGTTCAACGAGAAGTCCCCCTCGAACGCGCTGAACATCGACAGCATCGTCAACGCGCTGAACGCGATGAACCAGGCCGCGTTGCGCTCCATGGCCACCATCCTCGGCCGAGGTGAAAGCGGCGTGAACACCGCCTCGGTCGAGGCCCGGATCTTCTCCATGCATGCTGAGGCCCTGAATGAGCCAGTCGCTGAGATGTGGGCAAAGATGCTCACCATGGCGCTGCGCGTCGTGGCCAAGTCCGAGAGCCAGGTCCACTGCAAGTTTCGCCCAGTTGAGCTGCGTCCGCTGACCGAGCTGGAGCCGATGCTCAACCTACGCGCCGCGCGCCTCCGGCAGGATCTCTCAGACGGTATCATCACCGACGACGAGTATCATCTGGAGATGTACGGACGCCTGCGGCCCGATAGCGCGCCGGAGCTGTCTGGCACCGGGTTCATGAACTCCTCCCCGGTCGACACCAGCGACGTGGCCACCAACGACGACCCGATGGGCCGCTCTCTCACCCCTGAAGGTGGGGACGCCACGAAGAGCAACGCGGTGAAGTCAAAGAGCGCAGGCCAATAAGTCAAAATACTTCACCACTTTGGTTTAACTGCAAAATTCCAAATTGACGACTTGTTTGGCGAAGTCGTGTTCATGTATCTTGCGTATCAAAGAACCGCGCAACTTGTGTGAACCAAGAGATGACACGTCAAAAGCAAGTCGAAATTACGGACGACATCCTCGCGCAAATCGAGCGCGTGACCGGCACGACCGTCGACGCTGACAATATCGTCGTCTTCGAAGCCGCTGCCGCCTCCACCCGCGAGATCCACAAGATGGGCTCGATCTATCACGGCGCGCGGATGACCCGCGGCATGCTGTCGGACATGGCAGAAGCGCTGAACTCTGGCGCCGAAAGCGTCCCGTTGCACACCCTACATATGCAGGGCGGCGAGATCCCGGTGGGCCGGGTGTTCCAGGGCGCGGTGGTCGACGAAATCGACGGTTCCGCGACCCTGCGCGCGATGTTCTACCTGCCGCTCGCCGAGAAGGAGCTGATCGAGAAGATCAACCTGGGCATTCTGGATGAGGTCTCCGTCGGCACGAAGTCAAAGCAGGCCCTCTGTTCGAAGTGCGGTTTTGACTACTTCGGCGCGGACGCGGACTTCACGCACCTGTTCTCACAGACCTGCACCAACGGACACACCATCGGTGAAGACGGCACTCACCTGAAACTCTCGGGTTTGGACAAGTGGATGGAGCTGTCGCTCGTGTCCCGCGGCGCCTCTGACAAGCCGAAGATTTTGAGCCGCGCCAAGCAGCTCCTTTCCAAGGAAGAGCATGACCGGATCGCCGCCGACGGCAAGCCCGTCGAGGCCCTCTTCCTGTTCAACTCAATGGCTACGGAGACCCCTGAAATGCCCAAAGAAACCACGGCTGACGAGACCACAGCCGAAGAGACCACAGCTGAAGAGACCACAGCCGAGGAGACCACGGCTGAAGAGACCACAGCCGAGGAAGAAGAAACATCCGAGCAGGCCGCAGGCACGGAAACCGAGGGCGAGCCGGAAGGCGAAGACGAACAAGAGTTCAACGCCATCACCGCCATCGAAGCCCTGCAGGCCCAACTCGCAGAACTCGCAACTCGCATCGCGCCGGAGCCCGCTCCCGAGCCGACGATCGAAGACCTGCAAGCAGAACTCGCCGCCGCGCAAGCGAAGATCGCTGAGCTATCGGCCGAGCCGGAAGCAGAAGAGGAAACAACCCAGCCGGAACTCCCGGTGGGGGGTGTGGCCGCATCTGCTGTCGAGGACGCGCATTCGCTGAAGGCCTCAGGTGGCCGCGCGGGTGCCTTCAAAACGAAACGCTAATCTGAGGAGAAAATAGATGGCGATCATTGGTCAGGGCATCTCCCTGCGTGGCATGGTCCACGAAAAGTTCCACTATCCGTTCTACCTCGCAAGCGGGATCACGAATGCCGACGTCGGCAAGGCCGTCGCCCTCGACAGCTCGGCGGCGAACACCGTGAAACTCGCTGGCGATGACGACAAAATTATCGGCAAACTGGTCACCCACGAAAACCGTTCGGTTGAGGGCGTCCTGGTTGGCACCGTCGCCCTGCGTGGTGGCTTCCGTTTCACCAAAGCAGCCGCAGCACCGGCCATCAACGTGGGCGACACCGTCGTCGGCGCAGGTGGTGGCGAGGTCAAAGCTGCTGCATCCGCTGACCACGCCGACAACATGGTTGTCGAGGTGGACGGCGACAACATCATCGTCGTTCGCTAAGGAGACCCACGACAATGCCCTTCGATTTTTCCCTCACTGATGTACCGCGCCAGTCGGTCGAAGCCGTGGTGGGCAAGCTGAAAGCGGACAGTCAGCACGACTCCCGTGAAGCTGCTGCCAAGCTGATCGCGCAGGCGCGCGAGGCAGGCCTGGGCCTGCGTGACTATCTGACCCTGGCCGTTGACCCCCGCGCTGGCGAGCACTCTTCCCGCTTCCTGGAAGCTGGCCTGAATGGCTACGAAGCCACGCTCGACTACCTGAACCTGCCGTTCCACAACGACCTGGAACAGGGTGTCCTGTTGCAGGCCGCATCCGACACCTTCCAGACATTCCCCGGCACCCGGGCACTGTTCCCGGAAGTTGTGGATGACATGGTTCGCTGGAAAGACCGCCAGGACCAGTTCGAGAGCACCGAGAACCTGGTCGGCCAGTCCCGCACCATCGCCGGCGTCGAAATGGTTTCGACCGTGGTCGAAGATGACAGCGCCGAACGCGGTACGTTCATCGTGCCGGAACTGGCGAACATCCCGGTCCGCACGATCCGCACCAGCCAGACCTCGGTCGGTATGTTCAAACACGGCTCGGCCTATCGCACCTCTTATGAGTTCAACCGCCGCGCCTCCCTGGACATCCTGACACCGTTCGCGGCCCGCGTGCAGCGTCAGCTGGAGATCTCCAAGGTCACCGCCGCGGTTTCTGTGCTGATCAACGGCGACGGGGTGAACCCCGCAGCCCCGACCAAGAACCTGTCCGAATACGGCGCCGACTTCACGAACGGCAAGACCCTGAAGGACAACTATCGGGCCCTGGCCAAGTTCATCATGGACCGCGCCCGTGCTGGCAACCCGGTGGACACCCTGGTGGGCAACTTCGACACCTATGTCGAACTGATGTTCATGTTCATGCCGACCCTGAACAACAAAGACGGTTCCGACATCGAGAAGATCGCCGCGATTGGTGGTCCGTCGCTGCAGCTGCCGATCATGGGCGGTTCCGTGAAGTTCGCAATCGCCTCCGCGATGCCCGCGAACACGATCCTGGCCTACTCGAAAGGTGAAACCCTGGAAGAGCTGGTGGAAGCTGGCGCGGCCATCTCGGAGAACGAGCAGTCGATCACCAACCAGGCGCTGACCTACGTCCGCACTGAAGTGACAGGCTACAAGCTGGCCTTCGGTGACACCCGCACGCTGCTGATGACCAACGCCTAACCCTGGCGCTGGTTCGAGTAAAGGGCCCACCCACCAGAGTGGGTGGGCCTCATTTCTTGGAGATCCCCTGATGAAAGCTATCGCAAAAACCTCCCAATCGATCATGCTGGTCGACCCCCAGACCCGTGAGATCCTGACCCACGACAAGCCCTCCGTGGTGACCTGGACCCAGTTCCTGGAAGCGCGCACTGGTAAGGGCCAGATTAAGATCCTGGCGTCGGACCTGCCGACCGAGGCATCCGACACTGAGTTCCAGAAATTCCTGGCCGAAGCAGACGGCAAGGAAGACCTCGCGGTCGAGGCCTATCTGTCCACATTCGCAGAGGAGAATGAAAAGCCGAAGCCCGCCGCCAAGAAGCCCGCCGCCAAGAAGCCCGCTGCGAAAGCGGAGGACTAAGCTATGTGGCGGACCGCCGGTGAAGACGTCAACTTTCTGATCGATTACGTCGTGGACGGTGAGTTCGTCATCCCGTCCAGCGCGGAGGCGACTGTGCGCGACAACGCCGGCGTCCCGATTGCGGAGCTGACCGCGGTCTCGCTGGTGGTCGACACCACGTCGGCAACCCTGACTATCCCTGCGGCCCAGAACACCGTGGCCGCGGGGAACACCTTCGAGACCCGCTTCGTGGTTACTTCCTTCGTCTACGAAGGGGAGACCTATACCCGGGTCCATTCTTACCGGCTCCATCCCTTTGTACCGCTCACCACCACCCCGGGGGACGTCCGCCGCGAGCTGGGCCTGGACAGCTCCGAGCTCCCCGACCGCGACATCGACATCCTGTCGGCCTACCTGACACTGCGCGCCGACTACGGCACGCAAATCGAAGACGCGTTGACCTCCGGCGATCAGAGGAGCCTGGCGATAAATAAGGCGGTGGCCGTCAAAGCCGCGCTCGCCCTTGTTGATGGCTTGCCGTTCCGAGCCGCGATCAAGATGAAGGCCGAAGACAGCTCGGTCGAACGTATGTCGGAGTTTGACGTCAGCGAGATCCGTATCCGGTTGGGGCAGCAACTGGGCCGCGCGCTCGACGTAATCCGGGGGATCACGACCGGCGGCGCGGCGACAATCGTTCTGAGCAACCCGACCGACGCAATCACCGGAGCTTAATATGCACCGCCAGATCCGCGACCGATTTTCCGTCACTCTACGCACCGCCGCGGGCCACAAGTTCCGCGGCGAGTTCGGCGACCCGGGGGCGTTCCCTCGGCCACGCAAAGAGATCCAAAACCTCCCGCACCGCGCCCTGGTCACCGGTCGAGCGTCGGTGGCCGAAGCTGGCGACCTCGTGCGCCACCATGGTGTCGAGTACCTCCTGTGTGGACAGCATGTTTTACAAGGCACCAAGCGCTTCCTGGCAGTTGAGGTGAACGCCCACCTCCAGTGGAAGCGCCTGACGGAGATTGTCGACCCTGTCACCAAGATGAAGAAGGACGACCAGGAGGTCGTACTCGACCCCGCGCTACCCGTCACCATTGAGCCTCAAAGGTCGCTGGAGGAGAAGAAGTTCACCAAGCCTCAAGAACGTCTGTTCACTACTGCCGACGTCCGCCTCGGCGATGAAATTGGGGGAAAGAAAGTCCTGCACCTAGACGAGCTGTTCGGACTGAAGCTGGTCGAGGTGGCCTGATGGCGGACAAAAACGACGCGGTCTTCGCCTCAGCCCTTCATACGATCCGGGAACGGGTGACGGACACCTACGACCTGAGCGTGGAGCAGATCCGGAAGCGATTGGAAAGGCGTATTCGGGACTATTCTCGGAACGCTTACCTCTACATGGTCAACGTTACGCTGGAGGATGAGGCTGAGGGATACCCCTTTCTCGATCCCGACTACGAGGCCCGAAAAGCAAACCTCCCAGGAGGCGACCCTGGCTTCTACCGCCACAAGGGCGGGTTGGTGTCTGAGTTGCTGAGCCGCAACCCGTCGCGAGACTGGGGCCGTCCTTTTGTCGCCTATACAGAGGGGGCCGGCGGGGCGCTGAAATCAGGGTTCCGCCTGAACTCCGCCGGCAGACCCGTCCACTCCCGGAATAAACTCGCCCGTGGCACCCGGATCCGCTCCGCGCGCAAGGGCCAGTTTGCCTCGACCCGTGAAGCCTTCAGCTCGCTGGAGACTTCGCTACGTGTTGAGCTGTTCCCGGAGCTGAAAGGGAAGTCGACCCACGAGGCGATCCGGCGGATGACCTCTGGCTTCAACACCCTCAAGGCCTCCATGTTCGAGTTCGGCAATAGGAAGCAGCCGAAGCGGCCCCTCGTGAAACCCTTCCTCGACTGGTACGCGGGCGACATGCTCCGCTACGAGCTCGAGGACTTTGTCCGCAAAGGAGTGTGACCATGTCCTATGTCCACTATCAGAACATCCAGTCCTCGCTGCTGCGCTTCTGCGCTGACTTTGCCGAAGCCAACCCTGGCCTCGGCACGGTGAACCTCGACGCTCACACCGACGAAGCCCAATGGCCGGAAGGCGACTTCATCGGCCTGGGTGAGTTGAACGTCGATGTGGCCGAGACCTACGCTGGCCAGTGCATGTTCGGCCTGTCCACACTGAACGACACCAACCTGTTTCGCATGGGCCAGCTGATGCAGAAGCTGTCTGGCTTCCTGCTGCCCAACAAAAACATCCCCGTCTACAATGCGCAGACGGGGATGGAAATCGGAAAGCTGTTTGTTCTTCAGGGCACCCGGATCGGGGCGCCGCTGCCGACAAAAACGCAGCCTATTCAACCAATTGCGATCCGGTTTGAGAGCGACCTTCGGTCTTTTTGACCACGTTGAGGTCGCTCTGCACCCCGGCGTCGATGGCGGTCTCAAGAAGCACGTTGATCTCACCGTTGCGCTTGCGGCGGTTGAGCTTGGCCCGAGCATCGATCTGGTCAACCAAACGGGCGGGCACTCGAATGGTGAAGGCTTTCAGGTCTTCCATGTCATTCTCCTAACTTGACTGCAATTGGTTCAAATATAACCTGAAAGAACCTTTGTGTCGACTACGGTTTGGCAAGTATATTCCCGACAAATACAAGTCAAACTAGGAGATCGACAAATGGCCGGTGAAGCCAAGACATCCGCCTTTATGCTGGGCGCAGCTACCGTGATGATCGGTAAGCCGGACCAGCTCTTCGACCTGAACCCGGAAGATCACAGCATCGGCCTGGTGAAGAACTTTCGCATCACTTCGGAGCCCAGCTACACAGACCTGACCCAGGGTGTGAAAAACCAGATCGTTTACTCCGTCATGACCGGCAACACGGTCCGGGCCTCCATGGAAGCCTACGAATACACCGGCCGGAACATCGCCTACTCGCTGGGCCTGGAAGGGTCGGCCTTGGCGGCTCAGACCGTCGAAACAGATCTTACAGCCCCCGCCTCGGCAGCGGACACCTCCGTGACCGTAACCGATGAGACCGGGTTCGCTGTTGGTGATTATGTCATGATCCAGGACGGTGCCGAGGACAAGGTCTATGTTCGCAAACTGACCGCAGTCGCTGCAACCAATCTGTCCTTTTCGCAGGCGCTGCCGAAAGCACTCCCCGCCGGCACGCTGGTGTCCAAATCGAACGCGATCAGCATCGGCTCCAAGGAAGACCAACCCTTCCTGGCCGCAAAGATCGTCGGCACCCTCGCCGACGGATCCGAGAATGTGATCCTGTGTCCGAAGATCCGGATTACCAACGGCTTCTCGCTGGGTTTCACCACAGAGGGCTTTGACAACCTGCCCTATGAGTTCTCGTTCTTTGACCAGGTTGCCACCGACCCCTTCTACAGCGAGTTCAAGGGCGAGCAGGCCAAGCTGTTGACCAAGAAGTAAGGTAAGAGGGGGATCCCCTCTTGTCTATTTCGCGAAATATCGGCTAAGAGCTAGGTATGATGAAATACCTAGCTCTATCCATTTCCCTCCTCCTCCCGCACACCACCGCGGCAGCGGTGGAACCCCTCTCAGATGCTGAAATCAAACAGTATTGCGAGGGGTGGAAAGACGCGGCCCAGATCGTGATGAGCCGGCGGCAGGAAGGGGTTTCCCGTGAAGAGGCCGGATACGTTTTCAGCTCGAAGCTCAAACCGCTATACTCCGATCTAGCCAATGAGGCGTTCGAGGAACCGGTGATCCTAGACGAGTATCAGCGCGAGGCGGCGATCAAAACCTTCGCGGCACAGCAGGAAATCAGCTGCCTCTCGGCTATGCGTAAGATCTGGAAGTAAACCACCACGGTTCACTTTTTCGCGTTACGTCTCCGGAGAAACATCCTTGGAGACTAACCGTGAGCGAACCCAAAGTACCTGACACCTTTACCGTAACCGTCGCCGGGGATCCGCGGCACCTCAAGATGACTTTCGGACTGCTCAATGAACTGGTCCGGACGGTTGGCGATATTGAGGGCGTGGCTGAGATCAGCTTCGACACCGAACTGCGGAATACCCTCCTGAACGAGCTGTTTGCCCGCCGGGACGAACAGGGTGTGATCGTGGAACCGGTCAACCTGTTTCATTTTGACATCGCCCCGGACGAAGTGGTTGAGCTGATGGAATGGGTGGGGGTGCATATCACCGATTTTTTGCTCAAACAGATGATCCGGTCCAAGGCTCTGATGGAGGCACGGCAACCTCAGATCGAAGCCCTGATGCCTACCTCAACTGGTTCACCGAACTGAGCTTCCAGGACGCAATCCTACTAGCCTTCGATTGCGTCCCGTCAGACATCCACCGCCTCTTTTGGCGGGTCACCCGAAACGATCTGAAAGCCAAGCTCCGACTGTACTTGGGAGAGAGGCAAGCCCTGGCAATTCAAGACTACCAGAACCTCTCCCTTGTAGCCTCGCAACTCTTCGGATCGGAAGATCAAAAAGATAAGGGGACGGCGGACCAGCCCAAAACGGCTGAGGAGTTGCAGTCGTCCTTCGCCCAAGTGTTTGGCAAGTAAACCAGTAAGAACCATTTGGCCCGGGTAAATAGAGGTGAAGTATACCTCTCTCCGGGCCATTTCATGACAGCTGGTAACGGGCAAGACCCTAAAATCGATCTTCGGCTCTCTGAGCAGTCTCAGGCTGAGCTTCGCAAATTCCTGCAGACGATGGAGCAGGTACAGCGAACAGCCAAGCTGACTGACGCAGCCTTCAAAACGATCTCCAACTCCATTGTCCAGAATGCCTCAACCCTCCAAGCGTTGAAGCAGGACATGAAGCAGTTCGACATGATCGCGAAGTCGCTGGAGCGCAACGCGATTTTCCGCAATGGCCCTGGTACCTATTTCCAAGGTGTGGACTTCAAAGCGGGGCAGCGCGCTGCGTCCACTGCCCGGCTGGGAACCGGCATCGGCCAGCAGGTGGCCCTGTTCAAAGAACAGACCCGTCTGGCTAAGGAGGGGCTTTCCTTCGAGCGTCAGCGAAAGGCGCTGATGGAGGCGGAGAAGCTCATCCTCGACGGTCGAGTTCTGCGTATCAAACAAATCCACGATCTGGAGCGCGCCCGGCAACTGCTGCAGGCTCTCGAACTCCGCAAGGGTAAAGAGATCGCCGCGGGCAACACCGAGCAGGCCCGAAAGGCCGAACGCCTGTTGAAAATCACGCGTGAACGTGTGGCTCTTCTGGATCGTGAGAAGAAAGCAGCAGATCAGCTGGCCAAGGCGGAACAGCGCCGGGCAGAAACGATCCAACGCAATCTGCGTGGTGATCGGGAGCTGGAGCGTTCCCAAGCTGTCGCCTCCCGCCGGCAGACCCTGGAGCGGATCCGGGGCGACGGCGGCGCGGGCTTGTTCGCCATCCAGGCGAACGTCATGGCCAATTACGTGGCTATGAACCAGGCGCGCAATGCTGTCGTCGGAGCCGCAACCTTCGCTGCGGATCTGGACGAGTCTCTGCGAAACCTTCAGGCGATCACCGTCATCACTGACGAGAACCTGGGACGCCTGAAGGGCACCATTCTCGATGTCTCGGAAGAGACCAAGTTCTTCGCCACGGACATCGCCAACGCGGCGGTGACTTTGGGTCAGGCTGGCTTCTCGACGGACGAGATTGAGAAATCCGTCCGGGCCGTCGCCCTCCTGGCAACTGCCACTGGTACCGACCTGTCCAAGTCGGTGGACCTGGCCACCTCGATCCTCGGGGTGTTCAACATGGAAGCCGACCAGATGAGCGGCGTAGCAGATACGCTGACCGCGGCGGTCAACAACTCGAAGCTGAACATCGACAAGTTGACCTTGGGCCTCCAGTACGCGGGCAACACCGCCGCGCAGTCTGGGGTGAGCTTCGAGGAGCTGACCGCGTCGTTGGGGGCCATGGCCAACGCGGGTATCCGCTCGGGCTCCACCCTCGGCACCGGCATGCGGCAGATCATGATCGCGCTGCAGAAGCCCTCGGGGGAGTTCCTCGAGACGATGAACCGCCTGGGCATCGCGATGGAAGACGTCGATCTGCGCAGCAACGGTCTGTACGGGGTGATGCAGAACCTGAAGGATGGGGGCTTCACCGCCGCGGACGCGATCCGCTCCTTTGAGGTCCGCGCTGCCTCGGCGTTTAACGCCCTGTCTGGCAATTTGAGCGAGGTGGTGAAACTTGAGCGCGCGTTCCTGAACTCGTCTGCCGCCGCGAAAGCGAACGAGACCCAAATGCGCGCCTTGAGCAACCAGGGGCGTCGCTTCACCGCCAACCTGCAAGCCGTGGCCTCCACAGGCCTCGAGCCAATGGTCTACTCACTGAGGGACGCCCTTTCAGTTGGCGCCGACTGGCTGCAGCAATTGAACGAAGCCCCTGGGGCAGTTCGCTTCCTGGTGACCGGCGTGACGAGCTTGGCCGCAGCGTTTGTCGCGGCCCGAGCAGCCCAGCTGGCATGGAACCTCACCTCACTGGTACTCAACCTCAAGAGCGTAGGAACGGCATTCGCCGGGGTGACCTCCCTGGTCGGCGGGTTCCGTGTTGCGATGTCACTGGCCCTCGGCCCAGTGGGCTTGATCACCACCGCTCTGGCAGCAGGCGGTATCGCTTGGGCCAGTTACCGGGCAGAGACTGAGAAGGCTCAAGAAGAGGTCCAGCAGGCGCGCACAGCATTCGATAACGCCTCCGGCGCCGTGGAGACTATGGCCTCCCAGATCGAGATGGTTGACGGCCGGATCAAAGAGCTGACGGACCGGACTGGGCTCCTGACGGACAATCAGGATCTCCTGAACCTGGAGGCCGAAAAGGTCCGAGAGCAGTTCCGTGAGATGGGTATCGAGCTGGGCGAGAATGTCAGCTCTGTCGATGAGCTGGTTGTGGCCTTGCAGTCCCTCCGTAGCGAGCTGGCGAAAAAATACGAGATCCGGATTGGCGCCACTGCTGAGAGCCTGGAACTTCTGCGTTCAGCGAATGCAGCACGGGCCAACACCCTGCGGGGCTCCCTTCGTCCCGGGGACAACACCTTGAAGCGGTATCGTCGCACTGGTCGGAACCGTGAGGCGGATTTCTTCGACCGGGCTTCTCAGCCCACCAACAGTCTCGAGGATCTGCACGCCCTGCGCGCTGAGGGGGATGCGCTGCTCTCGGCTTACAATACGGTCAATGATGAAGAAGGCCTGTACGCCTTGGGGATCGACAAGGACATCCTGGATCGTCTGCGCGAAGCCAAGACAATCATGGAGAGCCTGATTGAGATCAAGTCTCAGGACGTCAGCCTCGAGCGCCAGCTGAAGGACATTGAGAACCAGCGGGCCGTGGAGCGGAACCGTCAGGAGAATACCGCGATTGTGCAGCGGGCGGAGTCGTTCGGCCTGCAGGCCCGCGGACGAGTGCTCAACTCGGTGGAAGGTGCCTCTCAGCCGGTCAAGAGGTTCGCCCGGGCACAGGCCGAGGTGGAGCAGCTGCAGGCTGAAGCCAAGGGGCTTCAGGCTGAGATCGAAGGCAACGAGGAGCTTCTGCCGGAGGTACGTCAGTCCCTCATCGAGAGCATCAAAAACAACCTGGCCCAAGCTGAAGTCGAACTGGACAAGATCCTGGAGGTCGCTCAAGACGCTTCGGAAACACGTTCTGAGCTACGTCAACAGATCCTCACGGCGGATGCTGCCAAGTTGGGCACAGCGGTCTCCCTTGAGGAGAACCCGGAGCAAGTCGACTATCTGACGGCAAAACGCCTCGCCAACCTCAACAGTCAAAAGCAGGTTCGGATCGATGACCTTCGGGTTCAGTCGAAAGGCGACACCAGCTCGCAGGCCTTCCTGGCGGGCCTGGCCGAGATCGAGGCGGAAGCGGAGGAAGAGAGCCGCCAGATCGTCGAGGAGGGTAAAAGCCGGATCGCGGCCATCATCGGTATTCAGCTGCGGGAAAACAACCTCCAGCTGGTCGAGCTTCAGCGCCAGCTGAAAGACAGCGGGGACGCGGCGGAGCGGCAAGGAGTTCGCGACGAAATCGCCATCCTGTTCGCTGAGATTGCCGAAAAGAAGATCGAGCAGGCCCAACTGACCAAGGCGGGCGCTGAGGATCTGGAGACCACGATTGCTGAGATCGAGAGCGAGCTGGAGGAAGGCCTGCGAGGTATCTCGGACGAGAACCAAGAGGACGCTATCGCGGTCGCGGAGCGGAACACCCAGGCTGCGAAGGATGCACTGGACGAGGTGGTTCGCCTGGGAGATGCTGCAAAGACGCATGCTGAGAACGCCTCCTGGTATAAGGAGGTACTCGAACTGGCGGGCGCCTGGGCCGGCAAGCTCCGGGAGCAAGCGGCTCTTGAAGCCGAAACCGACGGGGTGGGGCAAGACAGCCTTGCGGACGCAAACGCTGAGATCTCCAAACTCCTGGCGCAGCTGGAGAAGAAAAACAACACCAACACGCGTCGGATTGATCGGGCGGGCCGCGCTGGCGGGAACCCCTACAAGAAGAAGCGGGATTACATTGACCAGCTTATCGATGAGCTGGAGGCGAAACTTGATGTCGCGGACAACTACCTGTCTGTGGGCCGGGAGGTGAACACGGAATACTCCGATGTTCTCGAGACCGCCCTGGCCAAGGTCAATGAGATCAACGGGCAGATCGACACGCTGCAGGCGCGGATCGCGGCCGGCGGGGGCAACGCCGAGGATCAAGAACGTCTGAATACGCTGATCGATCAGCAGGCTCGGCTCACCACCTTCATTGCCAACGAAGAGATGCGGGTTGCGCGGATCAAGTTGCAGCAGAAGGATTATCAGGAAGGTATCCTGCTGACGACAAAGGCGTGGGTTCGGCAGAACCTGAACCTGTCTCAGACACTCCAGGACGGCATCACCAACTCGCTCACGTCTGCGAAGTCTGCTCTGACGGATTTCTTCACGGCCTGGACCGATGGGACCAAGTCGGGGAAGGAAGCCTTCAAGGACATGGCCACCGGGATCCTGAGATCCATCCACCGCATCTTCACCGAGATGCTGGCAGTGATGATCCTGCAGAAAGCTCTAGGCTGGCTCGGGAGCACTATCGGTGGCGACTTTGGATCTTCCCTGACGGAAATAGCCGCAGGTTTGCGTGAGGGTGGACAGGTCCGGAACGCAGCACAGGGGGAATACGTCCAGGGCAACCTGAACCGTGACAGTCGCCGTTACAACTTGATGCCGGGGGAATATGTCCTCCGCCGCTCCGCAGTCCAGGCCATCGGGGTCGACGAGTTGGACCGCCTGAACGCAATGGGCAACACCGTGGCCCAGACCAGCGGTCATCAAGGTGCAGCGAGCCAGCCCTCGAAACCATCTCCAGCCTCTCGTGACATGAACATCTATCTTGTCGACGAACGCTCGCAGGCGGGCTCCCTGGGGCCGAGAGACATCTTGGCAATCGTCAACGATGACATCGCTCGCGGTGGCACCACAAAGAAACTGATCAAAACTGTGCAGATGGGAGATATGTAATGGCGCTCTTTCCCGCTAAATACTTCCGCTTTTCAACCAAGTACCCCCAGTCTGGGGTACGGATCCAGCTGGGACGCAGCTACCAGTTCGACACTCCTCCGGAGGCTCCAGACCAGCGTGTCTTCATGCTGAAGCTACAGGGGATGCAGTATTTCGACGACCTGGTCACCGAAACGGGGCGCAATATGGGCGTCTTGGAGAAGTTCTACAACGACCACAAGCTGGCGACCTCCTTCACACTGGACCACCCGGCTTACGGGCCGGTGACGTGTAAGTTCAACCGGGCACTCGAAATCCCGGAGGGGATCGCTGGGGGTGACGGTCTCCTGCCAGAATTTGAAGTGGAGTTGATTGAACAGCCATGAGAACCGATCTCCCAACCTCCATTCAGGAAAGTCTTCACGACCTGGCGCCTGACGCACTGGTGCGGCTCTATAAAATTGAGCTGAAGAACGGGACGGTCTTTCACCTGTCGCCCAAAGGCGAAGTGACCTGGCGAGGGTCTCAGTGGGATGCCGTACCCTGCCACATGGCAGAGGTCGCACAAGAAGCAGATGGCAAAATGTCTCGCCCGAAACTTACCTTTGCGAACCCAGGTGGGATGTTCTCTGCCGAAATCTACCGGGGCAACCTCGATCATGCGACAGTCACCCGGTATCGCATCCTGAAGAAAGACCTGGATGCCAACCGGGACTTCGCGCTGACCGAACAGTTCCGGGTCTCGCGGATCGTGAACCTCAGCCAGCAAGTTGCGACGGCTGAACTCCGCGACGTGCTGGATGGTCACCATTTCAAGTTGCCCGCTCGGGCCTTCTACCCGCCGGAGTTCCCCCATGTCAAAATTTCATAATCTGGTCGGCCGGCAGTACATCGACGGCAAGCAGGACTGCTACGCGATAGCACGCGACTACTATTCTCAGGAGTGGGGTATTGAGCTGCCGAACTACGCGCGGCCAGATCGCTTCTGGGAGGATCCGGAAATGGACCTCTACCAGCTCTACAAAACCACCGGCTTCAAACCGGTTCTCGATCACACTTACGAGGTTGGAGACGCCCTGCTCATGCCCATCCTGGCCTCGATCAACAACCACGCCGCGGTGGTCGTCGACGACAACGAAATCCTACATCACCTGCCCAATCAGTTGAGCTCACTTGAGCGGCTGCGCCCAAAGTGGGCGAACCGCGTCATGGTCCATCTTCGCCACCCTCAGATCACTGCGGCCCGGGAGGCCGAGATCGAGGTGGTTCATCTTCACGAGGTAATCGATGCTGACATTCTCCGAAATCCAGGCCTTCAAGCAGAAATTGAAAAAGCACTGGAGCCCGAACGTGGAGCTGTGCGGGGTCATCACCTCGGAGCTGGGGGTCGAGGAGAAGCAGAACCGCTCTCCTGAACCAGAACAACGCTTCGAGTTCATGCTGGAGGATCTCGAAGGAGTGGTTGGCACCTGGCACAGTCACCCAAATGGAACCGCGAACTTGTCTTTGGACGACTATAGGTTTTTCCAGTCGTGGCCAAATCAAACCCATTTCATTATTTCAAACGACGAAGTAAGATGCTATGTGACTTGTGAAGGTTTGGTGCATCTTGTCGACGAAGAAAAAGATCATCCTGCACGGCCATCTGGCCGAGAAGTATCCCCATGAAATCGTAGTCGAAGCGGCTACCGTTGCCGAAGCCCTGCGCTCGCTTGAAACGATAGAAGAGCTTCGGCCGGCATCGGGGATGCCCTGGCCGGTCACGGTCCGTGAAGTCGACAATGAGATCTCCCTCTTCTCCGAAACGGACATGGAGGAAATCCACGTCTACCCCCGCACTGGGGGTGCGAAGCGGGGTGGATTGCTACAGATCGTCCTCGGGGTCGTGCTCGTCGCCCTGGCAGTTTGGAACCCCGCCTTTCTCGGGATGTCCCAGGCGTTTGCGACACAGCTGGGCCTCGCGGGGGGAATGATGGTCCTGGGGGGTCTCCTTCAGATGATGATGCCAACCCCTCAAGGGTACGAGGAAAGCGAGACCTCCAAATACCTGAACGCTTCCGGCAATACCGTGAAGATCGGCACCCGCATTCCCCTCGCCTACGGCAACAACCGCCTGGCTGGTCATTACCTCTCCTTCGATGTCGACGCCATGGAGTGGGCTGGTGAGGACGAGGAGGACGGCACCCCCTCTCTGGTTGGAGAGAGTGTCTACGTGGAGCACGACAAAACCCCTGTGACGTTCGTCCCCGTCAACCCGATCTTCGACAGCGCAACTCTTTCTCCGACAAACATCCCTACTTCTGGGTGGAAAAACTGATGAATAAACCTGTTCACCTCTCTGGCTCTGGCGGTGGCGGCGGTGGAGGCCACACCCCGATCATCACACCAGACACGCTGATTTCGAAGGACATCGTTGAGTTCACGCTGGGCCTTTGTGAGGGCCCGATCGCGGGCTTGATTGATGGGCCGAAGAGCTTCTACCTGGATGACACCCCCCTCGTCTCCCAGTCCGACGACAACAACTTCAACCCCTTCGAGCTGCACCTCTATCACGGGGACGAGAATGCCTCCGACGTAAGAAACGCTCTTGGGGGAGTGGTCTCAAACTTCCAGGTGGGGGTGCGGCTGGCTCAATACACCCCCGTAACCCGTGTGACACCTCAGTCACTGCGTGGCGAGATCGACCGTCTCGAGGTTCGCATAAATTTCAACACCTTGGTGGCCTCCAATGACCAAGGTGATCAGCTGGAGGAGACTGCTCGTTTCCGGCTCCTGTATCGCGAGGCCGGCGCCCTGGAGTGGCAGAACTTCTTTGGGGAAGATCAAGTTCTGAAAGCTGAGCTGACCAGTTCCTACCAGTATAGGAAGCGGCGCCCGGGTCGCGACGAGGGATATACGACCGTCACAGTTGAAAAGACGGCCGACATCAGCCGAAAGGGAAAGCTGAGCAGCAAACACCCCTTGGGTCACTCGAACTTCAGTATTGCAGGGGGCTCAGCAGACACCTCCAAGAGTGGTTACAACCAAAGCAAGGTTGGCACATATGGTACTCTGTACCTCAACACGTCGAACGACCAGTACACCTATGTCCCCGACCCGGCCAAAACGGCAAACCTCTCTGAACACCGGACGGAAACGTTCCATGTGAACTCCCCCGAGGGGAACTCCACACTCAGGCTCCAAGTGCGCTCGGCATCCATCATCGAGCTTCGGGGCAAGACCACCAGTGGGTATGTGAAGGAGTTCGTGAAAGGGGTTCCCAAAAAGGATGTCGACTGGGAGATCCAGGTCGAGAAGCTGAGCCCAGATAACGAACCGCAAACCACGGTCGTCATGACATGGGAAAGCTACCAAGCGGTGACCCAGGAAAACCGCAGCTACGACAACTTGGCGGTGG
The DNA here is from genome assembly GCF_022348205.1 of Epibacterium sp. MM17-32. Classification (NCBI taxonomy): domain Bacteria; kingdom Pseudomonadati; phylum Pseudomonadota; class Alphaproteobacteria; order Rhodobacterales; family Roseobacteraceae; genus Epibacterium; species Epibacterium sp. MM17-32. The sequence goes on along the minus strand of NZ_JAKRFC010000008.1, from coordinate 173,813 downwards.
CACGAGGGCTTGGACAAGCCTCGGACCAATTTGCAGGGATCCCGCGTTTTTCGGGGGTCTACGGCTGCAAGCTGGTCCGCGTCCCGTCGAACTACGATCCGATCACCCGGTATTGCTCCGGACCTTGGGACGGCACCTTCAAGCTGGCCCACACTGACAACCCGGCATGGTGTCTCTATGACCTGATGACCAACGAGACCTATGGTCTCAAGCGGTACTATCCCCATCTGCGGGTGGACCGATACTCGTTTTATGACGCGGCCAAGTGGTGTGATGAACTGGTGCCTCGCCCAGGCGGGGGATACCAGCCGCGGTTCACCTACAACGACAAGATCGAGCAGCCCCGCAACGCAATTGAGATGATGTTCCAGATCGCGGGCATCTTCGGCGCCATCCCGGTCACCGACTTGAACGGTACGGTCAGCTTGAAGATCGACAAGCCTGGCATCCCGGTGCAGATCTTTGGCCCGGAGAGTGTCACCTCGGAAGGGTTTCAATACTCCTTCTCGGACATGACCCAGCGGCCGAACGACATCTCGGTCAAGTTCATCAACCCGACCCTGGACTTTGAAGAGGACGTTCGCCAGGTCTTCGACAAGACGCTGATCGACACCAACGGGCGTATCCCCGACGAGATGGTGGCCTTGGGGTGCAATGACGTCTACGAGGCTCAGCGCCGTGCGTTCCGCCGGCTGCTTCAGGCAAACACCGAGACGACCACGGTCTCTTTCCAAACGGCACGAATGGGTCTCGGCCTCGAGCTTTTTGACCTGATCGGGATCGTTGATCCTCAGATGAACTGGGGCGTTAGCGGTCGTGTGAAAAGCTGTTCAGGGAATACCATTCATCTGCGGGACACTTTGTTCCTACCCACCAATAAGGATCTGGACCTCCAAGTCCAAACTCCTTCGGGGGTTCATGACTTGGTCGTACGCGCGAGCCAGCCCGCTGCCCGTAATCTCACAATCAAGAGTGGTTTCTGGCCTTCGGATGCTCCGGAGTTTGCGCAATTCGCGATCTCCGCTCAGCAGGTTGGTCTGACCAAACCGTTCCGGATCTTGAGCATTCAAGAGGACGCAGAAAACCCGGAGCTGCTCACGATCACGGCGCTGGAGCAGAACGTCAACAAATATGCTGACGCCGACAACATGGCCTCCTCCGGCACGGTCAACTACGAGAGCAACTGGGCCAAGTTCCCCGACTCCCCGGTCGTGACTAAAGTGGAGAGTGGCACGGACCACCTTTACAAGACCAAGGATGGGAAGATCGTTTCTCGGATCTACCTCGAGTGGGAGCACAATCCGAGTTCCTTCGTTGACGAATTTCTGGTCTTCTACCGCCGCAAAGGGGTTGAACCCCGCTACCAGTCGTTCAGCGTTCGCGGTCGCGATGCGTTCATCGACAACGTACCAGATGGCGCGACCTACCAGATCTACGTCCTGGCGGTGAACCCCCTTGGTCGACGCAGCCGGAACCCGATCCGTTTCACCCACACCGTCGTGGGCAAGACTGAGCGACCTTCTGACGTGACTGGCCTTAGTGCGACACAGATCGGGCCTGACGTACGTTTGAGCTTCGACGATGTGGAAGATGTGGATCTATCCCACTACAGCGTAAAACTTGGCAAGGTCGGCGACACTTGGTCGACCGCGAAGTACATCGGCCAAACCACAACCAATGAGTTCGTGGACCGAAACATTCGCCTCTCTCCCGCAGTCTATTTCGTGAAAGCTGTGGACACCTCCAAGAACCAGAGCAAGACCGCCGCGGAGCTGGAGTACGTTGTGCCGGCCCCGAGCACCCCCACTGTGACCATCAGCTTCGACCGCTCGCGCTACGTGTTGAACATTACGCCGGATCAGAACGATGAAGTTCCGGTTTCGGAATACATCGTCCGTCGGAACGGAAACGAGATATTCCGAGGGAAATCCTCTCGCTTCACCGGCCGCGCCGATTGGATCGGCACGAAGACCTTCGAGGTTTCCGTGGTCAACCGCGCGGGTCAGGAGTCCCCGGTCAAAACCATCAGCGGAAACATCGTGGCTCCTGCGGCACCGGATATGGCCGCTTTCATTGCAGAGACGACTTACTATCTGCAATGGAACGTCCCGACGTCCACACTGCCGATCAGCCACTACGTGGTGAAGGATGTCACGGCAAACACGATCCTCGAGGAAGCCTCCCCCGGCAACATCTACTCAGGCAATGTGGAGTGGATCGGCAATCGCGACTTCGAGGTCTATGCCGTCGACACGGCGGGGAACGCCGGCCAGGTAGCGTCGACTTATGTCAACGTGGTGGCGCCGGTCGTTACTGGCCTTCAGTCTGAAGTTTCCCGCTCTCAACTCAAACTCACCTGGACGGGAAACAAGGAAAGTCTTCCGATCCGACAGTACCGCATCTACGAAGGTTCGAGCTTCGAGACTGCCAGAGAACTTGGTCGGATCAACGCTGAGACGTTCTCGGTACCAGTGACTTGGAACGGATCCAAGACCTTCTACGTGGTTGCGGTCGACACAGCAGGGAACGTGAGCGCACCGACCTCGGTTATCGAGACCATCGACCCCCCGGGCGTCCCAGAAGTCCTGGCGGACATTGTCGACCAGAACGTCCACCTCTCCTGGTCGGACGCGGCAACGGAGTTGCTCATCAACCATGTGGAGCTGGAGAGCCAACTCCACTGGCACACAGACACCTTCGACCCTCAAATTGGGGAGGCCGGAGAGGACATCACCTCTGTGGTGTTGAATGTCGACCATCTGGTCCTCTCCACCACGGCCACCCCGAGCATGGACACCACTGGGGACACCACCGGGTTCAAGCTCACGCTCCCGGCTAAGCTGACCAAACAATGGTACGGTGAGAAGATAACCGTACGGGTGAAGGCCGCGTCCTCAGGGGCAAACCCTGGCGAGCAGCTGATCATCACGTACTCGACCAACGAGGCGGGCAGCGCAGGACAGAATGTCTTCACAGTCGATGCCACCCCCACCTGGTACGAGTTCGACTACACCCTGTCGGCGCCGGGCTCGAAGGGCACCATCGACAACTACATTGGCGTCTGGGCGGAGGCCGGTAAGGACATCGGCATCTGGGAGGTTGAACTGCTCACCGAGCGCCGGTTGTTCCAGAAGGCTTCAGGCTCGGCCACGACCTTCCCGGCCAAATTCCTTGGGACGACGCTCTATTATACGACCCCTATCGATGAGGCGGGAAACCGGGGCGGCACCGGCGAGGCTCAGTTGAGGGTGGAAGCCCCTGAGGCCTTCAATTTTGCTGCCCGTATCAAAGACACATTGGCCGATTTCAACTGGGACACTCCGAATGCCACGCTGCCGATCTCTTATTACGAGCTGCGGCGTGGGGAGGTGTTCGCAACCTCTTCCAGCATCGCTCGGCTCACCGGCAACGCCCACAGCTTCCCGGCTGATTGGGTAGGGACCGAAGTTTTCTGGATTGTTGCATATGACACTGCCGGCAACCCCAGCCCGGCCCAGATCGCTGAGGTCGACATCGTTGCCCCCTCAGCACCGTCGCCGCGCTCGGAAGTCATTGACAACAACGTGCTCCTGCGCTGGTCCAATGGTTCAGGCACCCTCCCGGTTGTGGCGACCGAAATCCGCAAGGGGGAAACATACGAGACCGCGGAAGTGATGCAACAGATGGATGCGAACTTCGCGACATTCTTCGAGTTCAACTCGGGATCCTACAAGTACTGGCTGACGAACATCGACAGCGCGGGAAACTGGGGCACGCCGGCCGCGATCACCACTGTGGTAAACGAGCCCCCGGACTTCGTGCTGCAGACCGCCATGACCTCGGACTTCTCGGGGACTATGAACCAGGTCATCATGGGACCGAACGGGCTCCTTTTCGGGATCGACGAGACCAAGACCGTCGATGACCACTTCCAAGACTATGGGTTCGACACCCCGCAACAGCAAGTCGACGCCGGCTACCCGATCTTCATCCAGCCGGTCGACCACCTGACACTGGCCACCTACCAGGAGGAGTTCGACACTGGTGGGGTGCTCAAAGCGTCGATTATCACGGTGACCCCAACCGCCAAAGCACTGGCTGGAGACGGTGAAATCGCTGTCGACATTGAGTATCGGGAAAAAGAAACCGATCCATGGACGAAGCGGGAAAACCAGAACCGCATCTACGCGCAGAACTTCCGTTACGTCCGGTTCACCCTCCGGCTCGCGGCCGACAGCAGGCACGACCTGGTAGAAGTGAGCCGTATCGATATGCGTCTGAATGTGAAGATCCGCAATGACGCAGGATCGGGGGTCGCAAACGCGACCGACACAAATGGCACTCAAGTCAACTTCAACGTGGAATTTGTCGACGTGGCCTCCATTACAGTCACACCAAACACAACCACTCCGGTTATTCCAGTGTACGACTTCGAGGATACTCAAAATCCCACTGGCTTTACTGTCTATCTCTTTGATAAAAACGGCAACAGGGTCAGCGGCGACTTCAGCTGGGCAGTACGAGGCTACTAATGGCAGATTGGACAAACCCCGTCCTAACGACAAATTACACCGACCTTCTCAACATCTTGAAGGATCGGGACTTCGACCTCGCGACGATGTTCAACCCGGAACATTCCACGGCCACGAACATTCTCGAGGGTACCATCCGCTGGAATCCGGTCACAAAGAGTTGGGAGAAACGAAACGCTTCCGATGACTGGGATCCCTTGGCCGATCTCTACGGGATTGACGTCGACAAGCTGGATGGACAGCACGGCGCCTACTACCTGAATTGGAACAACTTCACGAACAAGCCCGCCACGTTCACCCCGTCGGCGCACAATCACGACGACCGTTATTATACCGAAACGGAAGCTGACGGCCGGTACGGCTTCCGCCTCGAAAACAACGGGGACAACGTTGACCTGAAGGCCGCAGACGACACCACCCTCTCCACGCTGACGGTGGCTTACGCCACGAGGGCTGGAAACGCTCAAACTGTGGCAGGGAAGTCGGTGGACCAGAACCTGCGGACCACCGACAACGTGGTTTTCAACCAGGTGGAGACCTCTGGCACCCTTAAAGCGAAGAGCACCCTCGAGGTTGGCGCCGGATCACTCGGTAATAGCAGCATCCTTTTCTGGGACAACAATTCGAGCACCTTTCGCACGCTTCAGTGGAGCGACAGCGTCAACGACTGGACGATGGAAGACAACAACGGCACGATGCGTCGTGTCTTCCACGAGGGCCACGTTCCGACTTGGGGGGAGATTGTTGACAAGCCCGACACCTTCTCCCCTTCGGCTCACGGACATATGTTCGATGGTGCGAACCGGCTTCAGATCCGTTCTGAGACCGCGACAGACAACGACACCCTGACCGGACTGGCTGCGGAGCTGGTCTACCAGAACACCGATGGCCGCTTGGTCGTCCATGACGGTTCGACCCCCGGCGGTAAAGAGGTTGCTTATACAGCTGACATCCCAGCGCCGACCAACCTGGCCAACTACGCCCGGAAGGATCAGCCCGAGACATTCTCTGGCGCGCTGACTGTGAACGCTGCTGTGACCTCCATTGGCCAAGTGCAGATGCAGAAGGGCCGGATCCTCGATACCGCGGCGGCTGGATCCGCGAAGGTGATGCTCTCGGTTGAAGGCAACGGCAGCGCGCTCCAGCTGATCAACTATTCCGCTGGGGACTACGAGCTGAAGAACGCGGGCCGAGGCAACTCGATCCGGATCACCGACAGCACTGCTGGGGTTCAAATCCGCACGAACAATGAGACCCGTCTCATCATCAACGACAGCGGCATTGATGTCCGAGGCGAGCTCATCCTGAACGGCAACACGATGTGGCACTCAGGGAATGACGGAGCGGGATCGGGTCTGAACGCCGACAAGTTGGATGGGTTGCAGGCGGAGCGTTTCCTAACCCGCTGGAACCGTGACGACATTGATGCAGACACCAAGGTGTGGGGAGTCTATGGTGTTGGGGAAAACTCCACGAATATTCCGAACGAGGTGGACTACGGCGTCATGCTCGCAATCCGAGACAACAACTCGGATGTGGGGTGGCAACTAGTTATCGACCACAAGAACAACATCCGTTTCCGTGGGGGAAATTCCCCTAACACCGGTGGCGTCGGGGAATGGAAGTCTTGGCGTAAAATTTGGCACGACGGTAACGACGGCTCCGGCTCGGGCCTCGACGCAGATAAGCTGGACGGGATCCAGGCTTCCCAGTTCGTGCGGAACGATAGCTCCCAAACCATGACCAGTACCCTCACGATTAATACTGACGGTGGGGCTATCGGGGGCAGCAACTGGAACAATGGTTGGTTCCGGATCGGTGACGCGTCCACAGGTTGGTCGATGGACGACAATGAGATCTTCAACTCCGGCACCGGTATTATCGGCACCCTGGCGGGTAACTTGGATCTTAAGCCAGCGGGCGACCTAGTATTCAACCCTGGTGGGACTGTGAAAGTCGGAGGGGGTGTCGTATGGCACGGAGCAAATGACGGCTCCGGCTCTGGCCTCGACGCGGACAAGCTGGATGGTCATCACGCCTCTAGCTTCCTGCGCTCAAACACCACCGACACAGCTTCTCACCGGATTACCTTCTCCGGGGGGATCCAAGTAGATGCTGGCTCCTGGGACGAAAACCGGTTCCGCCTGACAGGGGACGCCCCCTCGATCTATTTCGCCCAGAACGATGGGGCCAATGCCTTCCTTGGAATTAACGGCAGCTCCTTTTACCTCCTTGGTGATGGGAACAGTGACGGGAACTACTCCTCGCCCTACCCGCTGCAGATCGACGTGAACAACACCGGCGCCCACCTTAATGTCTACGGCTCCAAGGTTTGGGACGAGAGCAACGACGGCTCGGGATCTGGGCTCGACGCCGACAAGCTCGACGGCCGGCACGCCTCCGAGTTCCTCCGCTCGAACACATCTGACACGATGTCGGGCAACCTGACGGTTACTGGCAACCACACCGTCGACAATGTGATCATCGCAGATCAGATAAAGTGCCGCACTGGGCAGGAGCTGGTCCTGAGTGCCGGTGAGGCCCACGGTAAGTTCTCAGGGCAGACGGGGGAATACGTCTACTTGAACGCCGAACAGGGCATCTCCGTGCACACCCCGAGCGTGTCGAACTTTGGCTCGGGTTGGAAGGAACAAACGACGACAATCTCTGGTAGTGAGATTAGGATCGGCGGGGATAAGGTTTTCCACAATGGCTACCATCCAAACGCGGATAAATGGACCCATCCTCGCAACTTGAAACTGACCGGAGATCTGTCTGGTAACGTCAACTTCGATGGGTCGTCGAACATTACCTTGTCGGCTTCCGTCAATAACGACAGCCATACGCACGACGGCCGCTACTACACCAAGGGGCAGGCAGACGGTCGCTATCTTCGCTCGAATGCCGATGATAGCGCCTCCGGCAAATTGACTATTCAACACACGGCCAACAAGCCTGCGTTGAAAGCTCTTCGTAGGGTCGATTACGGGCCGGATACCCCCGTAGTGATTATCGCAGGGGACGGGGATTCGAGTGACGTGCTGCTGGAGGTCCGGGGGGACAGCAACGGTTCGTCAGTAGATATTGGGGATAACGCCAACAGCAGCGACTCGGTTTTTCAGATCAAAGGCAACGGCAGCGTCTACGCCAACTATATCAAAGGTAACTGGATCGCCTCCGCAGCGCAGGCCCAGGCAGGGACGAACAACGATCAGGTCATGACCCCCCTGACGGTTCGGGAGGCGATTAGAGCGTTGAGTTTTAGCCCACAATCCACCCCCGCTGGCAAAACCAGCTCTCAACGAACCCGGGGTACGTCGTACCAAAACACCCGCGACCGCCCCATACTTATTGTGGTTGCAGGGGTGATGGGTAACACGGAGTCTGATCAGATCCAGATTTCACCCAACAACAGCAACTGGACCGGGGTCTGCACTACGGGCCGCAACGGCAACTGGCGACAGACCGGTGTCGCCGTCGTCCCCCCGGGCTACTGGTACCGGTCCTACCACACCAGTTTCTTCTTTTGGATGGAGTACAACGTGTAATGGAGAAAGGTTTCTTTCACCCAGATCAAGGCTACTGGCAAACCAATGGCGACCCCCCGGATTGGATCTTGGCGAACTATCCGGAGGGGACCATTGAGGTTCCTGTAAAACCCGGGCCCGACCATGAATGGGATGGAAACCAGTGGGTTCATACACCCTCCCCGGTTCACCCCTCCGAGGTCAACGCCGAACGCGACCGGCGTACCTTGGAGGGGGCCTCGTTCGAGATCACGAACTACGGGTCGATCCGTATCCAGGGAGATGAGACGACCCAGAAGTTCTTGGAAGCTCGAGGCACTGCCGCGAAGCTCAGCCTGCTTGCTGGTGAGGATCTGGAGTTCGTGTGGCGCGATGCTGACAACAACATCCACACGCTCACCGCAACGCAGATGGTTGAGCTGTATCAGAAAGGGGCCGGGTTCGTTGAGGCCGTCCGGATCGCCTCCTGGCAGCTGAAGGACAGGGAGTTGATCCCTGAAGACTTCGAAGACGACAAGTATTGGCCTTGATTTCGCGAAGTCGCCGTTGCGCGGCGACTTCGGCGCGATTAGAAACGACTCCACAGGCAAGAAACCTATGGAGCAGCAATGAACCCCCAAGCCCTGATCGATGCCCTGACCGAGCAGCGAAACAACGCTCTCAATGAAGCAGCCGCCGCAAAGGCGCAGCTGTCTCAGGCCACCGGCCACATCAAACACCTCGAAGAGCAGCTCGCAGAGCTCGAGGTGGAAAAGGCAGAACCGGAGAAAGAAGAAGTCGAAGTCAAGGACTGACCCGGAAAATCTGTCGAGCAGAATGGACCTGCAAGCGTGGCTTGCAGGTCCATTTTTTATAGGGAAACCAATGGGTAAGAAGAAACGCCAGCGCCAGCCCAATTATCAGCAGGAGGAGATGGCACCTCCCCGAAAACGACACACTCCCCCGCCACCTCTCAAGCCCCGCAACGAGCGACAGGCTCGGCTTCTTTCCAACCTCGAACATCACCAGTTGAACTTCGCCCTTGGTCCCGCGGGTACCGGTAAGACCTACTGCGCTGCACGACATGCTTGCCAGCTGTTCCAGGACGGGCACATCGACAAGATTATCGTGACCCGCCCCATGGTGACCTCTGAGGAAGACCCTGGCTACTTGCCCGGCGACTTGGGTGAGAAGTATGCACCATATTTCGCGCCGGTTCGTGAGATCCTGGAAGAGCACCTGGGCCCCGGGCCGGTGGAGTACTTCATTAAGAGCGGCCAGATCCAGATCGCCCCGTTGGCTTTCCTCCGGGGCTGGACCTTCAAGAACTGCTTCGTGCTGTTCGACGAGTGCCAGAACACGACCGAGGCGCAGATGAAGCTGTTCCTCACCCGGATCGGTGAAGGCGCTCAGGTCTGCCTGGCTGGAGACGAAAGCCAGGTCGATGAGCCGCATTTTCGCGGCTTGACGGACGCCTTCGAGCGCTTCGGCGACCTATCGGAGGCCGGCGCTGTTCGGTTCCTGCCCCAGGACGTAACCCGGTCCGCCCTGGCTCAAAAAATCGTGCAGGGGTACCTCAAGTAAACCACCGTGGTCCACTTGCAGAAGATAAGTTGAGTCTTGAAATTGACTTCCCTTCAAGGCTCAACATGACCGTCCAAACTCCCAAGTATAACAACTGGTTCTCGTTCGGGAACGTCATCACGATTGCCTTCGGCCTCGTCACCGCGACGGGCATGTTCTTCGTGATGGACGCCCGCAGTCAGGCGAACTCTGACTACATCGTCGAGATCCGCCGCAACATCAACACCATCGAGAAGGATGTGACTGAGCTTGAGAAAGAGCAGGTCCGAGCCGATGAGCGCTTTGGCTCAATCCTGGGCCTCCTTGAGCGCATCGATACTCGGCTCGAACGGATCGAGGGGAATAAGTGATGTTCTGGAACTGGTTCAAACCCCGCCCCCGCCCCCTTCCCTGGATGACCGAGATCGACCAGGTGTTGGGCCTTCACGAAACCCGCGACAACAAGGTGCTGACCGAGTGGCTGCGATCTGACGGTCGCCTGCTTGGTGACCCATCGAAGCTCCCCTGGTGTGGTGACGCGGTGGAGACCGCTGTCCGCCGGGCACTGCCGCAGGAGGTGTTCCCCTCGAAGCTGAAGGCGAACCCGTATTGGGCCCGGAATTGGGCGCAGTTCGGCCGTCCCTGCAACCTGGTCTACGGTGCTGTCGTGTCCTTCGTCCGCGGCAAGGGCGGTCACGTCGGCTTCCTGGTTGGTGTGAGTGAGGACGGGAAACTGCTTCGGGTTCGTGGCGGCAACCAGAGCAACGAGATCAATGACACCTGGATCGCCCGGAGCCGCCTGCTGGCTGCACGCTGGCCCGCCTCCTACCCGATCAAATACCAGCGCCCCGTGCCGAAGCTGAACGCGAACGGGGCCAAGATTTCCAAGAACGAGGCCTGACCATGACCCTGACCCTGACCGAGAAGAAGTATTTCAAACCGAAGAGCCTGACCTGGCTGGCCTCCCTGGTGCCTTTGGGCTGTGGGGTGTTCCTGGCAGCTGAACCCCTCCACAATCTCACCACCTGGGTCGAGGCTGTCACGACGGCGACCGGGGGTATGTCTCCCTTCGCCTTGATCAACGCCGGCCTGATCGGCATCGGCCTGCGGGGCGCCGTGGGGCAGTAATGTTCCGGGCCTTGCTCCTCTGTCTCTTCCTGGTCGAGTGTGGAGGTTTCCCCTCCGCACTCGGCCTCGCCAATGTGCAGGCGGGCAAGACCAACACCCAAACGCTGGGCATGACTGAGCTACGGGAGCAGACCCTCGTACGACCGCAAGCCCAGTCGATCTATCAGACGGCGGACAAGAACCGGGTCCGGGCCGAGGCGGTGGAGACTGTCGTGGTCCACGAGGGGATCAAACCATGGCATGTCATGGCGTTCATCGCCTGGACCTGGTTCTGGTACGAAATGCCGGCCCCCCGCCACATTCGCAAATGGATTTCTGAGAGATGGCAGAAGAAGAAAGCGCGCAGCTAACCGAAGTGAAGATGCTAGTGACCCATGCTTCACCTCACGACCTGGGTTTCCAAGAGACCCAGTGGCACCACTTCCTCGACGAAGCACCTGACTTCCCAGCTACCAACACCGCGATCAGCACCTACCGGGAGCTGCCTGGGGTGGAGTTCAAGATTTGGTACAGCGACCCACCTGAACCGCAACAGTGGAGCGCGACCCACGAAGGAACCCTGCAGCTGCAATGAAAAAGGGCCTCAAACGAGGCCCTCTTTGTTTATGAAATCGACGATATTTCGACTGTCGAACCAGGCCACGACCTCGAAGCCTCCCTCGACTTCCTTGACGGTGCAGAGCCGCCCGTACGGCCCCCGCCGGCCGGCCAGTCGGACCTTGTTCCCCCTCGGAAGTGTCTTCCGAGGGACAACAAGATACACGCCCTTCTGTTTCTGGGCGAGGGACTGGAGCTCACGCGGCGTCACGAATGAACCTGTCGATCTGCGCTGCGGTATGACGTCCAGACAGGCGTCCGATCTCGACGTCATCCTTCAGGAGGACCATGGTGGGTACCGCACGGATGTTGTGCAGCCGCGCCACCCCGTGGTCCTCCTCGATGTTGATCCGGACCAGCTCCACTTCTTCGCGGAGCTTGTCCAGTTCCTTGTCCAAGGCCTTGCACGGGCCACACCATTCGGCTTCGAATTTCAAGAGCTTCATTGTGTCAGGCCTCGCACGAGCTGCAGGTCATGATGTTGCGGACCATTTCCTGGGCCGGGTTCGTCGAACGCTGGTAGTAGAGAGACTTCACGCCCAGCTCCCACGCGGTCAGGACAAGTTCGTTCACCTGCTTCATCGGGGTCTTCGGATGGATCATCAGGTTGATCGACTGCATCTGGTCCAGGTACTTCTGGCGGGCAGCAGCCTGTTGGATGATCTCCAGCTGAGAGATCTCGCCGAAGGTCTTGAACACCGCCTTCTCATGTTCGGTCAGGTAGTCCAGGTGTTGGACGGAGCCGCCGTGCTTCAGGATCGAAGCCCATTGATCCTCAACCCAAATCCCCTGACGGTTACGGTCGTTGACATGAAAGACAACAGCGTATTCCCGAAGCAGCTCGTCCAGATACGGGTTCCGGTAGGTGAACTTGCCCTTGGCCAGGTTCTTCGTGAAGTAGTTGCTGTAGAGCGGCTCGATGGACGGCGACACCTGACCCAGGATGAACGAGGACGATGTGGTCGGAGCGATGGCACAGACGGTGACATTCCGGCGCCCGTAGCCCTTCAACAGCGGCGGCTCGCCATAGATCTCGGCCAGCTTCTGGCTCGCAGCATACGCCTGCTCGTAGATGGCCCGGTGCATCTCCACGTTCAGCATCTTGGCTTCCATGCTCTCGAACGGGATCATCTTCGCCTGCAGCGCCGAATGGTAGCCGAGGGAGCCCAGACCGATCGCACGTTGGTTCACAGCGAAACGGTGCGCAGCTTCCATGTGCGGCATGTCCTTGGTCTTCTCGATGTACTCGGACATCACCGCGTCCAAGAAGAAGACGTAGGTCTCGACAGCGTCGGTGTCCTTCCACTCGTCGTAGTAGAGCAGGTTCATGGAGCCGAGGTCACAGACGAAGCTCTCACCAAGAGCGGAGGCAAGGGCGATCTCACTGCAAAGGTTCGAGCCGCGGATGACCATGCCCTTGTCACGATAGACGTCAGGCGCGTTGCGGTTCACAGTGTCGTGGAAGACGATGTAGGGGAAGCCCGTCTCGAAACGCTTTCGCTGCACACGAGCCCAGACCCGGCGCTTCTCGGCGTCACCGTCGCGCATCTCCTGCAACCATTTATCAGTCACGGTGATACCGAGGGAGAGCTTCTGGATCGAAGAACCTTCCTCGCGGCATTCGAGGAACTCGTCAATATCGGGGTGTTCCACTGGAAGGTAGGCCGCAAAGTTGCCGCGGCGGATGTTGGCCTGGCTGACAATGTCGATCTGGGTCTCGAACAGGTTCATGAAGTGAACCGGGCCGTCAGCCTTGCCGCCGGAGGCGATCTTGGAGCCACGCGGGCGGATGTCCCCGAAGAAGCCGGAGGTGCCAGCACCATTCTTGGTCATCATGCCGATCTCGGCCAGCTTGGTCATCATGCCCGCGATCTCGTCGGGAATATAGCTGTTGTTGCAGCTGATCGGCAGGCCGTGGCGGCCGAAGTTGGACAACACCGGGCTGGCCAGGGAGTACCAGCCACGGCCGGCGTAGTCGTAGAACTTCTTGGCGAAGCCGGGGATCTCGAGGATCAGCTCGGCGTTCATCGCGATGTCCCAAAAGCGCTCTTCAGTGGTCTGGCCTTCCAGGTAGCCTCGCCCCTGGAACTGGCGTGAGGGCTCGTTGGCCCATGCGAAGGGTTTGCGCGTCAAAAGAGGTCTCCTGCATCGAAGGATTGAGTGCCCTTGCCGTAGTCGACCGGGCGTTTCTGGAAGAAGTCGGTGATGCTGCCGCCAAGGGCTTCCTCGTCCATCCAGCGGGTGGGGGGCAGCAGGCTGGCATCAACCGGTACGGTCACGTCGAACCCGATGTCGGCCAGCGAGCCATTGATCCGGTTCGCGATGTAGGCCTTGAGGATTTCGGGGTTCAGGTTCGGCTCGCGGTAGTCGCCCATGATCCAGTCGATCACATTGCCTTCGGCCGTCAGCGCCTCCATGGCTTCTTCACGGACACGGGCCTCCAGCGCCTCATCGAACAGCTCAGGGTACTCTTCCCGCAGCGTGTTGATGATCTTGACGCCGACCTGGGCATGCAGCTGCTCTTCGTTACGCGTGTATTCGACCTGCTGCGCGGTGTCCTTCAGCACATTGTGGAACCGGTTGAAGTGCATCACGATCAGGAACTGGCTGAACAGCGACACGTTCTCGACGAAGAGGGTGAACAGGATGAGCGCATAGACGTATTGCTTGCGGTCGTCCTCGTAGACCTTGTCCATGTATTTGCGGAGGTAGTTGACGCGCGCGGCGACGACGTCCTCCTGAAGGTTCTTCTCGAACACGTCTTGCAGATGCAGCACGTCGAGGAGCTTTTCATAGGCCTGATTGTGGATCACCTCGTTCTGCGCCATGACGAAACCAAGGTCAGTCAGGCCAGGGTGAGGCAGGTTGCGGCCGAGATTGGCCCAGAAGGTCTTCACCGCGATCTCAATCTGCCCGATGGCCGACAGGGTTCGCACAATCACCTCACGCTGCTCATCGGTGAGCTCGGTGTGGAACTGGGAATAGTCGGAACGGAAATTGAACTCATTGGGGGTCCAGAATGACTCCCAGATCGCGTCGATGAACTGCTGGGTCCACGGGTACAAGTTGGGCTTACGCGAAACCTGTTCGGTGAACAGCATATTCTACTCCGGTCAAAGTGAAAGAGGCCCGGCGACAAGTCGCTGGGCCTCCTGATTAGCAGAGCTATAAGTCGAAGTCATCCTTGACTTGGCGAAATGATGTCTCGACTATCCCTGGTTGCCCATCGATGAGGTGGGTCCGCACGCCGGTGGTCCAGAGGCGTAAGATCTTCTGGGGGACAGAGGTGTTTGCCTCGGATGTCGTAGAACTTTCCGTCGACCAAGGTGTACACATGACATTCGCTGGGGGAGTAGTAGGCCTGGGCCTGTTTCCAGACAGCCTTGATCATGAGGAAGAGCTGGTAGCACTGTCCGAACAGGAACAGCTCCTCCATATTTGGGTGTGCCTCGCGCAGGCGCGCGAGGAACTTTTCGATGTCAGACACCAACAGCCGCCAGCTCTGCGGCCGTGTCGCGGTTGACCGCGGCCTCGGTGGTGAACTTCTCCGGGTAGCGGCGGGACAGCTTGGCGATGTTCGCCTCCTGTAGCTCCGTCAAGTCCCACCCCTCGTCACGGGCCATAATCTGCAGTGCCAACAGCATGGTCCCGAAGTGCCGGCCGAACTTGGCCTCGTCCAGCTCGACGCCGTAGAAGAGCGCGCGCTTGACAACGTCCAGGGCATCCCCGGCGCCGCCCAGCAGGGCCTTGAAGGGGTCGTCTTCGGCACGCTCCTCGTCGGCCAGGACAAGCAGATCTTCGAACCAGATGCCGAGCTCGGAACAGGCGATGGCCACGTACCAACAGATGTCGCCCATCTCTTCTTTGACGTTGGTCACATCACCCTCATTGGCCAGGAGCAGCTCCCCTACCTCGGTGCAGGCCCCGATGGCCGCGTGAAGGAGACGGGGGCTATCGACCTTGAACAGGTCGATGCTCTCGGTGCGGGTGGCTTGATCGATGTAGTTGGTCATTTGCGGAGGAACTCCTCTTTCGTCAACATGTTCATGTCGCTGTCGGCCCCGTTGTACCAGAGGCAGTGATAGGGCCGGGCCTGGGTTGTGATGGCTTTCAGACCATACTTGCGCAGCTCCGCCATCATTTCACCGCTCGGGTTCGGGACGCCGAGATGCAGCCCGTAGGCATCCTCACGCTGGCCTCCTTCGTCGGAGTAGACCAAGGTGCCCTCGTAGTTGATCTGCAGGCAGCTGCCCTCGTCGTAGAGCTTTTCGGTCAGCTCCTCCCGATCCTTCACCGGAGAAACCAAGGGCATGATGATGCCCCGGCTCATTACGTCACAGCTCATGGACAGCCTCCCCCGGAATGGTCTTCCGGAACTGGATGTAGCCACGCAGGTTGCCGTGTTGCTCCGGCTTCGCCCAGCGGCCCCGGGACCACTTCTTGTCGGGCGTGGCCTGGTGCTCGGTCGGCGAGGAGTGCTTCGGATCGCCACCCATCAGGCGGTCGAACAGAGCAAGATCCTTCTCGACCGTGGTCGGCTTGCCGTCGTGCAGGCGGTAGCTCACCCGTGCGCAGCGCGCGGCCGAGATCTTGCAGAGGATCTCGATGTCGTAGAGCTCACGCTCTGCCTGGCTGACATATGGCAGGTGCCACTCACCCGGCTGCAGCAGCTTCGGCTGGGAGTCACCGCGGGCCACGAGCATGACGCGAGCCAGCTCACGCAGGGTCGGGTCGGCATCTCCGTGGTGACGCAGGGCGAAGAAGTTCCCCCAGTCGGTCGCGGTGACCACCACGCGGATATGGCTCCACGGCTCCATGATCCGGTTCACGATCTGTTTGTGCGCGCCGGCTTTGTGGACCAGGTACGCGCCTGCAGCAGCGCCCCATTTGGCCAGGTGCCAACCGCGGCGAGCCATCCAGCGGCGGAAGCCGGTCAGCTCCTTACCGGCCTGCATCCCCGGCTGGTTTGCGCCCCACTCGAAAGGCTCGGCCGGGTTACGCAAGGCCGCGGTGATCGCGATATACGACGGGGTCGCACGGGAGGAAGAAGCATTACGGCTCAAGACCCGGTGGGTCATGAAATCCGCATGCACGATACGGGGGTAGAAGAGCTCGAAGGTGGTGAGCCGGATACCCTCCGGGCTCACACTGTCTTCGATTACCTTGGCGGTGATCGTCATACTGCGAACAGCTCCTCCAGGCGCTTGCCCGCGGTCATACCGTGCATCAGCACCAACATACCGACGGCTTCACCGGACAGGCCAGCCTGATCGGCCTCTTCAGACAGAAGTTTGAGACCATCCTCCAGCTCTTCCTTGGCCTCTTCCACCGTCTCGGTGAAATCGGCGAACAGTTCGGTCACGATGGTCTGGACATCGTCCAAGGACTGGATCACCGGGGCCGCTTCTTCAGCCAGCTCGCAGTCACAGTCCTCGCACCGCTCGACCTCCTCGCCGTAGGCGATGTCGACTTTGATAGCGCCCATCTCGACACCGTGGAGGTCATGGATGTACCCGGCCTGCTCCGCCACGAAGGTCATGAGATTGTCGAGGTCTTGTTTCAATTCAGGGGTCATCATTTCTTGTTTTCCTGCAGATAGGTTTCAGCCTTAGGGCTGGTTGGGTTTAAGCCCGAGGAACCGGGCCAGTTTGTCGACTTCTCCTGGGAGCGCCTCTGGCGGGCCGTTATTGTCCAAGATGTAGCCGGCATCAGATGCCTTGAGGTCATTCGACGTGTCCGGTTCAGGCGGGAGCCTGAGACTTGCGTCGACCCAAACCACAAGGTCGAAGAGGTGTTGTTCTCTCTCAAACTCCTCCCGAGCCCGCATGCCGATGTAGATGTCGTGGTCGACGAGCATCTGCGCGGCCAGGGAGGGGCCAGGGCGGAGGTTGTAGGCCTTGATGGCCAGGTACCAAAGTTGGCGATGGTTATGCCGGTCCTCGTAGCAAGCCTCCCAGTCGGGGTAGAACTCAGCCATGAGGGGGTAAACGGCCTTCTCAGCAGCAAACAGCGAGCTGGATTTGGACTTCAGTCCGTATCCCTCGGTGAGCAGTTCGCCCACCGAGTCTTTGCCGTGCCGCCCGTCGCCAATGATCAACAGCTTCGGGTTCATGTCAGCCTCCATAGAAGTAGGCTGCGCAGCGCAACGGCCGGCCACGAACCGGGATCGCATACTGGATGATGTACTCCCCGTCGCGCCCCTGGCACATGATCACACGACCCTGATCATGCAGACGCTTGTGGTCGATGATCGTCTGCAGGTCTGCATCGGGCCAGGACTGGGCGTAGGCCTTACGCCGGGAGATGATGTGCCGTTGGAGGCACGGGCGCCCCCAGCCGGGAAGGTCAGATTGGTTCGCCTTCATCACCGCTCGGATCTCGGAGAGTTTCACCTTGCTGGTGGCGTCGAAGTACCGCTGAATTTCGAACGGATTACGGGTCCGCTCCATCAGCTGTTTGATTTTCTGCTCGAATTTCATTGTTATTTCTTCAGCTCGAAAGTGTGATCGGTTTCAGGGCGTTTGTGGGTGACCAGGATCACCTGGCCGACGTGGTCGGTCAGACGGCGAAGCGCCTCTGCGGTGTAGGCCGCGCGGTCGTCATCCATGGCTGCGTCCACCTCATCAGCCATGAAGACAGAGAACACCCGATTGGTGAGGATCTGACCCAAAGCGATCCGGATCGCGAGATTGGCCACAGCCTTCCCGCTTCCGGACAGGGTACCGATCCGCTGACCATCGATGGTGATCTCGAAGTCTTCATCGACCTCGACGAGGTAGCGTTCACCACCCGTCATCTGGCTCAGCAGCACGGAGGCCACCTTGTTCAGCGACGGGAGAAGGTGCGTTTTCACGCTGACCTTCAGGGCTTGGATGATCTCGCGCGCCTTGAGGTACTCAGCCGACTTCTCACGAAGGGACGAGACCTCTGCGGCCTTCTCGGTGTAGACTTCGAGGTCGCTCTCATAGCGCGCGAAATCTTTCTCGAACTGCTGCGCCTGCTGCAGCTCGCTCTGCAGGGTGGCGACGGTCTCATCGATACCCTTCAGCTCCTCAAAACGGGCCTTCTTCTCAGCGAGGCCAGAGTTGTATTCACTCCATGCAGCCAGCTGGTGCTGGTAGGTCTGCTCAGCAGCCTCCCAACGCTGACGAGCCAGCAGATCTGTCGAGCGATCCGGCATGTCAGCCAGGGTCTGCTCGATAGCTGCGATGTTCTGCTCGGTGGACTTGATCAGATCGTTGTTGCCCAACCGAGCCCGATGCTGGCCCAGCTCCCGACGGGTCATGCTCGGGGGACGTACCTCCTCCACGTCGGCCAGATCGCCGAGGTCGGCCACCGGCCACTCGTGGCTGCACTCCGGGCAGCAGATATGGCCCTGTGCCAGCAGGCGCTCCTTCTGCGTCCACCGGTCGGCCTGATCCATCCACGCCTCGAACTCGTCGAGGTCGGCCGCGCTGTGCGCTTCCGGCTCGATGTTCGCCAGCTTGATTTGCAGGTTGTGGATCGAGCGTTCGAGGTTGGTGCGCTCTTCCTGATAAGCCTGCAGCTGCTCGGCGGTCTCCTCAACAGTGGTCGTGACCGGCGGGACAGGCTCGCTCGGCGCGCGGGAGAGGAAGCCAGCCAGCTGGTTGAACTCCGTGAGATCCCGACGAGCTTCGTTCAGACGAGGCTCGACACTGGCCGACGGCAGATAGAACTCTGGCTGCTCTGGTTGGACCGGCTCAACCAGTCCACGTTCCATCGCCTCAGCCTCGCGCTTGAGGGCGTTACCCTCCTGGCTGGCCAGCTTGATCAAGTCGTCGAGGGCCGTCAGGCCAACGGTCTTGTCCACCATCGCCTTGCGGGCGGTGGGGGTCATGTCCGACAGAGCCTCGATGTTGCCCTGGTTGCAGGCGTTGGCCACGTCGAAGACGTGCATATCGTAGCCGAGGATGCCACGGATGGCCTCGTCCACCGGCTTGGTACCGGAGGCCTGGTGATCACCACCCTGCAGGGTCACCTTGGCGCCCTTACGGACCACGGTGTAGTCCACACCACCGACGGAGAAGTCCAGCTCGACGTGCAGCTTCTTGTAGTCCTCGCTCTTACCGCGCAGGGCCTTCGAGCCGAACAGAGCGTAGCGGATAGCTTCAACGATGAGGGACTTACCGCTCTCGTTGGGTCCAATAATCCCAGTCAAACCGTTTTCGAACGTGAAAGTACGATCGAAGTGGCGGAACATTTGATCGATATAGAGGCGCTTAATCATCGAAGTTCACCCATGCAAATTCTCCAAAGTGCTGACGGGCAGCTGCGTCATAAGCGCGAGCGGCCTCAATTTCGGATTTGAAGTACCCGAGGTGCTTTTGCTTCCCGTCGATCTGGATAAGAGCTCGGAAGCGGGGTCCACTTTTTCGCTGAACAACGCTGACCCCTTTAAAAGGAGACGCTGCATTAGAGTGCGGTCGAGCATTTCGAGCGTTCTGAGTAGCCGTGGCGATCCGCAGGTTCTTTTTCCGATTGTCCCAGCGGTTGCCGTTCCGGTGATCAGTGTAATCGTCAGAGCAGGCCCCGGCGATGAAGCGGTGCAACAACACCATTTCGCCGTTCTGGGTTGACTGTAGGTAGTCCCCCTTCGAGGAGGGATACCAGTTGTGCTCCATCACCCGATCGACATCCTCAGGGTCGAGCAGGATCCAATAACCTCCAATCGGGAGGCAGACGTGATCAAGATGCAGCATTGAACGCCTCCATCAAGGTGTCCGAGATCGACAGGCCCTCGAGCGACTTGGCCAGCATCTGGCCAAGGTCGAGGCTGTCGAACTCGGAGGTGTCGACTTCGACCTTGTCGTCCTCGTCGGTGACGCGCTTCGCGGTCAGGGAGAGGCAATCCAGGTCAGTGGGAAGGGTCTCGCCCTCCCGCAGGAGGACGCGGATGTTCATGTTGGTCGGGTCGAGCTCGGCCAGTTCGTCGAGGGTGACGGTCTTGTAGAACTCGCCAGAGGTGTCCTCGGCGTGGGTGTAGGGCTGCATCGAGCCCGTCACGATGATGTCCACCCCGTGGCGCCGCTCCTCACGAGCAACGTGGTCGTGGCCGGAGACCGCCAGGCGGATCCCCCGACGAGCCATCAGCTCGGTCGGGATCACATTCTCGCCGCCGAAGTCGGCGATGTCCCAGTGGCCGAAGACCACGTCGAGATCGCCAGGGGTCTCGTCCAGGATCTCCTCCGCAGAGCGGAAGGGATGGTACGGCAGCACGGCCATGTTCGAGCCGAGCAGCATGCCACTCTCCTGGACCACGATGATGTTCTCGACGTCCAGCACCAGGTTGGCGAATAGGTCGAAGGAGCTGGCCTTAGCATTGTCCTTGGACCGGTCGTGGTTGCCCTCGATCACGACATAGATCGTGTTCGGGTTCGCCTTCGCCGCCTGCTTGTAGATCCGCACCGCCTCCAGAACGATCTCCGGCGGCACCACGAACTTGTCGAACAGGTCGCCCATGTTGATGTGGTACTCGGTCTCGCAGTTCATCAGAGACAACTGGAAATCGCCCCACTGGCTACGCTCACGCTCCCCCACACGATGCAGGGGAACGCCAGTTTTGAATTTGCGGCCAAGGTGGGGGTCACCCAGGACAGTCACGTTTTCAGGGAGCATCATCAAAGCCCTCCGGAGCTGGGAACCAGGTGAACGGAACTTCAACCTCATGCTCCCCGAGCAGGGTATCGGCGTAGCTAAAGAAGCCATCCTCACCAACTTCTTCTGCAATTTCAGGGTCATACTCGTAGTAGCGAACCGAGTTCAGAACCCCTCCTTCATCGACGAGGATCAGCCGCCCGTCGCGCGGCGCTTCTTCAAACGGTCGTGACATCGGTACGCTCCATCAGCTCAAACAGAACCTGGATCTGGTGCAGCACGTCGTTGATCGCGTAGTGGGCCTCGCCCTGAACCTCGATCTCACTCGACAGGTTCGACAGACCACGGGCCCGGCACCAAGAGTTCAAGTCGTTCACATCACGGTAGAAGAAGGGCTGAGCGACGTCGTACTCGCGGAAGTAGCTCTCCAGAAACGGGTACTCGAAGTGGCTCGGCTTCGCCCACAGGATCAGGTTCTCACCTCGCATGTCGCGCGTGACCCACCGATAGAACTCCTGCAAGACGGTCTTCGGATCGCGCATGCGGGACCAAATCTTGTCAATGATCGCCTGGTCCTGACGGGCCCACCATTCGCGAGTGTCTTCAGCCCAGAAACGATTACCTGGGATCTTGAGGCACTGATCGAACATGCTCATGTCGATCTCACGTTCATTCAGGTCGAACCGCACTGCGGCCAGCTGGATCATCGCGTTGAAGGTGCTATTCGTCCCGGTGGTCTCAATATCGACCATCACATGGTTAAATTTCGTCATACTGGTAGGGCTCCAATTCGTTCCAGGTCATTGATTTCTTTTGCCGCAGCGTCGTGTGAACGACGTGCGCGGGGATGCAGAACCACTGGTTCAGCTCTTCGGACTTCACAAAGAACAGGTACGTCCCGCCCGCCGCGACTGTCCGCCGTGAGGCAGCGATCTGCCCCTTACGGATGTTGTTGAAGTGGAAAGCCTTCGGGTCTTTGGTCGACTTCACCTCGGCGAAGAACCACTGGCCTTTGAGCACCACGATGTAGTCGGCCGGCTGCGCGGCTACGAAGCCGCCCCCGTTGGCTTTCGCCATGGCCGTGTCCGTCAGGCGGAACACAGCGGCTTCCTTGCCGTATTGGGCGAAGAAGGCCTCGAAGTCTTTTTCTGCTTTTTTCCAGTTTTGCATGGAGACCTTGTACCGGCCTCCATGTCGTGTTGCTAGGTCGACTTCGCGAAATCAAATCGATGCAAGTCTGACCACTTGGGGGACTTCCATGTCCATTACGGTGGGCACGATCTCCACACCCTGGAAGGAGGCTGGTTCCGAGCCGCGAGGCGATGTGAGACCATAGTGGTTGTACGGATCAGATCGACCGATAACAGCGGTGCTCGTAGCCCACATCAGCCGCTCCATCTCTCTCAGCTGGCGCTCGGACATGAGGATCCGTAGGTCGTCCCGGCCCGCGTGGTTGTACATATGGGTCTCGATCTGCGAGCGCAGATGGTAGAGAATTTCTCGAAGCATGGTCTGGTCCTTGTAAAGAGGGGCCCCGAAGGGCCCCTGTTTGTCATTTCAGCGGAAAGGGTGAGACGGCGATTTCAGGCTCGATGTAAACCGGGACCAGCTCCTCCTTTTCCTCGTCGACGCAGAGGACGTAAGTCGCGGCCAACCCTTCTGGCATGTAGAGCCCATTGGGTTCGGCCTGAGGCAGGGTCATGTACCCGTTTTCACGATACCGGCCGGCGGAGACGACCTTTTCCGAGTTCGAGAACTGGATCGAGGCATTGATGCCGAACCCGACGCTGTCGCAGATTTTCACGAAGTCGCCGGTCATGGTGACGATATAGGAGTAGGTCCGGTAGTTCGGGTCGTCACGCTTCTCGTACAGCATGCGGACCATCCGCTTTTCAAAACCGTTGACCACCGAGGGGAAGCCGACCGTCTGGTCAACCTGACGCTGCTGAGCTTCGGCCTTCTGCGCCATGGCCTTATCAGAAGAGGGAGTCGGTTCAGCGAACCAGGCGGAGGCGGGGGTGGCGATAACGAGAGCCAGGAGGGCGGCGAAAATTTTCTTCATGGTCAGTAGATCCCGATTTCGGTGGAGAGGAAGTCCCGCTGGTAGGCGGGAAGGCGCGACACGTCGGTCTGACTGAACTGATGTCGGATCGTTTCCTTGATACCGATCTTGCCAACAGTGTCGGCCTTACGGAACTCGTTCATCAGCCCGTCCAAGGTCCGCTGCATACCGTCGCGGTAGGTCTGGCTTTCCTTGTGGATGTCGTAGCGGATCTGTTCGTTCCACTTGCCGAAGAACGACTTGCCGAACATGCCCATCACGTTCAGACCGAACATGACGGCGAATACCGCGGCGATGCCTGCAATCCAGGCGAGGATGGTCTTCATGTCTTCTCTTTCTCTTGAATGAGGGGGGTGGCCTTAGTTGGCCACCAAGTTGTTCAGGTTCGAGGCCACCGCCTTCGCGCGGGCCGCTTCGATCTGGGCATTGCGCTCAGCAGTCTTCGCGGCTTCCACCGCTTCCTGCTGACGCTTGGCTTCGGCCTCCTGCTCCTCAGCGACGACCTCGAGCTTGCGGACCGTCTTGTTGAAGCTGGTGACGATGCTGTCGACCGACGGGCGGGGGCGGAAACGCTTGATCAGCCATTTGATCATCACATCACCTCCACTTGATCGATGCCGGCTTCCTGCAGCGCACCAACCAGCTCGGCCGAAGTCGGGTAGTTCTCGACAAAGAAAACCGTGCCGCAGTCATCCAGGATCTCAGCCCCCCAAGTACGCTCATCAATGTCGAACTCGACGATCGCGCTCAGGTCTTCATCCATCAGGTCTTCCATCGCGACGTGGTCGGTCACACTGTCGGAGAAATCGAGATACACTTCGTTGAAAAGGTTCCGCCGCATCAGTCCATCCCCAGCGCTTCTTTGTACATTTCCAGCACCGCCTCTTCTTCGGCGATGTCGTTCTCGTCGCGCTTGCGCAGAGCGATGATCTTGCGCAGAACCTTGACGTCGTAGCCGCGCCCCTTGGCTTCGGCCAAAACTTCTTTCTGCTGCTCGGCGAGGGCCTTCTTCTCTTCATCGAGGCGCTCAAAGCGCTCGACAAACTGGCGCAGCTCGCCGGCGGTGACGCGGTAGTTCTCGGTTTTTTCGTCTTCGTTCAGGTCCATGATCAGGCGGCTTTCAGCTGGAGGTTCAGTTGTTCGGGGCGAGACAGGAAGCGGCCGTTCAAGCCAATCTTCTTCGGGTTCGCGGACTTGCCACGAGCCCGGTTCTTTTTCACGGACAGATCCCGGAACCCTTTCGGGTTCAGCGCG
The DNA here is from genome assembly GCF_022348205.1 of Epibacterium sp. MM17-32. NCBI lineage: Bacteria > Pseudomonadati > Pseudomonadota > Alphaproteobacteria > Rhodobacterales > Roseobacteraceae > Epibacterium > Epibacterium sp. MM17-32. The sequence continues at coordinate 149,577 of NZ_JAKRFC010000008.1, read as the reverse complement.
GCCATGTCGGCCCAGAGGGACATGGCCTCCAGTGGACCGCCCTTGCCATGGAGGGGAATTTTACGCTGCAATTGCATACTGCTGTTCCTCAAACAGATAGTGGATGACCTGCTGGATTTGTTCTTCATCCAGTCGTTGGTCCTTAGTCTCGGCGGGGAGCCAACCTGGGAGGGTTGGTGCCTCGTCGAGTTCGATTTGGCCCATAGGGGCCCTCTCCGGGTGGTACGGCTCGAAGGTCCGTCCAACGGATGCGGTGGCGTCCACAGCCAGGGTCTTGATGATCTCGGGGTGGTCACACATCGCGGCCTTCGCCGCCTTGATGAACTCCACCGCGTCATCGCGGTGGACCGAGAAGACCAGTTCGTCGTGGATCGGGATCATGAAGCGGAAGCGGAACTGATTGTGCAGTCGCCGGATCGCCAGGATGGACCGCTTTGCCAGGGTCGCGCAGGAACCTTGGATCATCGAGTTCACGATCTGGTTCGCGGCCCGGTTCGTCAGTTTCCGGACGAAGAGGTCTCCGAAATTATGCAGCCCTACCTCAGTGGTCGACTGCCAGCGGTCGCGCCACAGCTTCTGCCAAGCGTAGCTGGCTTCGAACTTGTGACGACGATGACCATCGGGGAGCGTGACGAAGCCCTTGTCCCGTGCCTCGTTGATCAGGTCGACCCGCCACTCCTCGGCCTGCGCGAAGGTCTCGCGATAGGCTTCGGTCATCTCCCACATCTTGTCGGAGGACCAGCCCATAGCATCGCCCACAGTCGACAGGGCGCCGGAGTACCAGTAGTTGAAGTTCGCACCCTTGCCGACCTTGGTCCGCAGATCTTTGAAGTTCGGCAGCGACTTCGGATCGCTGGTCCCGAACATGTCGCCTACCGCCTTGGTGTGCAGATCCTTGAACGGCAACTGTCCGTAGGCCTCACGGAAGCCCTCGTCGTCCGAGAAATCTCCGATCAGCACGAGCTCGATCTGCGACCAGTCGATGGAGACGATCACATGATCCTCCTCGTCGGGCAGATAGAAGCCGCGGATGTAGGTGCTTTCACCCCGTTTGGCGAGCTGCATCGGGTTCGGGAACGACGCGGCCATACGGCGGCTGTTCAGCTGGGAACTGACCACCGGGTAGACGCGCTGCGTTTCCGGGTCGCAGAGCTGCAGGTACGGGGTCAGGTACAGCTTCATGCGCTGCTCGATCCCGGCCATCTCGTTGATGAGCTTGAGCAGCGGCGCGACCTTCTCGTTGCGCTTCTGCAGCTTCTCCCGCGCGCCCTTGTCCGAGGCCACTTTGCCGCCCGAGTAGATCGGCTTGATCCCCGGCAGGTCGTACATCAGGGTCCGCATCATCATGTAGTGCGAGAAGTTCGGCCCCTTGGACTTTGGCTTACCCTGCTCTTCCGCCCAGGCATTCGAAACCGCACCGGCGGTGGTATAGGCGATGTCGAACGGGTCGGCCGGCAGGTCACGCTTGGCCCATGCCTCGATCCGGCTGCGGTAGGTCTTACCAGAGGTCTTTCCGTACCAGCTCTCGTTCATCAACCATTGGTTCGGCTCGTCCGGGAACGGCAGCATGTCGCGAACCAGAGCCTGCAGCTCGACCACCTTCTCGGCATAGGTCTCACGCTCGACCTGGCGCCGTTCGTGAACAGCGTCGAGGTTGATACGCATCCCGTTCATCCAAATGTCCGCGAAGACATAGATCATCGGGTTCTCTTGCTCGAAGAACGTGCTCATCAGCTGGTCGTTCTGGTACGGCAGCATCGGCAGCAGACGGTGGAAGATACGCAGCGCCCAGTAGGCGTCGTCGGCACCGTACGCGCAGCACTCGTCGCCGGTGATCTGGCCCATGTGCGCCTTACCGTTCAACGTCTCGTCGAACGTCGCCTGTTCGTAACCGAAGAGGCTCTTGGTGAGCTTCTTTAGGCCGTAGCCATAGGTCATGTCGCTGACCAGGGCGTTGTAGGAGAACGAGCTCGAGGTGGTCTTGCCGATGATCTTGCCCAGCAGATCCGACTGCTTCTCGGTCAGATCACCATAGGGGTCCATCTCGGCGAAGGCTTCGGCGATTGCGGGCAGCATGTTCCGCATGCCACCGAAGCCGCAGCTGAACATCTTGTCTTCGGGGTACTGGTCCTCGTTGAAGGCCGACACGGCCAGCTGGAGGGTACAGATCACGTTGGTCATCTCGTAGCCGAGCGACTTCATCATCATCGTGATCTCGAACGGGGCGTTGTGACAGATCCAGTGAGCGTCCGGTGCCCGAGCGTCCAGCAGCTGACGTGCCTCGCTCCAGGGGATCCGGTTCTCCACGTCTGCGTGAGCCAGGTTCAGATAATACGCGGTGTCACTTTCGTCGCAGTACCAGGAGAAGCCACAGATGACGGTACGGTTGACGTCGAACACCAGGCGCTTGCCTTTGGACTTATGGCCCTCGGTGTCGACTTTCATGAATTGGTTCAGGCCCTCATGACGCTGGCTATCCTCGGTTTCGATGTCGAACCCGATCAGGCCGCTCGAGGCGATTTCAGCGATCAACTGGTCCTTGAGCTCGAACCAGTTCCGCATGTCGATGAGCTTGGATTTGATCATGCGAGGCTCCATGCGATTACAGGACGGCCGAAGCGGCCAACTCGGCGGACACCACTGTCGACAACGAGGCCGTCGCGCTTCAGCTCGGAAACCCGCGGTTGCACGGTGCATTCCGGGTAGCCCAAAAGATCTGTGATCTCGGGGGTGGTGAGGGGTTCCGCCATCAGCTTGAGGGTTTCGATCACCGCTGAGCGAACGTCGGCGGCGTGGCCGGAAATCGCTTGAGCGGACAGCACACTGGTATCGGTGCCGGAATGACCGACACCCATGGAGTTGTACGACATGGGATTTTCCTGTGAGTTAGACTCCCCGCCAGGGGAAAGGAACGAAAACCCTGGCGGGGAAAATGGTCGCGCCCCTAGGGGGTCGGGGTGGGCGCGACCGGACCGGGTTTAGTCGGCCAGCTCGAAGGCGACGGTGCCCCAGTTGTTGCCGTTGTGGGAGATCTCCTTGCCGATCACCTTGACCTTGACACGTTGACCGACGACGCCTGCGGCGACGGCTGCTTCCCAGAAGTCCGACCAGTCGCTGAAGCGCGAGGGGGCGGAAGTGTCATAGCCGATGGTGGTGCCAGCAGCGAAGGTTTCCTTGTTCAGGGCCAGCTCTTCCGCCAGCTCCAGCTTGATTTCGGCAGCAAAGTAGGGTTCCGCATCGGGTGCGGCCATCTTCGCCTTCATCAGAGCGTCATGCCAGGAGCCGCCCTTGTTGCAGGTGACGCCATCATACGAGGACAGATACTGCGCAGGGTTGCCGAAGCGGATGGTGTGCTTCAGACGGAAGCCGGTCTCTTCGGTCAAGTCCAGATAGGCCTCGAAGCTCTCGACGAGGTTCTTCTTCTCCTTGCCGACCTGCAGGCCGAACTCGGTCGGCTTCAGGAAGACGGTGTTGCGACCCAGCAGGCCAGTGGTGGCCTGAACGGTTGCCATGGAGGGTTTGGAGAAGGTCTGCACCTGACCCGCCGGGTTGGCCCGGGCTTCAATGATGTCGGTGCCGGAATTGTCGTGGGCTGCGGCCTGGGATGCCGCCATGTCTTCTGCTGCGCTCTGTGCCTGGTTGATTGCGTCTTGGATCGATGCCATGTTCGTAACTCCTAGTCATGGACTGTTTCTCAGAATTTTCCGGTTTGACTGGGACGAGAGAGGGAGATTGCAGCTCCCTCTCTCACCAACCAACCAGAGAGGTATCAGCGTCTTGCTGATGTCGTCATTTATGGTTGATTGCGGTGACTTGCACAACCACTTTAGTTGACTTGATTTCGCGAAATCAAATCGCTCATCGACAAAGTCGGCGGTGGCAAGTCGGCCGCAGGCTTCTCCGCGGACTTCGGCTTCTTAGGCGCCCGGAGGCGGATCCGCTCCTTGGTTTCGTCCACGGCGTTGGCCAGGGCGGACTTCTTCTCGACGATCTGGAAGATCTTCTGATCGACGGAGTTCTCATACTCCATGAGTGTGATCAGCAGCGGTGTATCCCGTTTGCCGCGGATCGCGCGGCGGTACGCTTGGACGAAGTTGCTGTCCATGTAATCGAGCGAAATGAAGATGACGTGGTCAACATGGGGCCAGTTGAACCCCACACCAGCTGTTGCCGCCGAGGCGATGACGATGTCGAGAAGGCCGGCTTGGAAATCCTCGTCGATCTTGGCCCGGCGCGCGCCGGAGACCCGGCCGTCGATCATTCCGACCCGGAACCCCATATCCTTGCAGATCTTGACCAGGCGGTCGTGCTGGTCAGTCATGGCCGAGAAGATGACAAGTGGCTTGCCAGTCCGCTTGTGGTCCTCCAAGTGGACCATAAGTCGTTCTTCCTTGCCAGTAGACTTGATCTTGTCGAGCGGAGCGCCGAGCGTCTGTGGGTGTTCCATAATCTGGCGGCACCGGATCAGGTTGACGCCGGGCAAGGTTCCGTCGAGGAACTGGTCCTCGAGCTCCAGGAGCGCGGTCTCCTCGAACTCCTCATACGCCTCGCGCTGCTTGGGCGTCATCTCACAGAACTCGTGGACGATCACCTTGGCCTCCGGGCCGTAGGCTTCCTCGAACGTGTGCCGGATCGCGATCTTGCCGAAAATCTTCCCGATCCGGTCCGGGTTCCGCCATGCAACCACCTGTCCGTAATCATTCTCAATCGCGTGAGCGAGCATGAAAGCGAAGTGGTTCTCGTAGCTCTGCGGCGAGCAGAGCTTGATGAGCGGAAACGCCGTGTCGAGACGTCCGTCGATGATCGTACCAGTCATCGCGACCAGGTAGGTGGTCCGCTCCATGAAGGCATAGAGCGATTGGGTTCGCTGGGAACTGTCGGTCTTGAACCCCATGTGCCATTCATCACCTGCGAGACAGTCGATGTCCGGGTGGTTCTCGACCAGCTCAGGCCAGTTGTTGGCGAAACAGTCGAAGCCCATGATGAACACCTTGGCGTCCATCTTCATGATGCGCGACCGGCGCGCGGGAGAGCCGCCGACGATGACCACGTCTTCGGGGTTCAGGTTCGTCCACTCGAGCAGCTCGAGCAGGTTCTTTTTGCGGAGGGATTTCGGCATGGCCCAGACGCTGCGAACGCGCTTTTCGTCCCAAAGCCAGCCGAGATAGACGCAGGTTGGTGCCGTTTTACCAGTCCCCGGATCGGAGAAGTTTCCGCAGCGGGGATTGGCCATGTAGAATGCCAGGTCGGCGACCTGGTAATCTCGAAGTTGTTTTTCCATAAGATCCTAGCGGATGGGTAGAAGTTAGTGTTGCTGGCGCTCCCTGATGGTTCGGGCCCGACGTTCTTCACGGGTCTCCCAGGGGGCGTCGAGTTCTTCGTTCCGGGCGTAGCGCCGGATCATCGTTGCCCCGAGATTTTCCAAGGGCAGTGTCATGAAATCCTGCAGGTCATACTTCCGGATCTCGGACGTGATGCGTTGGATAGGAGGTCGCACCACAACATCCGCAGAGCCAACCAGAATGACCGGCCGTGGGGCGTAGTTGATCAGCTTTCCAATCATGTCCACCACTGGCTGGCATTTGACGTCCACTTGAACGAGCACCAGAGGTTGCATGTTGGAAGAACTAAGCTCCTTCTCCAACTGCTTAGCCTTCATGGTCCATGCCGGCTTGATGATGCGTTGGATCGGCGAACTGAGACGGGAGAGTGTCGCTAGGTAAAGGCCCAGATCGTCGTAAGGATCCTCTACATAGAAAGAGCTCTGGCCCAGAGGTTTCGGAATTGGAAGCATGGCCTGAACCAGGGGGTCGGGAAAAACCTTCATCCATGTTTCCCAGTGAACCCGGTCAGGGATCGGCGCCGCTGTCGGCACCATATGGTTGCACATACCCGCTTTGACTTCGAAAGGACATTGCGCCTTCAACCCGACAAAGTTGCTACCTTTACGCCCTTGGACGAGCCATGCAACCGGCCCGTCCCAGTGAATACCATAGTGGTCCATGATCTGCGTCATACACCTACCTGTTGTTGAGCCCCGTCGAACACGCTCACATACTGGGCAGCGAGCCGCCCGGGGCGATTGTGTTTCATACCCATCAAACGCAGAGCGGGAAGCGCGTTCGAGCTCCCCTGACGGTGTGCTCGAACGAGTGTCCAGTAATCTTGCAATTCAGTATCAACCATTTGTCTTTTCCAAGAGTTCCCCGACTTTGGTTCCAGTGTATGCGGCAATATCAAGCAGGTCCAGAAGTTCAACCTCCTTCACCCCCTTCTCGACTTTGCGCAACTTCAGCGCCGACCAGCCCAGATCTTTGGCGGCAGGGTACAGCTCGATACCCCGGTCGAAGCGGTAATTGTAGAGGTGCAGCCCAATGCGCGAGTGAAGAGCGCTAAGAGGCCGCTTCTCTTTGACGCCCCGAGGGCGACGAGGCACACCGTTTTCGCGAAGGATCTGTCCGATCCGCTCTTCGGTGAGGCCGTAGGTTCGAGCGAGCTCTCCAATGGAGCCTCCCTCTTTGTATTCTTGACAGATGTATTTGTCGCGCTCGTTGTTGTTCATCTTTTACTCAACCTCAGGGTTAGTATCATTTCCCATCGTCAGAAACGGCTAGAAACGGCCGTTCTGTCCGAGAGGCGAATTGAGCAAAATCAAAGGGTTAGCGCATATCCTGAGTTGATTTCGGGAAATTTGTAATCAGTAGGTCCGCGGTTCGAGTCCGTGTGGGGGCACCATTTCTTTCCCAAGCCGCAGATCCCGTTCACGAAACAGGGCCGACAGGTCAACGCCCGAGGGCGGCTTCTGGACCTCTGGACCGCCCTATTCGCGATGAACCAATCGGCGCGCGGGTCGCCGTGCTGACCGCGTGAGACGCCAGAGCTGCCCGCTGACGCCGCGATGCTCTTTCTGCAGCCATACGCCAGAAAAAACGCCCGGAGAGGTCTCTCCGGGCGTTCTTCCAATCGTTCAAGCTGCGTCGCCCTCAGGACCCGAGCGCAGCGCTGCAGCGCCCGCAGGTTCCGGGGTGCGCCTGGAGGCCAACATCCGGCAGGATTTTCCAGCACCGCTGGCATTTCTGCCCATCAGCCTTTTCAAACACGACGGAAACGCCATCGACCTCCGGCAGGCGATAGCCTTCGGCCGGGCTTGGATCATTGGTCAGCTGCACATCAGAGGTGATGCAGACATCCGCGAAATTCACCGACTTCAGGGCGTCCAGAACGTCCACGTCGCGCACGTGCACCACCGGCGCTGCCTCCAGCGAGGCACCGATCACCTTGTCGGTGCGCTGCACCTCCAGGGCGGCGGTCACCACACGGCGCGCCTGACGGATCTTGGCCCATTTGGCCGCCAGCGGCTCATTGATCCAGTCGCGTGGCGTCTCGGGGATATCGACCAGATGCACCGAGCTGTCATCGCCGGGGAAACGCTCCAGCCAAACCTCTTCCATGGTGAAGACGAGGATCGGCGCAAGCCAGGTGGTCAGACGGTGGAACAGGATGTCCAGCACCGTGCGCGCGGCGCGGGCGTTCAGCGTGTCGCCATCGCAGTAGAGCGCATCCTTGCGGATGTCGAAGTAGAAGGCCGACAGATCCAATGTCGCAAAGGTAAATACCGCTTGCCAGACACCATTGAAATCAAACGCCTTATAGCGTTCGCGCACCTGGTGATCCAATTCGGCCAGGCGGTGCAGCACCCATTGCTCCAGTTCGGGCATATCCGCCGGGTCAACCCGCTGATCCTCGCTGAAATCGCCCAGGCTGCCGAGCATGAAGCGCATGGTGTTGCGCAGGCGGCGATAGCTGTCGGCAACCCCCTTGAGGATCTCCGGCCCGATCCGCTGGTCGGCGGTATAATCGGTCTGCGCCACCCAGAGCCGCAGGATATCGGCGCCATACTGCTTGATGATATCCTCGGGCGGGATGATGTTGCCCAGCGATTTCGACTGTTTGAAGCCCTTTTCGTCCAGCGTCATGCCATGGGTCACAACGTTGCGATAGGGCGCACGGCCTTTGGTGCCACAGGCCTGCAGCATCGAGGAATGGAACCATCCCCGGTGCTGGTCGGTGCCTTCCATATAGACATCCGCGATCCCGTCCTCGGCACCGTCGTCGCGGTCGCGCAGGACAAAGGCGTGCGTCGAACCGGAATCGAACCACACATCCAGCACGTCAACGACCTGATCATAGGCGTCCGGGTCGGCAATGCCCTCGAGCATCTGCGCCTTGAAACCGTCGCTGTACCAGATGTCGGCGCCATGCTCCTCGAATGCGGCCACGATGCGCGCATTCAGGGTTTCGTCCCGCAGCAGATAGTCCGAATCCGTCGGCAATGCGCCCTTCTTGGTGAAACAGGTGAGCGGCACCCCCCAGGCGCGCTGGCGCGAGAGCACCCAGTCGGGGCGGTTCTCGATCATCGAATGGAGCCGGTTGCGGCCCGATTGCGGGGTCCATTTCACCAGCTCGTCGATGGACCGCAGAGCGCGTTCGCGGATGGTCTCGCCGTATTGATCCTGCCCGTCGTTCAGCTTGCGGTCCACGCCCACGAACCACTGCGGCGTGTTGCGGTAGATGATCGGCGCCTTGGAACGCCAGGAATGCGGGTAGCTGTGCTTGATCTTGCCCCGCGCCATCAGGCCGCCCACCTCGACCAGCTTGTCGATGATCGCCTTGTTGGCGTCGCCTTCGCCCCCCTTGCGATTGAGGATGTATTTGCCGCCAAAGAACGGCAGATCGGCGCGGAAGCCGCCATCGTCCATCACGTTGTAGGTGATGACCTGCTCCAACATACCGAGGTCACGGTAGAGTTCGAATTCCTCCATGCCGTGGCTCGGCGCGCAATGCACAAAGCCGGTGCCTTCGGTGTCGGTCACAAAGTCGGCGGCGCGGAAGTCGCGGATGTCGTCCCATTCACCGTTGGCACCTTCGGCGCCTGCCAGCGGGTGGGCGAGGCCAATGCCCGCAAGATCGTCGGCAGAGACGTCGGCGACGCGGGTATATTGATCCTCAGCCAAGCGGGCGCGTTTGAACACATCTGCGGCGAGGTTGTCGGCGAGCAAGTATTTGTCGCCCACGTTGACCCAGCATTCGTCCGGCGTACCGGTCACCTCATAAAGGCCATAGGCAATGTCGGCGCCATATACGACTGCCTTGTTCGACGGCATGGTCCAGGGCGTCGTGGTCCAGATCACCACATGCGCGCCTGCCAGCTTGTGATCCGCAGGTTCGGCCACCTTGAACTTCACCCAGATGGTGAAGCTTTCCTTGTCGTGATACTCGACCTCGGCCTCGGCCAGCGCGGTTTTCTCGATCGGCGACCACATCACGGGCTTGGAGCCCTGATAGAGCGTGCCGTTCATCAGGAACTTCATGAACTCCTCGGCGATCACCGCCTCGGCATGATAATCCATGGTGATATAGGGGTTCGGCCAATTGCCGGTGATGCCCAGACGCTTGAACTCGGCCCGCTGGACGTCGATCCAGCCCTCGGCGAACTTGCGGCACTCCTGACGGAACTCGATGACCGGCACCGCGTCCTTGTTCTTGCCCTTCTTGCGGTATTGCTCTTCGATCTTCCATTCGATCGGCAGACCGTGGCAGTCCCAGCCCGGGATATAGCGGCTGTCAAAGCCCATCATCTGGTGCGAGCGGACGATGATATCCTTGATGGTCTTGTTGAGCGCGTGGCCAATGTGCAGGTGACCGTTTGCGTAAGGGGGGCCATCGTGCAGAACAAAGGGCGTGCGGCCTTCCTTCTCGCGCAGGCGGTCATAGACGCCGATCTTTTCCCAGCGCTCCAGCCATGCGGGCTCGCGCTTGGGCAGGCCTGCGCGCATGGGGAAATCGGTTTTGGGAAGGTTCAGCGTGTCTTTGTAGTCGGGCGTGACTTCGGTCTTGTCGGCGCACATATCGGTGGCGTCCTTTTGCATCAACGGGTCGGTTTGGGGATATTCGGTTCGGTGCGATCACTCAAGCACCTTTGCCCGGCGTCTCGTATACTCAGAGCGCCGGGTTCATAATTCGAATAATGATGGCCACACGTCGTGTTGCAGTCGGTGTCATGAGAGCGCTTATAGGGGCTTGTGGCGCAAGGGTAAAGTCTATCAACCACACAAGACGGATGCGACGCCATGCGCCCCTTTCTGCCGGGCGGCTTCGGGCTTAGGTTGGGCGTCGCAGACCAAGTGGAGCAGAGACATCATGCAAGACGCACATCCGTTGGCCCGTTTCGACATCACCCCGGACGACATCCGGCGCGTTGTGCGTGTCTTTTACAGCGCGGTGCGGCGTCACCCGGTGCTGGGTCCGGTCTTCGCCGCTCATGTCACCGATTGGCCGGAGCATGAGACCAAGATCACCGACTTCTGGCGCAACGCGATCCTGCGCGAACGGGTCTATGACGGCTTCCCCATGCGTGAGCACCTGGCCCGCCCGGATGTGAAGCCGGAGCATTTCCCGATTTGGCTCGGGCTGTTTCACGAGGTGCTGCACCACGAACTCAGTGCCGAACAGGCGATGCAATGGGGGCATCTGGCGGATCGCATCGGTGAAGGGTTTCGCACCGGAATCGAGTCCATGCGTCAGCCAAAGGATGAACCGCCCCGGCTGATCTGAAGCGCACGGGACGCGTGGCGTTCCTGACATGACAACACCGCCGGAGGGATCCTCTGGCGGTGTGATGTCGCGCGCTGGCTGGCTGGATCGGACGCTGGCTGGCGGGCTGGCTGGCAGGCGTCGCACCTGCTGGCTGGCGAGGCTGGCGGGCACTCACATCCCCGGGGCGCGCTGCACTCAGGCGGCGTCCCGTTCAAAATGACCGCACCAATCATCCTGCTTTACGACCGGCCAATAGCCGCGCTCGGCCGCCTCAGGCTGGAACACAGGCGGATTGAAACGGCACAGGCCGGCATCTTTCAGGGTCTGATCATTGTTGGCTTTGTGGTCTTCGAAAAACGCACAGCTGCTGCATGCGGACTGGCTCATGAAGGTCTCCTTGCGTGAAGATCCCGAGTCGGGATCGTTTCTGGCCCTGCAATTTAGATAGATTCTAAATTGGCAGGCCGCAAGATATTTTTCATTTATTTTCAAATAATTGACTTCATTGATCAGAAATCAGATCACGAGTTTTTCGCTCGGAAATCACTTTACGAAGCCCTTGAGTGCGCGCTGTAGCACCACGCTGAGGCGCGGCTTGTCCACGCTGGCAAAGTCCATCGGACGGCAGACCTCGATCGCCGCCAGCCCGACGCGCACGGTCAATGCGCCGTTGATCAGCCCCTCGCCAAAGCGCCGAGACAGCTTTGACAGCACAGAGCCGCCAAGCACCGGCTCCAACAGGTCGTCCCCGACCGCCACGGCGCCGGTCGCCACCAGATGCGACAGCACTGCGCGCGTCAAACGCCAGGAGCTGAACAATCCGGAACGCCCGCCGTAGATCTCGGCAATCCGGCGGATCATGCGCAAACTCGACACCAGGGCGGTGATCACATCCGCCAGGGCCAGCGGCACCAATGCGGTGACCCCTGCCACCTGCCGTGCCGCGGTCTGAACCTCCGCGAGGGCCTGCACATCGAGCGGCGACAACAGCTCTGCCTCCGCCAGGTCCATCAAACCATCCGCATCAAGGATCTCGGATTCGCGCTCGTGCAGCCTGCGCCGCGCCCATTCCAGATCCGCGCGGGTCCCATAGAATCGCGACAGACGCGCGACCTGTGCCCGCGCCACCGCCAGATCGCCGGACCGCGCGTCGCGGCATGCCTGCCGCAACGTGTCGACCTTGTGCAGGCGGCCCAGGGCGGCAAGCTCGCGCACACAGAACACCAGTGCCGCCAGCAACAGGCCGATCATCGCCCCCGACACCACCAACCCCAGCACCGGCACACGATCAATCAGGCTGGTGGCGTAATCCCAGGCCGCAACCGATATGATGGTGCCCAGCAGCCCCAGAACCAGCCCCCAGAGCCACCCGCCCCAGCCCCGGCGGCGCGCGGTGCCGACCGCCTCGACCGTGGCTTGCAGCGCCGTCGGCTCGTCAAGCTCGGGCACTGGCGGCGCATCGCTGACGCTTTGTGCCGGTTGGTCGTCCGGTTCGAGATCAAAAACGACGGGCTTGCGGGTCATGCGGCAGCCTCCCTCTTGGTTGCGCGCCAATGATATTCGATGTCCGGCAAACGCTCCGGATTGCGGTGGCCATCGGTGCGGTGCACCTCGACAAAGCCCTCGCGCACATAGAACCGCTGTGCGCCGGTATTGGCCTGAAACGTCCACAGCCTGAGCTCGGCAGAGGCCCGTTTTGCATGATCCAGCAACATCCGCCCCATGCCATACCCGCACATGTCCGGGCGCAGATAGAGCGCGCACACCTCAGCGCCATCCTGCGCCAGAAACCCGACCACATCCCCCGGCGCGCCCCGTTCAAGCACCGTGACCCAGCCGCGCGCGATCATCCGGTCGCAAAAGGCGATCGCCTCCGCTGCCGAGTGCTCCTTCGGCATCCAGGCTGTGTCGCGTTCAAAGCGATGCAGGATATCGCCGATACAACTGGCATCCAGCGGCGCAGCCGGGCGCAGAACACAGGTCACAGGCGATCCCCGAACAGAAATTCCGCCGCCCGGTCCAGGCGAATATGGGGGGGACCATCGCCCGGTTTCAGGGTCAGGGGCTGCGGGGCGAACCGCATCGACGCATAGCTGCCGTCCAGCCATTGCTCTGCCCCCTGCCGGGCAGGTGTCAGCAGGTGGCGCGGATCCTCGGGCAAGCGCCCGGGATAGAGCGCGGCGGGCTTGCCGTTTTCCGCCAGAATCCCGCGCACACAGGGCAGTTCCGCCCCGTCATGCGAGCGCATTTCCTCTGTCGTGGCCCGCAGGGCCGCCATGGACAGCGCCGCGGTCTCTGCGCCGGCAAAGCGGGCCCGATCCCGGGCATCTTGTGTCAGGGCCTCGATGATCGCGGTCAGCTGCAGGTGCTGTTGATGGTGCAGGTGATCTGCCTTGGTGGCGGCAAAGAGGATCTTCTCCACCCGCTTGCCGCGCAGCAACTGACTGAGAAAGCCATTTGAACCGGGCCGGAAACTGGCCAGGATATCGGTCATGGCGCGCCGCAGGTCCTCCATCGCGGGCGGGCCGGAATGCAGCGCCCCCAGCGCGTCCACCAGCACCACCTGCCGATCAATCCGGGCAAAATGATCGCGAAAGAACGGCCGCACCACCTGCGCCTTGTAGGCCTCGAACCGGCGCGCCATCTCGCGGGCCAGACTGCCGCGCGGCGCAGCGCCTTCCGGCAGCGGCGCAAACGTCAGCACCGGAGAGCCGGCCAGATCCCCCGGCAGCAGGAAGCGCCCGGGTGTGCAATCGTAGTAGCCCGCCGCCCGCGCGGCCTGCAGATACGCGGCAAAGGACGCGGCCAGACCCTGTGCCTGCGCCTCATCATGCGCGGCCGACGGATCGGCGGCCTTGACGGCGGCGCGAAATGCGCTGGCCTCTGACCGGGTCTCGATCCGGCGCAGCACATCCGCCGACCAGGTGGCAAAATCCTTGTCCATCAGGGACAGGTCGAGAAGCCATTCGCCCGGGTAGTCGATGATGTCCAGATGCAGGACGCGCGGCCCGGTCACCGCCCCGAACAGGCCCGTAGGCCGCAATCGCAGGCTGAGGCGCAGCTCGGACACGGCCCGGGTGCTCTCCGGCCAATGCGGATCCGGCCCCGTCAGCGCCGCCAGGTGGTTTTCAAAGTCAAAGCGCGGGACGGTGTCATCCGGTTGCGGTTGCAGATAGGCGGCCTCGATCCTGCCCTGCTGCGCGGCGGTCAGCTGGGACATGCGCCCCCGGTTCAGCAGATTGGCCACCAACGAGGTGATGAACACCGTCTTGCCCGCACGTGCCAGACCGGTCACCCCGAGCCGCAATGCGGGGTCTGCAAACGGGCTTGCCACCACGCCACCGAGGGTCTCCGCCCCGCGCAGCACCCCGTCGGCCACATTCGCGGCCAGCCCCGTCACCCCTGTTCCTCGCGTCACCTGCCGCTCCTCATGCGCCCTGCCGCGATTGGCGGGCCGTTTCCCTGATCCCGCCGGGATGTGCCTCCCGCACGGCCTCCCCGCAACATAGGCATCACCGCCTGCGGTTGCCAGCCCGCGCCCGCGGCACCCTGCCCGGCCATGTGCACCAACTTTGGCTTGTCAGCTCCGCCCCGGCACGCTACGCCGCGCTCCATGCCGCGTATAGCTCTCAAAGTCGAATACCACGGGAAGCCCTTTGCCGGATGGCAGAGACAAAAAGATCAGCCCTCGGTACAGGGCGCGATCGAGGCCGCCCTGGCGAAACTGGAACCGGGGCCACACACCATCGCCGCCGCCGGGCGCACCGACACCGGCGTGCATGGATTGGGCCAGGTCGCCCATTGCGATCTGCGCAAGGACTGGGATCCCTTCCGCCTCAGCGAAGCGTTGAATTTCCACCTGAAGCCCGCCCCGGTTGCCATCGTCGATGCCGCACGTGTCGCCGATAACTGGCACGCCCGGTTCAGCGCCATCGAGCGCCAATACCTCTTTCGCATCCTGATGCGACGCGCACCGGCCACGCATGACGCGGGTCAGGTCTGGCAGATCAATCATGACCTCGACGCGGAGGCGATGCAGACTGCGGCCAATCACCTGCTGGGAAAACATGATTTCACCACCTTCCGCTCGTCCATCTGCCAGGCCGCAAGCCCGGTAAAGACGCTGGATGAACTGCGGATCGAGCAGGTGACGGGCCTGTCGGGGCCAGAGGTTCATTTCCATGTCCGCGCCCGCAGTTTTCTGCACAATCAGGTGCGCAGCTTTGTCGGCACGCTGGAACGCGTCGGCGCAGGAAGCTGGTCACCGGACGATGTGCGCGACGCGCTCGACGCCAGGGACCGCGCAGCCTGCGGGCCGGTCTGCCCCGGGCATGGTCTGTATCTGGCGCGGGTAGGCTACCCGGAGCCGGTCTTTGCACGCGATCCCGACTGACTGATCGGCACATCGCCCCGCGTCCCGGGGGGATCGAACAGAGCTACCGCGCCGGGAACAGGACCAGTGTCTGCAAGGCCATCCCCACCGGCCCCTCGGTATCATACAGCACCGCCTGCGACATGCCGATCCCGTTGGGCTGCCAATGGGAAACCGCCTCGGACGCGTGCCAGCCCGGCTCTGGCATGCGGTGGATCTGCAACGTCAGATCGGTGTTCATGAACCCCATCTCGCTGGTCGGCAGGTTCCAGGAGATCCCGTTACCGCAGTCCGCCAATGCGCAGATCCCCTGCACCGGCGAGGTCTCCTCCCCCTGCACCAGATCCGGCGTGCGCAACCACATCGTCTTTGGCCCCGGGCCAAATCCATGGCCGGGCGGGTAGCGCGCTTCCAGCAGGCGCGCAAAATTCGCGAGCTCATGCCGCCCTTCCCCGATCGCAAAAGGCCCCGGTTCAGCCTCTTCGAACCGTGGCGCGGGCAGTGCGGGGGTCGGCACCAGCCCGATGTCGCGCTCTGCGAGATGCATGGTCGTGGCCTGCACCAGCAGCGCATCCGACAGATCATGCACGGTCACGCGCGTCGTTGCCAAAGTGCGCGTGTGCCGGGTGGTTTCTGCGGCGACGCGGATGCCGGCCAGCGGCACCGGGCGCAGCACATCCATGGTCAGGCGCGTCAGTTGCTTTTCCGGGCCGATCTCGACCTCTGCGGCGCGGGCCACCAGCCCGGCAACCGGTCCGGCATGGCAATAGTCCACGGCCCAGGGACCCCGCGCAGGATCATTGCCGACAAAGACGCCATCGTCGCGCCGATCAAAAAAGGGAACCATTGTGTCTGTCACGTCCTGTCCTGCGTATCCGAGTTGCATTCTGCTCAAGCGCATTCGCGCAGCCCGCTCGGCGCCCGCGGCAGGATCGCACCGCCCACGGCGTGCCCCTGCCCAGTCCCGCGCGCCCGTCCGGCCACTGCCTGCCCACTTTGCCTCTGCAGCATGACTTGGCAAACTGCGGCCTGTCCAGCACAGTGACGCCATGCCCGCCGCTTTACCTGCGGGTCGCACGACAAACCGAAGGACCAAGGACATGGCACTGCTGATCGAAATCGGACATAACGGCTGGTACAGCGAAGAGGATCTGGCGGCGCAATTCCGCGCCCTGGATCCTGCGGCCGATATTCGCACCACGGCGGCCCCCGGCAATCTCGACGAGGTCACTGTGCTGGCGGTGTCGGCGCTGAAATCCGATCTTCCGACGCAGCTGCCGAACCTGCAACTGGTTCAGAAACTGGGCGCGGGCGTGGAGACCATCGTGAACCACCCGTCCCTGGCGCCGCATGTCCGCGTGGCCCGGTTGAAGCCCGAAGAACCTGCCCGCGAAATCGCACAGTATTGCCTCGCCTATGTCCTGCGCGGCACCCGGAACATGGATTATCACGAAAAGGCCCAGGCCCGCGCGCTCTGGGACCCGGTCGCGCCGCGCCGCCCCGCCGACACCACCGTGGGGGTCTTGGGGCTCGGCCATATCGGCGGGCTCACGGCCGGTCTGATGCGCGACATGGGGTTTCAGACCATGGGCTGGAGCCGCACCCCCAAGGAGATTGCCGGCGTGACCTGCCTCAGCGGCGATCACGGGCTCAACGGGCTGTTGTCTAGTTCCGACTATGTCTGCGCGATCCTCCCCTCCACGGCGGAGACCCGCAACCTGCTTGATGCAGAGCGTCTGGCTCATATGAAAGAAGGGGCAACCCTCATCAACGCCGGGCGCGGCGACCTCATCGACGAGCAGGCGCTGGCCTCCGCCCTCTACCAGCGCCGCCCCGGCCATGCGGTCCTCGACGTGCTGCGCCATGAACCCCTGCCCGAGGACAATCCGCTCTGGAAACACCCTTGTGTGACCATCACCCCCCATGTGTCCGGCTGGCACCTCGGCGATGCGCTGGGAGATGTGCTCGAAAACCTGCGCCGCCTGACCGCAGGCGCCGATCTGTTGCACGAGGTCGACCGCGCCAGAGGCTACTGACGGGCACGATCCGCGCATCGCCGCCGTACCGACCAGGCCCAGCCCTGCGCCCAGCCCTGCCGCCGCCGGGCATATCGCCTTCACGCCTGGCCCATCACGCTGGCACCAAACGGGCAGAGCCCGCCCCGCAAGGGACGGGCTCTGCTGGACCAGCCGCGCCCCTGCGGGGCGCGTCCTTTTGCTTACAGTTTACTCTGCCGCCTCGGCATAGTCCTCCATCGGCGGGCAGGTGCACACCAGATGGCGGTCGCCGTAGACGTTGTCGACCCGGTTGACCGGCGGCCAGTATTTGTCGACGCGGAAGGCCCCCGGAGGGAAGCAGCCCTGTTCGCGCGAATAGGGGCGATCCCAGTCTTTCACCAGATCTTCCATCGTGTGCGGTGCGTTCTTCAGCGCGTTGTTCTCACGCGGCATCTCGCCCGCTTCGACGGCCTTGATCTCATCCCGGATCGACAGCATCGCCTCGATGAAACGGTCCAGCTCGGCTTTGGTTTCCGATTCCGTCGGCTCCACCATCAACGTGCCCGCGACAGGCCAGCTCATGGTCGGCGCATGAAAACCGCTGTCCATCAGGCGTTTGGCCACATCGTCAACGGTCACATCCGCACTGTCGGCAAAGGGACGGGTGTCCAGAATGCACTCATGCGCAACCCGGCCGGTCGGCCCCTTGTAAAGGACGTCATAGGCCCCTTCGAGCCGCTTCGCGAGGTAGTTCGCCGACAGGATCGCCACCTTGGTCGCCTGCGTCAGACCCGCGCCGCCCATCATCAGGCAATAGGCCCAGGAGATGGTCAGGATCGAGGCCGACCCCAGAGGTGCCGCCGACACCGGCCCCTCAACGCCGCCGGTTTCCGGATGCCCCGGCAGATGCTCGATCAGGTGCGATTTCACCCCGATCGGTCCCATGCCGGGGCCGCCGCCCCCGTGCGGAATGGCAAAGGTCTTGTGCAGGTTCAGGTGGCTCACGTCACCGCCCAGATCGCCCGGACGGCTGAGGCCCACCATGGCGTTCATGTTGGCACCATCAATATAGACCTGACCGCCGGAGTCATGGGTGATCTTGCAGACCTCATGCACGGTTTCCTCGAACACACCATGGGTCGAGGGATAGGTGATCATGCAGCCCGCAAGGTGCTCGGCATGCTTTTCTGCCTTGGCGCGGAAGTCCTCAAGGTCGATATCGCCCTTCTCATCGGACTTTACCGGAACCACTTTCCAGCCCACCATCTGCGCCGACGCCGGGTTGGTACCATGGGCGCTCATCGGGATCAGACAGATGTTGCGATGCCCCTCACCGCGCGCCTTGTGGTAGGCGGCGATGGTCAGCAGACCCGCATATTCCCCCTGCGCGCCGGAGTTCGGCTGCATGGAGATCGCATCATAGCCGGTGATATCGCAGAGCTTGGAGGACAGATCCGTGACCAACTCCCCATAGCCTTCCTGCTGATCGGCAGGCGCGAAGGGGTGGATGGTCGAAAACTCCGGCCAGCTCAGCGGCATCATTTCCGCAGCGGCATTGAGCTTCATGGTGCAGGACCCAAGCGGGATCATCGCCCGATCCAGCGCCAGATCGCGGTCCGCGAGGCGACGCATGTAGCGCATCATCTCGGTCTCGGCCCGGTTCATGTGGAAGATCGGGTGCGTCAGATATTCCGTCTTGCGGTGCATGTTCTCAGGCACGCGGTACTGGGGGCTGAAATCATCATCCGCGCGCACGATACCAAAGGCACGCCAGACCGCCTCGATGGTCTCGGGGCGTGTGGTCTCATCGACAGAGATCCCCACACGGGTTTCCCCAACACGACGCAGGTTGATGCCCTCATCAACGGCGGATTTCATCACCGCCGCCTGCAGCGGGCCGACATCCACGGTGATGGTGTCAAAGAACGCCTGCGGGTCGACTTTGAAGCCTGCTTCCTCAAGACCTTTGGCCAGACGCACGGCCTTGCGATGAATACGCTGCGCGATCGCCTGCAGCCCTTTGGGGCCGTGGAAGACCGCATACATCGACGCCATCACCGCCAGCAGCGCCTGCGCGGTGCAGACGTTGGAGGTCGCCTTTTCGCGGCGAATGTGCTGTTCGCGGGTCTGAAGCGACAGGCGATAGGCTTTGTTGCCATGCGCGTCGACAGACACGCCGACGATGCGGCCCGGCATGTTGCGCTTGTAGGCGTCCTTGGTCGCCATATAGGCCGCATGCGGCCCCCCTGCGCCCACCGGCACGCCAAAACGCTGGGTGGAGCCAACTGCAATATCCGCCCCCATCGCGCCCGGCTCTTTCAACAGGGTCAGCGACATCGGGTCAGCCGAAACAACGGCGATGCCCTTGTACTCATGCAGCTTGGCGATGTGATCGGTGAAGTCACGCACATGGCCATAGGTGCCCGGATACTGGAACAGCGCACCAAAGACCGCCTCGGGGTCCATCTTGTCGGGGTTGCCGACGATGACCTCGATCCCCAGCGGTTCAGCTCGGGTTTTCACCACCGCGATGTTCTGCGGGTGGCAGTCGCGGTCCACAAAGAAGGCCTTTGCCTTCGACTTGGAGACACGCTCCGCCATGGTCATCGCTTCCGCGCAGGCGGTAGCCTCGTCCAGCAGCGATGCGTTGGCGATCTCCAGACCGGTGAGATCCGAAATCATCGTCTGGAAGTTCAACAGCGCTTCAAGGCGACCCTGCGAGATCTCGGGCTGGTAGGGCGTATAGGCCGTGTACCACGCGGGATTTTCCAGAATGTTGCGCTGGATCGCGGGCGGGGTCACGGTGCCGTGGTAGCCCTGACCGATGAGCGAGGTCATCACCTTGTTCTTGCCGGCCACCTCACGCATGTGAAACAGCAACTCGCGCTCGGACATCGGGCGGCCAAAGTCCAGCGCCGCTTTCTGGCGGATGGATTTCGGTACGGTTTCGTCGATCAGCGCATCAAGGCTGTCGGCACCAACCACCTTGAGCATCTCGGCCATTTCCTCGGGCGAGGGGCCGATATGGCGCCGGTTGGCAAAATCATAGGGAAGGTAATCTGTCGGTTCGAAAGGCATCGCTTGCCTCCTTCAGGGTCTGTCAGATCTCGGGATCAAAGGCATGCAACAACAGGTCGGGCGCGCCCGGTGATGCCCTCGCAGGTAAAAGACAGGCCCGCGCCGGGTGGCGGCGGGCCCAGAAACATCAGCCGATGAAGTCTTTGTAGCCGGCCTCATCCATGTAGTCGTCCATCGGCGACATGTCGGAAACCTTGAGCTTGAAGAACCACGCCTCACCTTCCGGGTCGTCATTGACCTTGGAGGGCTCGTCCACGATGGCCTCGTTCACTTCGACAACTTCGCCGTCCAAAGGCGCAAGAATGTCGGAGGCCGCCTTGACGGATTCGATCACCACGATCTCATCGTCCTTGGAGACTTCGCTGCCGACTTCGGGCAGTTCCACAAAGACCACATCGCCCAGTTGCTCTGCCGCGTGCGCGGTGATGCCAACGGTCACGATCTCGCCTTCGACCTGCAGCCATTCGTGTTCTTCGGTATATTTCATGGGTTCTCTTCCTGTGTTGGCCGTTCTTTTCGGGGACGGGTGTTCAGCGTTTAAAGTTGGCTGCCACAAAGGGCAGTTTTGCGACGGTGACCGGCACGCGCTTGCCGCGCAGCTCACCGAATATCTGGGTCTCAAGGGCTGCGTGCTCTGCCGTGACATAGCCCATGGCGACAGGGCCGCCCACGGTTGGGCCAAAGCCACCGGAGGTGATGGTGCCGATCGGCGCGCCCCCTTCGGCAGCGGCATAAAGCACAACGCCTTCGCGCATCGGCGCGCGACCTTCGGGCTTCAGTCCCACACGCTTGCGCGGGGCCTTCCCGCCAAGATCGGCAAAGACCGCATCCGCACCGGGAAAGCCGCCCGCGCGGTCGCCACCCGGGCGACGCACCTTCTGGATGGCCCAGCCCAGCGCGGCCTCAAACGGGCGCGTTTCGGTGTCGATGTCGTGACCATAGAGGCAAAGACCACCCTCAAGGCGCAGCGAGTCCCGCGCACCAAGGCCGATGGCCTCAACGTCGGGCTGTTCCAGCAGCGCGCTGGCAAACTGCGCCGCCACTGCCTCGGGGACGGAGATTTCATACCCGTCTTCGCCGGTGTAGCCGGACCGCGAAATCCACAGCTCGGCCCCCGCGTAGTCAAATGTCGCCACATCCATGAATTTCATCGCCGCTACACCCGGCACCAGCGCCTCCAGTGCCGCTTCGGCAGCCGGGCCTTGCAGGGCCACAAGCGCGCGGTCGGTGACTGGCTCGACGCTGATTGCAGGTTCCAGCGCGGCTTTCATACGGGCGATGTCGGCGTCTTTGCAGGCGGCGTTCACGACGACAAACAGATGGTCGCCACGGTTGGCAAACATCAGGTCATCCTCGATGCCGCCCGCGTCGTTGGTGAACAGACCATAGCGCTGACGGCCCTCGGAAAGCCCCAGCACATCCATCGGCACCAGTTTTTCAAAGGCGTTTGCGACGGCCTCATAGCTCTCACCGCGCAGGATCACCTGCCCCATGTGGCTGACATCAAAAAGCCCGGCCTTTTCGCGCGTATGAGTGTGTTCCTTCATGATCCCCAGCGGATATTGCACGGGCATGGAATAGCCTGCAAAGGGTACCATCTTGGCCCCGAGGCTTTCGTGCAATTCAGTAAGGGGGGTGGTCTTCAGATCCGACATTTCGGCCTGCCTTCCGCGTCTGCGGCCGGTGCGGTCAAATCACAACATGTCAACGCGTCGTTTGGCATCCGGCATCCAAGGTTTTGCGCAGGCTCCGCCTGCACGCTTTGATGCCCCCTCTGTCCCTTCGCCTGAGATCGTTATCCCTTCGGCGTCCCGGTCTGGCCGGGCTCTCTCCAGAGTCGTTCATGCACACGGTCCTGGTGGCCTGAGAGTTTCCGGGGCGGTTGCTCCTTCGGCACCGAACCTGCGCACCAACGCGCTGGATCCGGTTCTCCCATGTGCTTGGGCGGACGCTATCAGCGCGCCGGGAGTGGCGCAAGACGGAATCAGGACCTAACCTGTCGCAAATCGTGTGAGCCGATATCGCACAAACCAGCCACACCGCGATTGTATCAAGCTGTTGGCTTTATTGTGCGGGTGGATTGCCGGGACCCGGAACCGCTGCCATAGCTTTCGCCATGAAGATCGCGATCAACGGATTCGGCCGCATCGGCCGTACAATCTTGCGCCAGATCCTGACCAGCCCGCGCGGCTCCGGGATCGAGGTTCAGTGCATCAACGACATCGCAGATCCGGAGATGTGCGCCTACCTGTTTCAATACGACAGCACCTTTGGCCCCTACCCGGGCAGCGTCTCGCTGGAGGACGGCGCGCTGTGCATCGAGGATCGCCGTATCCCGTTGCACCAGCAGGCAAATGTCACGACGCTTGATCTGTCGAACACCGATGTTCTGCTGGATTGCACCGGCATCGCCCGCACCACCGACCTGGCCCAGCGCGGCCTGAGCGCCGGCGCCAGCAAGGTCCTGATTTCCGGCCCCTCGCCGGCGGCAGAGGTCACGGTGGTCTATGGTGTCAACGATGGCGACCTTGGGGGCGCCAAGATCGTATCCAACGCGTCCTGCACCACCAACGCCGTGGCTGGGCTGGTGCAACTGGTGGATCAGGTGGCTGGAATCGAAACCGGCCATATGACCACGATCCACTGCTACACCAATTCGCAGCCGATGGTGGATGCGCCGCGTGGCGATTTTGCCCGTTCGCGCGGTGGTGCTCAGTCGATGGTGCCCACCACCACCTCCGCCATGCATCTGATCGATGTGGTGCTGCCTCACCTCAAAGGCCGCATTTCCGGAGCTGCGGTGCGCGTCCCCACCGCCAGCGTGTCCGCGGTGGATCTGGTCGCCCAGCTCAACAGCGCCTGGAACGAAAAGGACCTGCTCGCTGCGCTGCAAGCGGTGGCAGAACATTCGCCGATCCTCGGCTGGACCGACCAGCCGCTGGTGTCGTCGGACCTGCGCGCACGTCCCGAATCCCTGATCGTTGCCGCGCCCGAAACCCGCATGGTTGCCGGCCAGCAGCTGCGGATCTTTGGCTGGTACGACAACGAATGGGGCTTTTCGGCCCGCATGCTGGATGTTGCCAGCGCCATGGCGCGCGAGACCTGATCGGCAGTTTTTTGCCATCCCTGCCCCACCAAAGACCCCACGGCACAGGCTGCCGCTGTGCCGGAGGTTTTAAGAGCACAGTCATGCGTGTAGCGTCGACAATGCTCGCATGGGGGCTAGTTCCCCCGCATACCTTATGTTGATTGCCCGCTGCCGGAGACCCAATGACTCGCATTCGCCCCACGCGCCCGCATGCGCGCCGCCTGCTCCGAGCCTTGCGACCCGTTCTGTTCACGTCCTCCCTGAGCCTGGGCCTGATCGGCGCTGGAACGGCAGCGCATGCGCTGGATACCCGGCTCTCCGCCCCCAAGGCGCCCGAAGACCTGACAGAACGGCTACAGGGTGCCAGCGCGTCATTGGCACTGGGCGACGGGGCGGAACTGCAGGAAGTCCTGGCCGCGGCGCTGTCCGATTACCGCACGCTGGTGCAGGTGCTCTATGATGCCGGATATTTCGCCCCGGTGGTCAACATCCGGCTCGACGGGCGCGAAGCTGCCAATATCAACCTGCTCAACCCGCCGCGCGCAATCGATCAGGTTGCGATTACCGTGGACCCCGGCCCCACCTTCACTTTCGGACAGGCCGAGGTTACACCGTTGCCCGATACGGAACCGACGGATCTGCCCGAAGATTTTGCCCCGGGGCGCCCTGCCAGCACCGGCGTCATCCAGGAGGCCGCCACCGCCGGGCTCAGCGCATGGGATCGGGCCGGGCATGCCAAGGCGGAGCTTGCCGCGCAATCCATCACCGCAAATGCCGTGCAAAAACGGCTTGATGCCGAACTCCGGATCGCGCCGGGACCGCGGTTGCGCCTCGGCCAGTTGCGCATCGAGGGCGAGTCGGATGTGCGACGCGAGGCGATCCAGCGGATCGCCGGATTTGCCACCGGCCACACGTATCACCCAGACCTTGTTTCGAAATCCGCAACCCGGCTGCGGCGCACCGGTGCCTTTTCCGCGGTCACCCTGCGACAGGCAGAGACCCCGAACCCGGACGGAACGCTCGATTTCATTGCAAAGGTCGAGGACCTGCCCAAACGACGGTTCACCTTCGGGGTTGAGGTTTCGTCCTCCGAGGCGGTGGAACTCAGCACCAGCTGGATGCATCGCAATCTCTTTGGCGCAGCCGAGCGGCTGAAGATTGATCTCGCCGTCAGCGGTCTGGGCGGTGACGACATCGACGGCAGCATTTCCGCCCGCCTTGATCGTCCGGCCGCGCTTGGAACCGATGAAACCCTGTTCTACGTCGCATCGCTGGAACAGCTGGAAGAAGAACATTATTCCGCCTCCAGCGCCACCGGTGCGATCGGGGTGCGGCGCACTGTATCGGATACCACCTACGTCGAAGGCGCGGTTGGGCTGCGCTACGTGCATGCCGATGATGCCTATGGGGATGACCGGGAGTTCACGTATCTCGCCGCCCGACTGCGCGGTGAAAAGGACAAGCGCAACATCAAGACCGATGCGACCGCGGGATACTATCTCGATGGTGAGATCGTGCCCTTTGTCGGCATCGATGGCGGCGATCCCGGCGTGCAGATCAATATCGATGCCCGTGGCTACAGGTCCATTGGTGCCTCCGGGCGCATCGTGCTGGCCGGCCGGCTGCAACTGGGGTCGCTGATCGGCCCCTCGCCGGGGGATGTGTCCCCGACACTGCTGTATTTCTCTGGCGGGGCCGGATCGGTGCGCGGGCAGGAATTCCAGTCTCTCGGCATTGATGTGGGCGGGGACACCGCGGGCGGTCGCGGCTATCTGGCGATGTCGGGCGAGATCCGGGGCCGGCTCACCGATACGATTTCGCTGGTCGGGTTCTACGACATCGGTTTCGTGGATGAGAGCAGCTTTGTCAGTGGTGACAGCGAATACCACGCAGGTGCCGGGATCGGGTTGCGCTATAACGTGACGGGGATCGGCCCGATCCGACTCGACCTCGCGATGCCTGTCTCGGGCGACACCGACGACGGGCTCCAGTTTTACATCGGGATAGGACAGGCGTTTTGAAACAGTCCCCTCGCAGTTCCATCATGATCGTGACCCTGGCAGCGGGCGTCTCCCTGACGCCAGCGCCGGTCATGGCCCAGCAAGATGCTTCCGAATCCGGGGGGCTGCTGGTGTCCTTCCTGGAGGATACGCTTTCCAACGACTCGCGCGCCATCCGGGTGCAAGGGCTCGACGGCGCGTTCTCCTCCCAGGCCCGCATCGAACGCCTCACGGTTTCGGATGAGGACGGCATCTGGCTGACCGTCGAAGGGGCCGAACTGGACTGGAACCGGCTGGCGCTGGTGCGGGGCCGGTTTTCGGTGAACCGGCTGAAGGCCGACCGCATCATCGTGGAGCGCAGCCCCAAGCCGCTCCCGGCGGATCCGGAGCTGCCAACACCGGAGGCAACGCCGTTCTCGCTGCCAGATCTGCCGGTGTCGCTCGAAATCAGTGAAATCGCCGCTGGTGAGATCCAGCTGGGTGCCGCCCTTGTGGGCCAGCAGGCGTCCCTGTCGCTCGACGGCGGACTTACCCTTGCCGATGGCGCGCTGGATACCCGGCTGCAGGTAGCGCGTCTGGATCGGCCCGGAGACACGCTCTCCCTGACCGCCTCCTTTGCCAATTCCAGCGAACAGCTGGCGCTCGACTTGCTCCTCGACGAAGCCGCCGGAGGCCTGGTCTCGACGGCCCTCGACCTGCCCGGCCGACCCGACCTGAGCCTTGCGGTCCAGGGCGAGGGGCCGCTGTCGGATTTCACCGCCGACATCGGGCTGGCCACAAACGGCCATGACCGGATCAACGGATCCGTGAGCCTCACCGGACTGGCCGATGTTGCAGCGGGCGCCGACGCCGGGTTGGCCTTTTCCGCCGACCTCGGCGGCAATATCGACCCGTTGCTGAAGCCCGACTACCGCCCCTTCTTTGGCCCCGGCCTGCGCGCCACGGTCAAGGGGCAGACGCTGCCCGAAGGCGGCCTGGATCTGGAAAGCCTGGCGCTGCGCACCCAGGCCCTGCGCCTGACCGGAGCGCTCTCGCTCGTCGGTGGCACACTGGAGACCGCAAACCTCAAAGCCGGCATCACCCCGCCGGACGGGCGGACCGCGGTCATTCTGCCGGTCTCTGGCGCGGATACCACGGTGGCGCGGGTGGATCTGGCCTTGCAGAAGCCGGCAGGCGAAAACTGGCAGATCAATGGCGAGATCGACAGCCTGCGCACCCCGGATGTGGCGCTCTCCCGCGCGGTGATCAGCGCCGCCGGATCGCTCGATCAGAGCAGCGGTTTTGCACTGGACGGCGCCCTCGACGCGCGGCTCAGCGGTTTTGTCCTGTCCGACCCCGCCCTGGCAGCCGCCACCGGCAGTGAATTGACCCTGAGCAGCAGGCTCACCACGGAGGATGGCGCCGATTTCCTGATCCGGGACCTGGATCTGCAAGGTGAGGACTACGGCGCACGCGGCGAAATCCGTTTCAACGGTGTTGAAAACGATCTGAGGATCGCCACCAGCCTGGCGCTCACAAGCGAAAATCTGGGCCGCTTTTCCAGTCTCGCGCAACTGGAGCTTGCCGGCTCTGCGAACGCGGATGTGACCGCGCATGTTCAGCCCCTGAGCGGCGCATTTGGTGTTGATCTCACGCTCAATGGACGTGATCTGCAAACCGGGATCGCGGATGTCGATCCGCTGCTTGTCGGCACAAGCACGCTCGCGCTGGTCGCCGCTCGCGATACGTCAGGCCTGCGGATCGACAGCTTCGACCTTCAGACCGCAGAAGTCTCTGCCACCGGTCAAGGCACGCTCGACAGCGGTGCCGGCGCGATCAAGCTGGATGCACGGCTGGCCCGGCTGGAGCGATTTGTTCCCGACCTGCCGGGTCCGGTGACCCTGACGGCAAATTTTGACAGCGCCGGTGATCGGCTGGACGGGACCGCGAAATTGCGCGGACCGCAGGACACCCGACTGGATCTGAACGGCACCTTTACCCTGGATGGCAGCGCCCAGTTCGGATTTGACGCCCATATCGACCAGCCCCAGGCCTTCGCTCCGCAGCTTGCGGGCGCGCCTCTCACTCTGACAGGCGACGCAAACCGGCGCGATGGCACCTGGACCGGCCAAGCCGACGTCAGCGCCACCGGCGGCACCCAGGCCCGTGTGACCGCCCGGTTCGACGAGGCCCGCGGCGACATGGATCTGGAGCTGTCCGCGCTTGTCGCCCGCATCGCGCAGTTCGTGCCGTCGATCCAGGGCCAGGCAACCACCAACCTGAATGCCACCCGCCGGGACGGCAGATGGGACGGCACCGGCGCTGTCACCGGCCCCGGCGACAGCACTGCAGAGTTTGACGCAACATTTGCAGAGGCCACCGGAGATGTGGACCTGAGCCTGACCGCCGACGTCGGCCGTGTCAGCGTCTTTGCTCCGACGCTCAGCGGTACTGCCTCCGCCGAGATCAGCGGCACCCGGCGCTCCGGCACCTGGGCGGGACGCGGCCGCCTCGCCGGACCGGCTGGCGCCCGCATCGACCTCTCCGGCGACTTCAACGAAAGTGACGGCGCCGCGCAGCTCAGTTTCGATGCGGCCGTCGAACGATTGCAGCAGATCATACCGGGTCTCGACGGCGTGTTGACGGCGCAGGGTGAGGCCGCCCGCAGCGATGGCATCTGGCAGATTGACTCAACGGCCCGCGGCCCGCTGGGGATCGATTCCAGAATTTCCGGTTCCTGGGATGAGGCCCAAGCCCGGGCGGATATCTCTGCCAACGGCTCCTTGCGACTGGAAGGCGCCAATGCCTTTAT
The DNA here is from genome assembly GCF_022348205.1 of Epibacterium sp. MM17-32. Classification (NCBI taxonomy): domain Bacteria; kingdom Pseudomonadati; phylum Pseudomonadota; class Alphaproteobacteria; order Rhodobacterales; family Roseobacteraceae; genus Epibacterium; species Epibacterium sp. MM17-32. The sequence goes on along the minus strand of NZ_JAKRFC010000008.1, from coordinate 121,655 downwards.
CAAGCCCAACCTCCTGAAGGGTCTGGCGCAATTCGATCTGACCCTGCGGGGACCGGCGCAGCTGAGTTCGCTCAGCGGAACCGTGACCACCGCGGACGCGCAGTTGGTTCTGCCACAAGCAGCGCAGGCCATTGACGGCATCCGCACACGCGTCAGCCTGAACAACGGCTCCGCCTCCCTGTCGCTCGACGCCCGCCCGCGCGATGGCGGCGACATCAGCGTCAGCGGCCCGGTGTCCCTGACCGCCCCCTATTCGGGAAACCTGCAGATCCGGTTGTCGGAGGTGGTCCTGACGGACAACCTGTCCTATCGCAGCTCCCTGGGCGCAAACCTCCGCCTCTCCGGCCCCCTGGCGGGCAACAGCCGCCTGAGCGGGCGCGTCGATGTGGGCGAGACCAACATCAACCTCAATACCGCAGGCGGCGCGGTCTCTGCCGCGCCCATTCCGCCCATCCGCCATCGCGGCCAGTCGCGCGCCCAGACCGCCACACGCATCCGCGCCGGGCTGGTGGATACCGGCGGCGGCGGGGGCGCGGCCAGAAACTCGGATATTGCGCTCGATGTGCAGGTCAATGCCCCAAACCGCATCTTTGCCCGGGGGCGCGGCCTCAATGCGGAGCTGGGCGGCACGATCAACGTCCGGGGCACCACGTCGAATATCGCGCCCTCCGGCCAGATCGGGCTCATTCGCGGCACCTTCGATATTCTGGGGCGCCGGCTCAATCTGGATGAGGGTCGCATCACGCTGCTCGGAGACCTGAAACCCTATCTGGAGTTCATCTCGACCGCCAATACGGAACAGGGCACCGCCACCCTGTCGATCTCCGGCCGTATCGACGGCCCTGAAATCAAGGTGACCTCCGAGCCACCGCGCCCCAGCGAAGAAGCCCTGGCGCTGCTGTTGTTCGGCGACAATATCCAGGACATCTCGCCGCTGGCGCTGGCACGGCTGGCCGGGTCCGCGATCACGCTCAGCGGGCGTGGCGGCGGGGCGCAAAAGGCACTGCGGGACACCACCGGCGCGGACAATGTCGACATCAGCGCCAACAATCTCGGTGTCGGGCAGCTCGGTCTGGGCGGGTACCTTGCAGACAATGTCTATACCGATCTGAACGTCACCGCCGAAGGGGACAGCGAACTCACCATCAACCTCGACCTGACCAAATCCCTGACCGTGACCGGCAAGGCCGACAGTGTCGGTGAAACCGGCCTCGGCCTCTATTTCAAACGGGACTACTGACCCTTTGAACCAGTTGCATTGCCGGGCAGGTCACGTAGGGTCGAACCAGGGCTCGCCAGGAGCCGTAATGCGCGAGCCCCATGACTGACGTTTCCTGTTCCGCCACCGCCGCCCGTTTTGCAGATGTCGATGCCGTGGTGATCGGCCGCAACGAGGGCGCGCGACTGGTCGCGTGCCTCCAGAGCCTGTCCGGGCAGGTCAATCGCATCATCTATGTGGACAGCGGCTCCACCGATGGATCGCTTGAGGCGGCAGAGGCGCTTGGGGCGGAGATCGTGTCGCTGGACATGTCCCTGCCCTTTACCGCCGCGCGCGCCCGCAATGCCGGGTTGGAGCGCCTGAACGCGGGGCACGCCGGGGCCCTGGTCCAGTTTCTGGATGGCGATTGCAGCCTGGTGTCCGACTGGCTGCCTGCGGCGGTTGCGTTCTTTGCTGACCGCCCGGATGTGGCGGTGGTCTGCGGGCGGCGACGCGAAGAGGCGCCCGATGTCAGCATCTACAACCACCTGTGTGATCTGGAATGGGATACGCCCGTGGGCGAAGCGACGGCCTGTGGCGGCGACGCCCTGATGCGCCGCAGCGCCGTGGGTCAGGTTGGCGGCTACCGGGACAGCCTCATCGCAGGTGAGGAGCCGGAAATGTGCCTGCGCCTGCGCCGGGCGGGATGGAAGATTTGGCGCATCGACGCGGAAATGACCCGGCATGACGCCCGCATGACGCGGTTCGGGCAATGGTGGAACCGAAGCCGCCGCGCCGGCCATGCCTTTGCCGAAGGCGCGTATCTGCATGGCGCGCCTCCCGAACGGCACTGGGTTGCGGAAACCCGCCGCGCCCTCGTCTGGGGGGCACTGCTGCCGGTGCTGACGCTCACCCTGCTTGCGGTTGCGCCGCCTGCGGCAGGGCTTGTCGCACTGGCCTATCCGGCGCAATTCCTGCGGCTGTCACTGCGGGACGGGCCAAAACGGGCCTGGTTTTCGATCCTCGGCAAGTTTGCCGAGGCCCTGGGCGTGTGCGAGTTTCACCTCAACCGGATACGCGGGCGGCATCGCGGGCTGATCGAATACAAATAGGCTAGTCCGCGGCGGGCCCCGCCCGCAGCCGCAACCGCAGGGCCTGCAGGATCTGACGCGGCAGAATCGCAAAGCATTTCGCATAGCGCGGCAGCAGGCGCATCGGGTTGCTCAGCATGCGCCAGAGCCATTCCATCGCCAGTCCCCGCACCCAACGCGGGGCCCGCGTCTGCGCCCCCGCAACAAAATCCAGCCCCGCCCCGATGGACGCAAAGCCCACCGCCGGAGCCAGCTGCCGCCCGAGTTGCGCGAATTGTTCCTGCTTGGGCGCGCCGAGGGCAATAAAGCACAAGCCGATGTCATGCTCGGCCAGCTCCGCCAGGATCTGCCGCGCCTCTTCCCCCTCGGGGTCGAAGTTTCGGCTGGGCGCATGTGTGTAGGCCACCTCCAGCCCGCGCACACGCTGCATCAATTCCGCCCGCGCCTGCGACAGGACAGACGCGGTCGAGCCGACAAACGCGACTTTGACACCAGCCTCTGCCGCCAGCGCGCACAGGGGGACCACCAGATCCGACCCCGGCATCAGCTCCACCGGGCGCCCTGCCAGTCGCGACAGCCACACGATGGGCCGACCATCGGCGACGATGAAATCCTGCGCCCGGTAGGCGGTCAGGAAGGCGGTATTTTCGGAAAGCTTCACCAGATGGTCCAGGTTCACCGTTGCCAGCGCAAAGCCCTCCGAACGCCCGAACCGGCGTTTCAGAGTTTTTGTGAGCGCAGTCCTGTCCGCCACATTGACCGCAACTGTCTGATTGTTGAACACAAAGTGCATGGCGATTCGGTTCACCTTTTGGGCTGATGATCCTGTTCTTTACGAAATTTCGTGAAGTCTGTGGCAGATCTTTCGGTTATCAATAGAACTGAATTCAGGTCGAAGTGGGGCGAAAAATAGGTGCCTAACGCAATTGCCTTTGCGATGTTGCTGGCCTGGCCGGTTGCGACGCTGGTGTTTTTCCAGCGGTTGCCGCTGCACCGGGCGATCCTGCTGTGCCTGGTGGGCGGCTATCTCATATTGCCCCCGACCGCGGCCTTCGACCTGCCCCTTGTTCCCGATCTCGACAAATTCTCGATCAGTTCGATCATGGCGCTGGTGGGGTGTCTGTTTGTCGCCAAGGAACCGGTTCCCCTCTTGCCCAAAGCGCTGTTCATGCGCCTGCTGGTGGCGATATTCGTGCTCTGCGCCATTCCGACGGTGCTGACCAATTCGGACCGGATCATCTTTGAATCGGTGCCCAACTCCGCTCCGATCATCTTCTACAACTCCGAACTTCCGGGCTTGCGGCTGCGCGACCTGGGGTCGGTGATGATGGGGCAGATCATCGTGCTGATCCCCTTTTTCATCGCCCGCCGGCATCTGTCCACGCCCGAAGCGCATCGGGAGCTGCTGATCGCCTTCTGCATTGCGGGACTGGCCTACTCCATCCCGGCGCTGATCGAAATCCGCCTCAGCCCGCAGATGAACGTCTGGATCTACGGGTTCTTCCAGCATGACTTTGCGCAGATGATCCGCCAGGGCGGTTATCGCCCGATCGTCTTCCTGCCGCACGCCCTGTGGTTGGCGCTTTTTGTGTTCAGCGCCCTGCTGGCGGCCACCTCGCTGGCCCGCGTCGCCCAGGGACGCGACCGGGTGCGCTTTGTCTGGGCGGCGATCTATCTGTTTGGCCTGCTTGTCCTGTGCAAAAGTATGGCGTCGCTCTCTTATGGGCTTGCCTTTACGCCCATCGTTGCGCTCGCGTCCTACCGCCTTCAGGTTAAGCTGGCTCTGGGCATTGCGCTGATCGGTTGCATTTATCCGATGCTGCGAAACGCCCATGTGATCCCGCTGGACACTATTCTGGCGCAGGTCGAGGCAATCAGCGAGGACCGGGCGCAATCGCTCGGGTATCGCTTTGAAAACGAGGAGGCGTTGCTGGCGCGTGCCGCCGAGAAACCGCTGTTCGGCTGGGGCGGCTGGGGGCGCAATCTGATGCGCGACGAGGAGACCGGGCGGATCCTGACAATCCCCGATGGCCACTGGATCATTGCCTTCGGCAGCTTCGGCTGGGTTGGCTATCTGGCGGAAATGGGGCTTCTGACCGGAACGCTGGGGCTGTTGTACTGGGCCTTGAGAGGCCGACGCAACAGGGAGATCTCACCGCATGTGGCCTGCATTTCACTGATCCTTGGAGCGACCATGGTGGATATGCTGCTGAATGATACACTGGTACCGATCACCTGGATGTGCGCCGGCGCGCTGCTCGGCTATGCGGAACGTCTCCTTCATCCGGGCATTTTTGATCCCCGTCGCCCGTTGTTTCAGGGGCGGCAGGAAATTGACACACCAGCAGACGGAAAGCGTTTGAGACCCGTCATACACTAGTTGCAAAGCATGCGCGGGCATCCGAGAGATCGCAATTTGGCCACAATGGCTCCTCTTGCCTGCCCAAGATGTTTCGCAAAATTCGCTTGTGTCGACTGGTGCAGCACAGGACCATGACCGGCCATAAGGGGCAGGACGGGGCCCGACGGTGACAACGCTGTATGCCGCCCATGCGGCGACGGTATGAACAGAAGAGTAGCGGTGGGGGCGCCGCCTTGATTTTGGGGGCCATAGTTTGGGGCGAGAACACAACAGCGCGAATGCAGTCAGCGGAGGAGGCTTCTCCGCCGATGATATTGCCGTGGTCGGCATGTCGGTCACCCTGCCCGGCGCATCCTCCATCCGCGCATTCTGGGCCAATCTGCGCGATGGCATCGAGTCGATCGAAGTCGTCGACGAAGACAGCCTGCTTGCAGCCGGCGAACGCGCCGAGACCTTGCGCGATCCCAACTACGTGCCCGCCTCGGCCCGGCTGCAGGGCTTTGACGAGTTTGACGCGGAGTTCTTTGGGTTTTCGCCCAAAGAGGCCGCGATCCTTGACCCGCAACACCGCAAGTTCCTCGAGGTCGCATGGGGCGCGATGGAGGATGCCGGTCACACACCCGAAAGCCTGAAAGGCCAGGTCGGTGTCTATGCGGGCTGCGGCATGGGCAGCTATTTCTATTTCAACATCTGCTCGAACCCGGATCTGGTCGATGACGTGGGCATGTTCCTCTTGCGCCATACCGGCAACGACAAGGATTTCCTGACCACGCGCGTCAGCCATGTCTTTGATCTCAAGGGACCATCGGTCAACGTGCAGACCGCCTGCTCCACCTCGCTGGTGGCGATCCACTACGCCGCCGAGGCATTGCGCAAGGGCGAATGCGATATGGCGCTGGCCGGTGGCGTAACGATCGAGCTGCCGCAGGGGCGCGGCTACCTCTACAAGGAAAACGAGATCCTGTCGCCCGACGGCCATTGCCACGCCTTTGACCACCGCGCGCAGGGCACGGTGTTCGGCTCTGGCGCGGGGGCGGTGGCGCTCCGGCGTCTCGGCGATGCGGTGGCCGATGGCGACCACATCTGGGCCGTCATCAAAGGCTCTGCGATCAACAACGACGGCGCGGCCAAGGCGGGATATCTGGCCCCTTCGGTGGATGGACAATCCGCGGCGGTGCGCAAGGCGCTGACGGCTGCACGGGTGAACCCTGAAACCATCGATTACGTCGAATGCCACGGCACCGGCACCTATATCGGCGACCCCATTGAGGTTGCCGCCCTCACCGATGCCTACCGCGATGGCACCGATGCAAAGGGCTATTGCCGGATCGGATCGGTCAAAACCAACATCGGCCATCTGGACACGGCAGCCGGCGTGGCGGGGTTTGTGAAAACCGCCCTCGCGCTGGACAGCAAATCGCTGCCGCCGTCGCTGGGGTATGAAAAACCCAATCCGACCATTGATTTTGAAACCTCGCCCTTCCGCGTGAACGATACGCTCTGCCCGTGGATTTCGCACAAAGGACCCCGGCGCGCCGCTGTGAATGCCCTTGGCGTCGGCGGCACCAATGCCCATGCGATCCTCGAAGAGGCCCCGGTGCGCGCGCCCTCCGAGGAAAGCGATTTCCCGTTTCAGGTGCTCTGTATATCCGGCCAGACCAAGGCCGCGCTGGAGGCAAACACGCAGAACCTCGCAACCTACCTGCGCGCCAACCCCGATGTGGAGCTGGCGGATGTGGCCTATACGCTCAAGGAAGGTCGCCGCGGCTTTGCCAAACGCCGCGTGGTGGTGGCCGAAACCGCGACGGACGCAGCCGACATGCTGGAAGCCGCCAACCCGCGCGAGGTCTTCACCCACGACCATCTCGGCGCGCATCCCGAGGTCGTGTTTATGTTCCCCGGCGGGGGGGCACAATTTGCGGGCATGGCGCGCGACCTCTATGAGACGGAGCCGGTGTTTGCCGACTGGATGGATCAGGGGCTGGACCATCTGGAAAAGAGCCTCGATTTCGACATCCGTGCCCTGTGGTTGCCGGACCCCGGCGCGGAGACAAGTGCTGATGCGGCGCTGCTGAAACCCTCGGTACAATTGCCGCTCATCATGATCGTGGAATATGCGCTGGCGCAGCTCTGGATCAGCTGGGGCGTCCGGCCTGCCGCCATGGTGGGCCATTCCATGGGGGAAAACACTGCCGCCTGTCTGGCCGGTGTCATGAGCTTTGAGGATTGCATCGACCTGGTGCAACTGCGGGGTCGGCTGTTTGATACGGTTGAGCCGGGCGGCATGTTGTCGATCTCGCTGCCGCTTTCTGAGGTCGAGACACTTGTGGGCGCGGATCTCGACATCGCCAGCGTAAACGCGCCGGAACTCACCGCTGTATCCGGCCCGAATGATCGCCTGGATGCGCTGGCCGAGACGCTGCGCGCCCGCGATGTGGAGTTCCAGCGTATTCCCATCGACATCGCCGCCCACAGCCGCATGCTGGAGCCGATCCTCGCGGCCTATGGCGATTTCCTGCGCCGTCTCGATCTGCAACCGCCGAACCTGCCGGTGATGTCCAACCGCACCGGCCAGCCGCTGACGCCGGAACAGGCCACCAGCGCCGACTACTGGGTCGAGCAACTGCGCAATACCGTGCGTTTTGCCGATTGCATCGAAACGCTCGCAACCACCAAGGGCCGCGTCTATCTGGAGGTCGGCCCCGGCAAGGCCCTCAGCGCCTTGGCACAAATGTCGCCACAGGTTGCGTCCGGTCAGGTGCTCAGCTCTCTGCGCCACCCGGAGCAGGATATCGCGGATGATGCCTATTTCTTTGGTATCATCGGCCGTCTCTGGGCCTGCGGTGTCGAGGCCGACTGGCCTCAGATCTGGGGCGATGCCCGCCGCAACCGTCTGAGCCTGCCCACCTACGCGTTCCAGCGCAGCCGCTACTTCATCGAACCCGGAAAATCGGTGCAAGCGCCCGAGGTTGCTTTGCCTGCACGACACGCGGACATTGCCGATTGGGGCTACCGCCCGGTCTGGCGGCCTCGTCTGGCCGATTGCACGCTGGATGTGGAAAACGAACTCACGCTGGAGCCGCAAACCTGGCTGATTTTTGAAGACACCACCGGACAGGCTGCCGCCTGCGCCGAGGCTCTTCTTGCCGCCGGTCACCGCGTGGCCCGCGTGCGGGCTGGGGACACCTATGCGCAGCTTGCGCCCGATCTCTATCAACTGGCCCCGGAAGAAGGCCGGTTCGGTACCGAGGCCCTGCTGGCGGATCTGGCCGAGGCGGATCTTCTGCCGCAGCGGATCGCGCATTTCTGGCTGGTCACCGACACCGAGGATTTCCGCCCCGGCTCCTCCTTCTTTGATCGTAACATCGAGATGGGGCTGATGTCGCTCACCGCCTTAGGACAGGCGCTGGCGCAGGCAGAGCTGCCGCATCCGGTGCACCTCAGCGTGCTGACCACCGGTGCTGCGCAGGTACGCGAGGAGCCCCTGCCCTATCCGGAAAAAGCAATGATCTCCGGCCCTGCGGGTGTGATCCCGCGCGAGATCCCCGGTGTCACCGTCGCGACCTGTGACATTGAGCTGCCGCAAGTCCCTGCGGGCCTTTCCGCCCTCCTATCCGGCGCCGAACCTGCCCCAATCACCTCGCGCCTGCTCGAAGAGCTGCTGGCCGCACCCGGCAACCACGCCGCCGCCTGGCGCGGCGAAAAACGTCTGGAGCTTGACTATCGCCCCGTGCCCCTCACGGCACCGATGGCAGGCGACCTGCCGCTGCAACCGGGGGGGCACTACCTCATCACCGGCGGCTACGGCGGCATCGGGCTGACGATCGCGGAGCACCTGATGCAGACGTATGAAGCGCGCATCACGCTTCTGTCCCGTGACGCCCTGCCACCGCGCGCCGAGTGGGACCGCTACCTGCGCCGCCACAGCCCGGCTGACCGGATCGCAACCCGCATTCGCGCCGTTCAAAAACTGGAGGCGACCGGACGCGGCGAAGTGCTCACGCTCAGCGCCGATGTCTGCAACCTCCAGGACATGCGCAACGCGGCAGAGGCCGCACGCGCCGCATTTGGCCCCATCACCGGCCTGTTCCACGGTGCAGGCCATATTGCCGACGCCCCCCTTCTGGCCAAGACAGATCGCCAGATCGCAGAGGTGCTCGCGCCCAAAGTGAACGGCCTGCGTGTGCTGGATCAGGTCTTCCCGGATGGCAGGCTTGACCTGATGGTGCTGTTCTCCTCCTCCTCCACCGTGACGCGCCCTGCCGGGCAGGTGGATTACGTGGCCGCCAACGACTACCTCAACGCCTGGGCGAAATCCCGTCAGGGCGGGCAAACCCGCGTGATGGCCATCGACTGGGGGATCTGGGCGGATGCCGGCATGGCAGCGGACGCTATGGCCGCCCGGCGCGGCAGCGCTGCCCCCTCGGACCCACTGCCGTCAGAGGCCGCGCTTTGGCAGACACAAGGCTTTGATCGCTCCGGCGCGCCGGTGTTCCGCAGCCGTTTTGACGCGCGCAGCGACTGGCTGCTGGATGATCACCGCACCCATGATGGCACCGCCCTGATCCCCGGCACCGGCAATATCGAGCTGATTGCCGAAGGGTTGGATGCGCTCGGCAGCACCGCGCCTTACGAAATCCGGGACCTCTATTTCCTGCAACCCTTTGTGGTCGAGGATCATAGGCCGCGCGAGGCGGTGATGCATCTGACGCCCGGTGCCGCAGGCTATGAGGTGCAAATCCACGCGGAAACGACAGAGGGATATGCACGCACGGCGCAGGCTGAGGTGGTCACGCTGGACCACAGTGCCGCCGCCCCCCTGGATCTGAATGCAATCTCCGCGCGCTGCACGCCGCAAGAGGCAGATGTCGCGGGCGGACGCATCAGGTCCCCGCAAGAAGCCAACCTGCGGTTTGGTCCGCGCTGGCATGTGCTGCAATCAGTGGCTCTTGGTCGAGCCGAAGGGCTCGCCCAGCTGTCCTTGCCTGATATTGCAGCAAGTGATGGCGCGCTGTTGCATCCGGGGCTAATGGATCTTGCCACCGGCTGGGCCATCGAACTTGCGCCGGGCTACGAGCCCAGCACGCTTTGGGTGCCGGTCTCCTACGGCACGATCAGGGTGCTCGCCCCGTTGACCAAGGACATCTACAGCCATGTGCGGCTTGCGGAGGGGCAGGCCGAGCAAGGCGCCGTGTTGTTTGACATCACCCTGTGCGATCCGGCAGGCAAGGTACTGGTGGAAATATCGCATTTCCGCATGCAGCAGCTGAGCGGCGGCTTCAACCTTCTGCCCACCCGCACCGACACCACAGCCGCCGCGCTTGGCCTGACCTCGGATGCGGAGACGCAGCCCCTGTCGCCGGACGAGCGGCGCCTGCTTGCCAATCTGGAGAATGGCATCCACACCAGCGAGGGCGGCATCGCACTGGAGCGCGCGCTCGCTGCGGGTCTGCCGCAGGTGATTGTCTCCTCGCTGGACCTCGACGCCCTGCGCCAGCAGGCGGACACCAGCGGGCAGACCGCCCCCGAAGGTGAAGGGCAGAGCTTTGACCGCCCCGATCTGGATACCGACTATGTTGCGCCCCGTACTGCAACCGAAGAGGCCCTCGCCGGTCATTTCGCCACACTGCTGGGATTGTCGCAAATAGGTGTCGAGGACAGTTTCTTTGATCTGGGCGGTCATTCCCTCATCGCCGTGCGGCTCTTTGCGCAGATCAAACGCAGCTTCGGTGTCGAGTTGCCAATGTCCGTGCTGTTTGATGCCCCGACCGTCGCCGCGCTGGCGACACGGATTGAGGCTGAGACCGGGCCGCTGGAGGCCCAGGGCAACGCCGCAGACGACCAAGAGGCCGCACCGCAGAGCTTCAGCCACCTCGTGCGCCTTGCCCCCGGCAAGGACAGCCAAGCCGCACCGATGTTCATCGTGGCGGGCATGTTTGGCAACGTGTTGAACCTGCGGCATCTGGCACAGATCCTTGGCGAGGATCGTCCGGTCTATGGGCTCCAGGCGCGTGGCCTGATCGGCACGGATGAACCGCACGAGCGGATCGAGGACGCCGCCCGCGACTATATCGCCGAGATGCGTCAGGTGCAGCCCGAAGGGCCTTATCTCATCGGTGGGTTCTCTGGCGGCGGCATCACCGCGTATGAGATCGCTCAGCAGCTCAAGGCCTCGGGCGAGGCGGTGGATGCGCTGGTGCTGCTGGATACGCCGCTGCCGGTGCGCCCTGACCTCAAACCCATTGACAAGGCGCTGATCAAGCTCGCTGAGATCCGCAGCAAAGGGCCCGGCTACCTCGGTGAATGGCTCCGCAACCGCATTGCCTGGGAAATTCGCAAGCGTCAGGACCGCCCTGCGGAAACCGGCGAGAGCACCGGTTTCAACAACCGCAAGATCGAACTGGCCTTCCTGCGCGCGGTGGCCGCGTACGAGGTTCAGCCCTGGACGGGTGCGGTGACACTCTATCGGCCTGTGCTGGACCGGCATTGGAAAGTATCTGGTGGGCAATGGGTGAGCCGAGACCGCGAATACGTCTACACGGACAACGACTGGACCCGTTTTGCGCAGTCACTGATCGTACGCGAGGTTCCCGGTGACCACGACGGTATGGTTCTGGTGCCCAACGTCAGCGTGCTCGGAAAAGAAATCCGCGATCTTCTCGGCCAAAGCGCACGGCAAAGCGCCGGGCCGCAGGACATCTCCAAGGCGGCAGAGTAACCCATGACCGCGCAGACCATCCTCACGATCATCCTGAACTTTCGCACGCCTGCCATGACGCTGCGCTCTGCCGAAGCAGCGTTGGAGGAAATGGAAGATCTGCCCGGCGAAGTGCTGATAATCGACAATGGATCGGGCGATGGCTCTTTTGAGGCCCTGCGGGCCGGGGCCACAGCGCGTGGCTGGCTGGACAGTGGTCGCCTGCGCATCGAGGCCTCACCCGTCAACGGCGGCTTTGGCGCGGGCATGAACATCGGGTTTCGCGCGCGGCTTTCGGATGGGTCGCGCCCCGATTTCTATTACCTCCTGAACTCAGATGCCTTTCCCGAGAAGGACTGCATTCGCAGATTGCGGGACTTTCTACTGAATGCGCCGGGTGCGGGGCTGGCGGGGTCGTATGTGCATGGCGAAGACGGCACGCCCCATTGCACGCTGTTTCGCTTTCCGACCATCGCGAGCGAGTTTGAAGGGGCCGCGCGCACCGGTGTGATCTCCCGCCTGTTAAAACACGCCATCGTGCCGCTGGAGATCCCGGATGACGCACAACAAGTGGATTGGACCGCCGGGGCCAGCATGATGATCCGCCGCGAGGTCATCGAGGCCATCGGCGGCTTTGACGAGACGTTTTTTCTATACTTCGAGGAAACCGAACTCTGCCACCGCGCCGCACGTGCGGGCTGGCGGACGCATTACATCCCACACAGCACCGTTGCCCATGTGGGGTCGGCCTCAACCGGCATGAAGACATGGGCGCGCACACCGGAGTTCTGGCTGGACTCGCGGTTGCATTATTTCACGCAAACCCACGGTCCGATCTATGCGATTGGCGCGACCCTTGCACGGCTGCTGGGCGGTGCGGTTTACGGACTGCGCCGGCTGACCTCCGGCAAGCCCCGCGCCGATGCGCCCCATTTTCATCGCGACCTGCTGCGTCATCATTTCAAACGGCTGCTGCGCCCCCTGCCCGCGCCAAACCCGGCCCGGCCATTTGCGTCCGACGCCGTTCTGGAGGAACACAAGTCATGACATTTTCAACCGTCGTCATTGGCAATGAATCCCTGCTGATCGGGTGTAGCGAGGCTTTGCTGACACGTGGTCACGAGATCCGGGCTGTGGTCAGCGAAAGTGCCGAAATCACCTCCTGGGCCGCATCCAAAGGGCTGCAGGTTCTTACTGCCCCGCGTGACATCGAGGGCGAATTTGATTGGCTGTTGTCGATTGCCAACCTGCGGGTATTGCCCGAAACAGTGATTGCCAAGGCCCGCCGCGGGGCGGTGAATTTCCACGATGGCCCGCTGCCTGAACGCGCAGGTCTGAACACCCCCAACTGGGCCATTCTCGAAGGTGCTGCGGAACATGGCATCACATGGCACATGATCGAGGGTGGTGTGGACGAAGGCGATATCCTCGCCCAGCGCCGTTTCGCGGTCTCTGAGGATGACACCGCCTTTAGCCTCAACTCGAAATGTTATGGCGCAGCCCTTGATAGCTTTGCCGACGTGCTCGACCAATTGGAGCGCGGCACCCTCAACCGCCAGCCGCAGGATCTGAGCCAGCGCCACTACCACGCCCGCGCGGATCGCCCGGAGGCCGCCGGGGCCTTGCGCTTTGACCGCCCGGTTGCGGAGCTGCTGCGCGTTGTCCGTGGTCTGGATATGGGCGGCTATTGGAACCCGCTGACCACTGCAAAGATCCGCTTGGCCGATCAATTCGTTGCGGTTGGTCAGGCGCATCCCGCTGAAGGCGCAGGCGCAGCGGGAGAGATCCTCGCCGTCACGAGTGACGACGTCACCATTGCCTGCGCCGATGGGGCCATTCGGCTCGGGACGCTGACAACCTTGTCTGGCACGCCCCTCAGCCTGCGTGACATTCTGCGCGCTGGCGATGTGCTGCCTGCTCTTGCCGAGAGTGACATCAACGCGCTGGAAAATGCGGCACAAACCAGCCAGACGCCCGAAGCCTACTGGCGGCGCGCGTTGTCCGGCATGCGGCCCCTGCCGGTCCCATTGCACACTGCTGAACAGGGTGATGCGCAAACCGCCGATATCACACTGCCTGCGCAGTGCCCGCCCGCAACATTGGCTGCGGCTGCGCTTGCATGGGTGTTGTGCAGTCTGGGCGAGACCGAGGGGTCAATCGCGCTCAGCCTGCCCACGCTACAGTCTGCGGCAAAGTCCGGGCTGATGGCCGATTGGGTGCCCCTCAATGCCCAAACGCAGGAGACATTCTCGACCCTTGCGACCCGTGCCGAGGCGGTTCTGACCCGAGCGGAAGATCAGGGTGGTTTTGCAACGGACCTGATCCTGCGCGCGCCAGAGATTTCTGTGCAGGCCCCTCCGGCGGTTGTCTTGTGTCTGGGTACCGACAGCGTGCCGGACCACGCCCAACTGGCACTGATCCAGTCTGGGGATCGCGTGCAGCTACAGTCCCGGCATCTGTCCCAAGAGGCGCTGTCCCTGCTGGCGGCACGCCTCGAATGCCTGTTGGCGGCACTGCCCGCACAGGCAGACACTGCGCTTTCAGCCCTGCCCATGCTGCCCGACACCGAACGCCAGCAGATGCTGGAGCAATGGAATGCAACCGACGCGGATTATCCGGCAGATCAGACCATTCATGCCGCGTTCGAGGCTCAGGTGGCGCGAACACCGGACGCAACGGCCCTCGTTTTTGAAGATCAACACCTGAGTTATGCTGCGCTGAACCAGCGCGCCAATGCGCTGGCCCGGCACCTGCAAGAGCAAGGCGTGAAACCCGGCAGCCACGTCGGCGTCTATTTGCGCCGCTCGATGGATCTGGTAGTGGCAACGCTTGGTATTCTGAAGGCAGGCGCGGCCTATGTCCCGCTTGATCCGGCCTATCCGGGTGATCGTATCGCGCATTATATCACCGACAGTCAGGCCTCGGTCATTGTCACCCATGCAGCACTGGCGCCGGATCTGCCCGACAGCAGCGCGCACCCCCTGCATCTCGACACGCTCGACCTCAGCACGCCAACCGAACCCGTCAGCGAAGGCACCGGCGCGGATCTGGCCTATCTGATCTATACCTCCGGCTCGACCGGCCTGCCCAAGGGCGTGATGGTGCGGCACCGCAATGTCGCCAATTTCTTCGCCGCCATGGATGCGCGTATCCCGCATCAGGTCGGCAACACCTGGCTCGCCGTCACCAGCCTGTCGTTCGACATTTCCGTGCTGGAGCTGTTCTGGACGCTGGCGCGCGGCTTCAAACTGGTGCTCTCCAGCGATGAAAGCCGTCTGCAACTCTCAAATGGCCCCATTGCGCTCAGTGATCGCAAGATGGACTTTAACCTCTATTATTGGGGCAACGACGACGGCGCGGGCGAGAAGAAATACGAACTGCTCCTTGAGGGGGCGAAATTTGCCGACGCCCATGGCTTTAACGCGGTCTGGACGCCGGAGCGGCATTTCCACGCCTTTGGTGGCCCCTATCCGAACCCGTCGGTCACGGGCGCTGCTGTCGCCGCCGTGACCCGCAACATCGGTGTGCGCGCAGGCTCTTGTGTGGCCCCTCTCCACCACCCGGCCCGCATTGCCGAAGAATGGGCGGTGATCGACAACCTCACCGGCGGGCGCGCGGGCATCGGGTTTGCCTCGGGCTGGCAGCCGGACGACTTTATCCTGCGGCCAGAGAACACGCCGCCGGCCAACAAACCCGCGTTGTTCGAAGCGCTTGAGACCGTGCGCAAACTCTGGCGCGGCGAAGAGGTGGGTTTTCCGCGCAAGGATGGCGGCCTCCATTCGGTGGTAACACAGCCGCGCCCGGTTTCAGACGAGCTTGCCGTCTGGGTCACCACGGCGGGCAACCCGGACACATGGCGCGAGGCGGGGCGCGTGGGGGCCAATGTGCTCACGCATCTGTTAGGCCAGAGTATCGATGAGGTCGGCGACAAAATCGCGCTCTATCACGCCGCATTGCGCGAGGCGGGGCATGACCCGGCCGATTTCACCGTCACCCTCATGCTGCACACCTATCTGGCTGACACCCGCGAGGCCGCCCGCGAGGTGGCGCGCGAGCCGATGAAAGACTACCTGCGCTCTGCTGCGGGGCTCATCAAGCAATACGCCTGGGCCTTCCCCGCATTCAAGAGACCCAAGGGAGTCGACAACCCGTTCGAGATGGATCTGGGCAGCCTCAGCACCGAGGAACTTGAAGCAATCCTGGATTTTGCCTTTGAGCGCTATTTCGAGGACTCCGGCCTGTTCGGCACCGTTGAGGACGCCGTGGCGCGGGTCGAAGACCTCAAACGCATTGGCGTGGATGAGGTGGCCTGCCTGATCGACTACGGCATCGCGCCGCATGTGGTGCTGGAGGGTCTGAAACCCCTCGCCGACGTACTGCGCCGCGCCAATCGCGTACAGGAACTGGCAGCGGATGATTTCTCGCTTGCGGCCCAGATCGTGCGCCACGGCGTCACGCATATGCAATGCACCCCCTCGATGGCGCGGATGATCGCCACCGATGCGGACGCAGGCCCGGTGCTGGCGCGCTTGCAGCACCTGCTGGTAGGAGGTGAGGCCCTGCCCGGCGATTTGGTGAACGCCCTGCGCAATCAGACCCGCGCGACGCTTCATAATATGTACGGCCCGACCGAGACGACGATCTGGTCCACGGTCGAAACCCTTGACGGGACGCCGCAGGGGGTCGCGCCCATCGGCACGCCTGTTGCCAATACCACCGTCTATGTCCTCGACGGCACGGACCAGCCGGTCCCGATCGGGGCCGCGGGTGAGCTGTGCATCGGCGGCGCGGGTGTGACCGCTGGCTACTGGCAGCGCGCGGACCTCACGGCAGAGCGTTTCCCGGCTGATCCCTTCAGGGCCGGTCAGCAGATGTATCGCACCGGCGATCTCGTGCGCTGGCGCGCGGATGGCACGCTGGAGTTCCTCGGCCGTACCGACCATCAGGTCAAGATCCGCGGCCAACGGATCGAACTCGGTGAAATCGAGGCCGCCCTGTCCGCGATGGATGGCGTGACAGCCGCCGTGGTCATCCCGCGCAAGATCGGCACGGACGAGCGTCTGGTCGGCTATGTGACCGCCTCTGCGCCGTTTTCCGAAGCGCAGGCCAAGGCCCATCTGGCGCGACATCTGTCAGAGGTCATGGTGCCTGCACATATCGTGACGCTTGAGGCGTTCCCGCTGACCCCGAACAAGAAGATCGACCGCAAGGCGCTGCCCGACCCGCAACCGGCCCGGTCCGGCCCCCGCCCGGTGGCGGCGGCGCCACACTCGCATACGCAGGCGCAAATCGCCGGGATCTGGCAAAAGCTCCTTGGCGTAGACGACGTGGCGCAGGGCGACAACTTCTTCGCCCTTGGCGGCCATTCCCTGCTCGCAGTTCAGGCGCACCGCGACATCCGCAGCGCGCTCGCCGTCGACCGGCTGTCCATCACCGACATCTTCCGCTTTCCCACTCTTGATGGGCTGGCGGATCACATCGAATATCTTGCAAACGGTGCCACAGCCGCACAAAATGATCCCCCAAGCTCCGTTGCCGCCCCCGCCGGGCGCGCAGAGACCATGTCAAAACGGCGCGCGATGCGTGCCAACCGCAAGGCCAAATCCGGATGACGCAGGCGCAACAGGATACCTCCGATCTCGGCTCCGACCGGCTGTCGCTGCTGCGGTCGCTGCTCTCGAAAGCGGTCGCCATCGGCAGCGCCGATCCGCAGGGCCCGCTGCCGGCCCCCTTCCCCGAAGAACGCGCCTGCCTGTCTGCCAACGCGGTGGACAAGCGCCGCCGGGAATTTGCCGCCGGTCGCGCCGCCGCCCATCAGGCGATGCGCGCGTTGAACCGGGAGCCCGCCCCCATCCTGATCGGCCCGAAACGCGCGCCCCTCTGGCCCGCGGGGGTGTCGGGCAGCATCACCCATTGCCGCAGCTGCGCGCTTGCGGCCATTGCCCGCCACAGCACCCATCCCGGTCTCGGCATCGATGTGGAGGAAGACACGCCGCTCTCCGCCGATCTCTGGCCTTCCATCGCCAATGCGACCGAACGCGACTGGCTCGCCCGGCACCCAAACCCGGGTCAAGCGGGCAAGCTGCTGTTCTCCGCCAAGGAAGCAGCCTACAAGGCGCAATACGCCATTTCGCAGCGGTTCTTCGGCTTTGACGGGCTGGACCTGACGTTTGTTGACGGGGCGACTGGTGCGGGCGGGTTCACCGCAACCTTCACAGGCGAACAGCCCCCCTTTCGCGCCGGCGCCCGGCTGCAGGGGCGATTTGCCATCGGATGCGGCGTCATCATCACCGCGGTCGAAATCCTGAACAACGAGCCCTGCACATGATGTCCGTGCTGAGGCGCCTTCCCCGCCGTGCCCTGCTGGCCGCCACGGCGCTTATTCCGGTCGGTCTCCTGGGGATCTGGGGGTTCACCTCCGCACGGCCCGCGCCGCAGGACCTGCCTGCGCTGGAGGCGCCAGAGGCCCCCTTGCGGGTGTACCACCTGGGGCATTCCCTCGTCGGACAGAACATCCCGCATCTCCTGGCGCAGTTTGCCGGTGAGGGCCATCGCTACAACATGCAACGCGGATCCGGCACCTCCCTGCGGGCTCATTGGGAAGACTCCGAACCCATTCTCGATTTCGATGCCGTCAACAGGGCTCCGGTCTGGCGCGATCCCAAAGAGGCGCTGGCCGCAGGCGAATACGACGCCGTGATCCTGACCGAGATGGTCGAACTGCGCGATGCGCTTGATTACTTTGACGGCGCAAAATACCTGCATCGCTGGGCCAGCCTGGCCCGCTCCGCCAACCCGGACGTGCGGCTCTATCTCTACGAGACCTGGCATCGTCTGGATGATCCCGTGGGCTGGCTGGAGCGGATTGACAGCGATCTCGACACGCTCTGGCTCGGCCGGCTGACCGCGACGGACACCCGCAGCCGCCCCGAGACAGCGCCGATCTATCTGATCCCGGGCGGGCAGGTCCTGGCCGCTGTGGTGCGCGCCGCCGAGGCGGGACAGATCCCCGGTCTCGACCAGCGCGCGCAGCTCTTTGCCCGCGCAGCCGATGGCAGCCTCGACCAGATCCACCTCAGCCCGCTTGGGGACTATATCATCGCGCTGACCCACTATGCCGTGCTGTACCACCGGTCGCCGGAGGGTCTGCCACATCAGGTCACGCTCTTTGATGGCACCGCCGTCTCTGCCCTCGGTGCCGAGGGCGCAGCCAGGGTGCAGGCGCTGGTCTGGGAAGTCGTCACCCGCCTGCCCCGCACCGGCGTGCAGCCTGCGGTGACGGTGCCGCCAACCGAGGACCCGGAGACATGAGCGCCACCGACCTGCTCAGTGCTGTCATCATGATTGGCCATTCGCTGATCGGACCGGAAAATCCACGCATGCTGCAACAGCTGCTGGCGGCCGGACAGGACGGCAGACCGGTTGTGGAATACCAGATCATCAATGGCGCGCCTCTGCGCTACAACTGGGAACACGCAGACAAGGCGCAGGGGATCAACGCGCGCGACCGCTTGGCCACGGCGCCCGTCGATGCGCTGATCGTGACCGAAGCGGTGCCGCTCGCCAATCATCTGCGCTGGAGCAATACCGAACAGGCGGTGGTGAATTTCTACTCCCTCGCCGCCGAGAGCAATCCCGAGGTGACCCTCTATGTCCAGGAGGGCTGGCACAGCCTGCTGAGCGGCAGCGGCGAGGAGGTGCCTTTCGACGATGGCGGGGATGTTCCCTGGCGAGACCGGCTCGACAATGATTTGCCGCGCTGGCAGGGCATCGTCGACAAGGTCGCAGCCCGCACCGGAGGCGATATTCGTCTGCTGCCGACGGGTCAGGCGCTTGGCCGTCTGGCGGATGCGATCGAGGCCGGGACCGTGCCCGGGCTGCGCAGCATTCAGGACGTGTTCTCCGACGACATCCATCCAAACGACATCGGGTTCTACTACCTCGCGCTGGTGCAATACGCGGTCCTGACCGGGTCGCCGCCGGACGGGTTGCCACATGTCCTGCAGACGGAATGGGGCACTTCCTACACCGCGCCCTCACCGGAGCTGGCGCAACGGTTGCAGGAACTCGCCGCAAATGCCGCGGTCGACGCCCCCCAGCGCACGGCCCTGCCGCCCGATCCGGTGGCATTGCCGAGCGATCCGATCCCGGTTGCGCTCAACGCCGCGCCCGACCGCTTTGACATGGCAGGGCCGCGCCCGGAAGTCCGCCAGCAGCCCGTTGCGATGAACCTGGCGGCCCTGCGTGACTGGAGCCCGCAGGCGCCCTTTCTGGATCATTTCAAAACCGCACGCAGCTGGATCGGCCATCTGCCGGGGCGCTGGGGCGGGGTGACCGAACAAGAGCTGCGCGCGGCCGGCTATCTCGATCCACACGGCTGGCCGCTGGCCATTCCGCCCGAACTGGGTTCGATCGGCACGGTGCTGCTGACCGATCTGCCGCCAACGGCCACGGGCCTTGCCGGGCGCTATGTGCTGCGGTTTGACGGTGACGGCATCGTCGAAGTGGGCGGTCGCGCCACCCAGGTGCGCTATGGCAAAGGCGAGGTCTCTTTTGACTTCACCCCCGGCGAAGGCGCGGTCGACATCCGCATTCAGCGCAGCGACCGCGAAGGCACCGGCGATTATGTCCGCAATATCACCGTGGTACGCGAAGAGGATCTGGACGCCTTTGCCCGGGGCGCCCTGTTCAACCCCGACTGGCTCGACAAGATCGAAGGCTTTGCGGCGCTGCGGTTCATGGACTGGATGGAGACCAACAACTCCGGCCAGGTGGGCTGGGAAGACCGCCCGCGCGTCGCCGATTACACCTGGACCCGCAAGGGGGTTCCCGCCGAGGTGCTGGTGACGCTTGCCAACCGGATCGGCGCGGATGCCTGGTTTACCCTGCCGCATAAGGTCGATGACACTTATGTGCGCAACTTCGCCGAGCTTGTGCACGGGGGGCTGGACGAAGACCTCACCGCCTATGTGGAGTATTCCAACGAGGTCTGGAACTGGCAGTTCCAGCAGGCGCAATGGGCGGATGATCAGGCCCGCGACGCCTGGGGCAGCGATGGGCTCTGGCTTCAGTACTACGCCGGCCGGGCAAGCGACATCGCGGCGATCTGGACCGAGGTCTTTTCGGACGGGCGCGCCGATGCTGACCTGTCGCACCGGCTGGTGCGGGTGATCTCCACCCAGACCGGCTGGCTCGGTCTGGAGGACCAGATCCTGACCGCGCCCATCTGGACCGCCGAGGATCCCGCGCGTCAGGCGCCCTACCACAGCTTTGATGCCTATGCGGTAACCGGCTATTTCGGCGCGTTCCTGGGCACCCAGGACCATGCCCCGATGGTCCGCGCCTGGATCGCCGACAGTCTGGATCGCGCGCGTCAGGCGGCTGCGGAACAGGGGCTTCGGGGCGGGGCGGCCCGCGATTATGTCGCGGCGCATCGCTTTGACGTTGCCGTGTCACAGGCTGCGGCCGAATTACAGGATGGGCTGAACGCGGCGCAATCGGAGGGAACGCTCGACGATCTGCTGACCCGCGTCCTGCCCTACCACGCGGAGGTTGCACGGGAACACGACCTCGACCTCATCATGTATGAGGGCGGCACCCATGTCGTCGGTCACGGGCCGCTGGTCGATGATGACATGCTGACCGAGTTTTTCGTCCACCTGAACTACACGGCGGAAATGGCCGAATTGTACCGCCGGCTCCTGAACGCCTGGCCGGATCTTGGCGGCACGCTGTTCGGGGCCTATTCGGATGTCTCCGTCGCGGGGCGTTGGGGCAGCTGGGGCGCCTTGCGCACGCTGTCAGACAGCAACCCGCGCTGGGACGTGCTGGAGGCGGCCAAGTGAACCATCTGCTGTCGGTCTTGATTCCGGCCCACAACGAGGCGGACTATATCGCAAGCTGCCTGGCGGCGCTCTTTGCCTCCGAACCGCTCCCTGCCGATGTCAATGTCGAGGTTCTGGTGCTGGCAAATGGCTGCACGGACGAGACCGCCAACCGCGCCCGCGCCTGCACACCGCCCCCCGGCTGGGCGCTGCATGTGCTGGAACTGGCCAAAGGCGACAAGCTGGCCGCCCTGAACCAGGGCGATGCCCAAGCACTGGGCGATATGCTTGTCTATCTGGACGCCGATGTGACCGTCGACCCTGCCCTCCTGCCGCAGATCGCCCTGAGCCTGCACCGGGTGACCGGGCCCGCCTACAGGGGCGGATCCCCCCGGGTCGCGGCGGCCCAGAGCATCGTCACGCGCGCCTATGCCAGGGTCTGGCAAAACCTGCCCTTCGTACAGGAAGGGGTGCCCGGTTTTGGGGTGTTTGCGATGAACCGCGCCGGGCGGCAACGCTGGGAACACTGGCCCGCGATCATCTCGGACGACACCTTCGCCCGGCTCCAGTTCACGCCGCAGGAACGTCAGCGCCTTTCGGCTGGCTATGCCTGGCCCATGGTCGAGGGGTTTCGCAATCTGGTGCGCGTCCGGCGGCGGCAGGATCAGGGCGTCGCGGAAATCTCCCGCCGGTTCCCTGATCTCTTGCGCAACGATGACAAGGTCCCGGTCACGTTGCCTCGGCTGCTTCGGATCGCGGGGCGCCACCCTGTTGGATTACTCGTCTATCTTGCGGTGGCCGTGGCCGTCCGCTCGCCGCTTTTTGCCAATCGCTCCAACTGGGAGCGGGGACGCTAGCGCGCTCTTCAGACGCTGCCCACCGGCATCGGGCACCACGCCTCAGGCGTCTGCCTTGATCGCCTCGGCAAAATGCGCGGCCAGCTTGCCTGCTTCATGATCGATGTCATGGCGTTGCAACACCCGCTCCCGTGCGGCGCGGCCGAGGCGTTCCAACCCGCTGTGCGGTGTGTTGGCCAGATCCACCAGCGCCTGCGCCAGCGCATCGACATCCCCCGCAGGCACCAGCCAGCCGGTCTCTCCCGGCTGCACCAGCTCGGGCGTGCCGGCGACATAAGTGGCCAGCACCGGGCGCGCGGAGGCCATCGCCTCCATGATCACCATCGGCAGCCCCTCTGCAAACGAGGGCATGACCAGCGCATGCACCGCCTCCAGCTGCGCCCGGACCTCCGCCTCGGTGAGCCAGCCGGTGAGTGTCACATGCGCAGACAGATCGAGACGCGCGATCTCGGCTTCCAGCGCGCCGCGCATCTCGCCGTCGCCCACCAGCGCCAGATGCAGGTCCGGGACCTGCCGCACGGCGCGCGCCAAGGCCTGCACCAGCAACAACTGCCCCTTTTGTTCGACGAAACGGCCAATGCAGATCAGCCTGACCGGCCCCTCCGGCAGCGGCTTGGGCGCGGCAAAGCGGTCCGGTTCGATGCCACAATGGACCACCTTGATCCGCGACCAGGCGCCAAAGGACGCCCAGCGGCTCAACTGGCTGCGGCCAAAACTGGAGATCGCCACGGCAAACCGGGCCCGGTCGACCTTCTGTCCCAGCGCAAGCCCATGGGGCGCGTCGAATTCCTCCGGCCCATGGGTGGTGAAACTGTAGCCCGGCCCCCCCAGTGCATGCGCCAGCATGGAAACCGTGGTGGCATTGGTGCCGAAATGGGCGTGGATATGCGTGCAGCGCTGCCGGTCGCAGATCCGGCGCACCATCGCCGCTTCGAGCAGATAGATGAGGGCACGCCCCCGCGCCCCGCTGATGTGCCCCAGTCGCAACGCCAGCCGGACCGCGCGCCAGCAGCGCTGCGGCGCGCGCGGAACATAGGCCAGAAACGCCCACAGCAGACGCGCCGCCCCGAACCGCAGGACATAGTGGCACCGCTCCGCTTCTGCGCGGTCCCCGGGGTCCGTCAGCTCCTGCGTCCCCGGGCGCATCGGCAGGCGCACCACCTCGATGCCGCGGCGCTCCAGCGCATGGATCTCACGCCGAATGAAGCTCTGGGAGGGCTGCGGATAGGTGTTCAGCACATATGCAATCTTCACACGTCGGTCTTTCCTTGCCTGTCTTCCGGCCAAGACTACGCGTTTGCCCGGGTTTTGCCCAGCGCCACGACCCGCGACGGGCGGCAAAAAAGATCAGCGTCCTAGCACTTTAGCACAGAACCCCGCCGGATGGCCGCATCGCAATTGACCTCGCCCGCCGCGCCGCCTAGCCTGCAGCCGATCCGCAACCACATGCTCTGGACCTCCATGAAAACCGCCTTGACTGGCCAAAGCCTGATGGCACGTGTCGTGAGATCGACCTCGTGGATCATCCTCGGTTTCGGCACCGGGCAGGTGTTACGCCTCGCCTCCAATCTTGCCCTGACCCGGCTGCTCTTTCCCGAAGCCTTCGGCCTGATGGCGCTGGTCACCGTGATCATCATCGGGCTGTCGCTGTTTTCCGACATGGGCGTGTCCAATGCGATCGCGCAGAACCCGCGCGGCGACGATCCTGATTTCCTCGACTCCGCCTGGACCGTGCAGATTTGCCGCGGCGGGCTCCTCTGGGTGCTGACCGGTGTGCTCGCCCTGCCGGCGGCGGCCTTCTACAACGCGGACGAACTGGCCTATTGCCTGCCCATTGCCGGTTTCAGCCTGGCCCTGCAGGGGTTCACCCCAACCCGGGTGGAAACCGCCTATCGCCACCTCATGGTCGGGCGGGTGACCGCAATAACCTTGGCGGCGCAGGTGTTCGGCATCGCCAGCATGGTCGCCCTCGCGATCCTGACCCAGTCGGTCGTCGCGCTGGCCATCGGCAGCGTCCTGCAGGAAGCGGCCCGTCTCGCCCTGGCGCATCTGGCGCTGCCCGGACGCAAGAACCAGTTTCGCTGGGAGCCCGCCGCCACCAAGGAACTGATTGGAATGGGCAAGTGGATCTTCCTGTCCACCGCCTGCTTTTTCCTGACCACCCAGGGCGACCGCGCCATTCTCGGCAAATATCTGACACTCGAGGCGATGGGGATCTACAACATCGCCTTCTTCCTTGCCAGCTTTCCCGTGCAGCTGGGTCAGGACGTCAATCAGCGTCTGATGATCCCGGTCTATCGCGACAAACCCGCGCGCGAGAACCCGCACAACCGGCGAAAACAGCGACAGCTGCGGTTTGTCCTGACCGCGGGTATCCTGTCCATGCTGTGGCTGATGGCCTGGATCGGTCCCTGGCTTGTCGACCTGCTCTATGATGCGCGTTATGACGACGCCGGTGCGATCATCGTGCTTCTTGCCGCCAGCCTGGCGCCCTCGATCATCGTGCTGACCTATGACCGCGCCGCGCTGGCCGCCGGCAATACCAAAGGGTTCTTTTTCTACACCGCCACACGGGCCATGCTGCAGACGGCGCTGTTTCTCCTCGGGGTGACGCAGTTCGGCCTGATCGGCGGTATCGCAGCGCTCGGGCTCGCCGTGGTCTTCTCCTACCCGGTTCTGATGCGCCATACCCGCCCCTATGCCGCACAGGATCCGCTGCACGATATCGGCTTTCTGTCGGCAAGCCTGATCATCTGCGGCGGCGCATTGGCCTATCACTGGGATCAGATCAGTTCGGTTCTGCTTCAGATGTAGCGCCTGTCGGGAGGCTCGCCGCAACGCGCCACATACCCCTTCTGCCCGGCAACCCCGGGCACCGTCGCATCAGACCGGATCAATTGGCGAGTGTCAGGTCTTGGGCGCAGCCCGGGCCACAGCGGTGCGCGCCCGCAGCAACCGCGTCAGCAGCCCGCGACGGCGGGGCTCCAGCACGGGGATGGAGACCACAGGCGACAGGCCGGTTTCGCGCGTCATCTGCGCACTGGTCCGCAGCACCGGGTGACGCAGATCCAGCAGGAATGCGACCACAACCCCAAGGATGAGGCTCACCAGCCCGCCTTTCAGCGCTGTTGCCTTGCGCCCGCTCCCCACCGCGTAATCCGGCAGCGAAGCGGCCTCGATCACGGTCAGCCGTTCGCCCTGGCGCGACGCCTCAAGACGAAAGCCCACCTCGGCCTCGGCCCGCCGCTGCGTCATGATCTCCAGCTCGGATTGCATCTGCTCCATGCGACGGTCGTAATTGGCCAGTTGGCGATCCACTTCCGGCGTCAGTTCCAATGACGCCTCAAGCACCTCGCGCCGCTCTTCCAGCAGCCGGCGTTGCGCCTCGAGCGCTTCCTGCTTGGCTTCTGTTTCGGCCTGGATCCGGCGGGCATACCCCTCGCGCTGCGTTGCGACCGCCTCTTCCGCGGCCTTGCGCATCTGGATCTCTTCGCGCGCCAGCTCCAGCAGGCTCTCGTTGATCGCCGCGATCTCGGCACCGCGCATCTCGATCGCGCCCGGCAGGGTCACGGCATTGGCATACCGGAAATCCGCCACTTCCTCTTCCAGCGCCGCGATCCGGTCGATCAGCGCTTTTTCCTTCTCGGTAAAGAAGGTCAGCGTTTCCTGCGCCTGCTCCAGCCGGGTGGATTGGCTCAGCGCGATCGTGCGCCGCGAAAACTCGCGCGCAACCGCCTGGGCCTGCTCCCGCGTCGGCATCACCGCAGTGATCGTCAGAACCGAGATCGCGCCGTCATCCGACATGCCTTCGCGCGCCGCTGCCGTGCCGGTCAGGGTCACCGACTGGCGCACCAGCGGTACGATTTCGGACGCCAGCAACCCCGGGCGATCCGCATAGAGGTTCAGCTGGTCAACGATTTCGAGAATGGTGCCCCGCGCCATCAGACGCTGCTCGATCAGCTGGATGCGCCTGGCGGACGACCCGTCGACGGTAGAGCGCGCCAATTCACCAGCGATCTTGGGCCGGGTGATCTGGATCACCTCGGTGCTGGAATAGACCTGTTCCTGCGACAGCGCGATCCAGAGCGATGCCACACACCCCAGGAACGTGACCAGCAGGATCACCCCCGCGCGGCGGCGCAGAAGATCCAGAAAGTCCGAGAGTGAATAAATCGAAGCCATGGGTCCGTGTTTCTAATGTTCGCATTCAAAGCCGCCGCAAGCCCGGCTGCGGGTATGCCGTGTGTGTGTTCAGTCCGTACTGTTCAATCCGTCGCCGTTGCGCGCCCGGTTCAGGACCACGCCCAGCAGCTGGGTGTGACCCGCCAGCATTTTCTCGCAGGCGCGCAGATGGCGCGCTGTCGTCTGCTCTGCATCCGAGACCAGCAGCACCCCATCGACCTGCGGCAGAAAGGCGGCCACGTCGTCGTTCTGAAGCACCGGCGGCATGTCAAACAGCACGACATCGGCGCAGGTGCGGCGGATCATGTCGGTTATCGTCGCGGCGCAGGTCGCTTCGTGCAGCACTTCGGCGGCATTATAAAAGGCGGAGGTGTTCAGCCCCAGTGCCAGACTGTCGCCGGCCGCAACCAGATGATCCTCCAGCCGCAATTCGCCGCGCAGAAACCCGGGCATATCCCCGCTGTAGAGCGCCGCGCGCTCCAGGCCCAGCGACTTGGCCACCCCCGGGTTGCGCAGGTTCATATCCATCAGCACCGTGCGGCTGCCGGGCACGCGTGCCAGACTGAGAGCCAGGTTGGCCGCGGTGAAACTGGCACCACATTTGGCGGTCGGGGCACAGATCGCCACGCGTTTCCACCCGTGGTCGCGCAAGGTGTGCAACATCCGGGTCCGCAGCAGGTCAAAAGCGCGCGCGGTGGGCGAGGTGCGAAAGTAATCCACCAGCGGCAACCGGCTGCGGCGCCGGCCCAGCCCGGTGATCTCCACCTGACGCATGACAAGCCAGGGATCCGGCAACGGGGCCGGCAAGGCGGGCTCCTGCTCGATCTGGAAGATCGGGGGGATGCTGCGCTCCGGCGGCGGCATGACAGACGGCTGTGGCGCCGGCTTGGCGGCCGATTGTGGCCGTTTGGGCACCACTTTCGCGGGCGGGCTGTCGTCGTCTTTGGTGTTGACCGGCTCTGACAGCGCAGCCGCCTCCCGTGGCGGGGTCGCGGGCGCTGCGTCGCTCGGCGCCGCAACCGGGTCCTGTTGGATGTCCGGTGCGCCCTGATCCGCAGGCAGGTCCTGTGCAGGAGAAACCCGCGACGCGTCCGACCGCAAAGGATCGGCCGCAGGCGTGTCCTCACGCTTGCGGCGTCGCCGAAATTTCTTGAACCCCTGGTCCGTCATCTGCTCGCTACTATCCTGTTCTCCACCGAATGTGGGTACTGATCGTTGGCTATTGTGATCAAGACTATCTTTCACGCAACACCTTTACGATTTCACCTACATTTCACGACACTGCGCCAAAACGCCCCTGCGCGAGACCCGCTCAGCACCCGGTGCGGCGCAGAATGACGGGCAGCGTCATGATCAGGATGTGCAGATCGCGGACCAGCGACACCTCACGGCAATAGGCCTCGTCGATCACGGCCCGCTGGCGGAAACTGGTGGCATTGCGGTCCCCCACCTGCCACGGGCCGGTGATCCCCGGACGCAGCGTGTAATAGCTGTCGGGCTTGCCATAGAGCGACAGCTGGTCGACCATCATCGGCCGCGCGCCAACCAGGCTCATGTCGCCGGTCAACACGTTCCAAAGCTGTGGCAGCTCATCCAGAGAGGTCGCGCGCAGGAAACGTCCGACACGGGTAATCCGCGGATCATCCTGCAGCTTCTGGGTCTCGTCCCATTCACGGCGCAGCGCGGGATCCTCGCGCAGCACCCGCTCCAGCATGCCTTCGGCGTCGCGCACCATGGTCCGGAGCTTCAGGATATGGAACACCCGCCCGCCCTGGCCGATCCGCTTCTGCCGATAGAACGGCAGCCCACCCTCGACCCACAGGGCCAAGGCGCAGATGATCACCAGCGGCAGGACAAATGGCAGCCCAAGCAGCACGATGGTGACGTCCAGCACGCGTTTGCCGAACTTCACGTAGACGCCATGGTCATAGTCATAGGATGCGTCCCGGAATGCCGAGGCCAGCGCCATATCCGGCAAGTCCCCGACCCCTGCAACTGCGACCGCCCCACGATCCAGCGTTTTCATAGTCTAACCCCCAATATAACTCGCACACGGTCGTGGCCTGGATCAGGCGACAAGCGATACTCTTTAAACCCCTTGAGCATCATCCCGTCTGGTCCATCTGCTCCCCATGCGATGGACCGCTGTGATCGACAGTGCGCCAGAAGCACATTCGTGCCTCCAAACTCTGTCTATAAACTTACTGTATTTGACAAAAAATCGATGTAAATCTGATCGAAGGGTTACCAACCCCTACCTTTTGGCGCTTCCTACGCCGTTCGGGGAAACAGTCCAACCCTTCCGCCGAAATTGTATACGAAAGAGCATCAGCGCGATCCTTTCTTGCCACACAGAATCAGGATCAGCGATGTGAACGGCGCAGGAATCAAGGCGATTTTGTGGCGGCGCTGCGATAGCTTCCGGGACTCTGGTCGGTCCAGCGGCGGAACGCATCGTTAAAGCTGCTGAGGCTCGAATAGCCGAGCAGGAAGGAGATCTCGGACAGCGATTTCTCGTTCTGCCGCAGGTAGCGCAACGCCAGCGATTTGCGCACGCCCTCCAGAATGGCAAAGAAACTGGTGCCCTCGCTGGCGAGTTTGCGCGACAGCGTCCGCTGGCTCATGTCCAGCAGCTCCGCGACCTTGGCGAGGCTGGCCTCTCCGTCCGACATGCCGTCCATGATCAGCCGTTCCACGGTAATCGACAGGGAATTCTGGGCCAGCGTGTCAACGCGTTCCAGCAGTTCCGCATGCTCCATGAGCAGGCGCAGCAAGCCCGGGTCGGCGCTTTGCAGGGGCTGATCCAGGTCGCGCTCGCGATAGCAAATCCGGTTCACCCGCGCCCGATACCCCGGCGCCACGCCGAGAGCAGAACGGGCCACCTGGGCTGGGACATGTTCCGAATGCATGAAGTCCACCTGCACCGGTGACACCTGCCCACCGCTCAGATCCTTGAGCGTGCGGATCAGGAACGCGGCGGTGAACTCGCTCCAGTGCCGCAAATTCAATTGCCCCTGGGCGCCGTAGTCCCACTGCAGATCCGCATATCCCGCGGCGGGTCCAAATGGCGCGCCCGGAAGGATGATCCGGAATTGCCCGCTCAGGCGGGTGAGAGTCTGAAGCGCTTGTCGCAGCGTCGAGGAGGCCCCGATGGCATATCCGGTCAGCCCCGCGTCGCGCAGGGCGCAAGCCCGCGCCAGCGTGTAGCCGATGTCCGGCGCGGCGAGCAGGTCTTCGGCCGCGTCCAGCACCATGGCGTGTTCATGGACGGGCAAGGCCTGCACCACAGCGGACCCGCGATCGGAAGACGTGGCCTCCTGCTGCAACGATGCGAGTACATTGTGCCCCTTGCCCGCCGCGTATCGTGCAAGCAGCGCGATGAAGGGCCCCCCGTTTGGGGCAAAGACATCACTCATGACACGCCTCCCGCAGGTCGGGAGATCCCGCATCGCGGATGAGGTGTACTCAGGCCGCCGAGCTTGTTTCGACGCTTGTCCAATACGGCAGTTCTTCCCATTGCTGGACCTCACACAGACGCATCTCCTAGAAATTAAGATGCGTTAACACATTTCAAAAACTTACATAGTCCATAGAGCCGCAGAGCAGGAAAAGATCCCAACTGTTGCGCAGAAGGCAAAGTTTCGCGCTCTGATTGCGGGACCTTCGGGCACCCATGCTACGCTTATTTCGTCCGGCAGCGGGATCTAGCCTCAGGTTACCCAAAACTCTAAAATTTTCAGCAATGCATTGGTCTAATTCAGCGAACCAAAGGTATAGTCAGACTAAACCGAGGATTGTGACGCCCTGCGATTGTGTTTTTTCAAAAAACGCGGCATCAGTACCGGCAAAGTTCCAGATGCCCGGGGTCGCTCATGTCCGCCACACCGCCCACCTCACCTTGGATCGCCTTTGATCCCCACCACAGCCCGCCACGCGCCTGGACGATCAACGGCGATCAGCTGAATGTGGCGGCAACGGAGGTGTCCGACCTCGACGCCGCGCTGGCGCTTGCCCCCGGCGCGCCGCTGATCACCTGCGGCGCAGAGGGCGCGCAGGCGGTGCCGGTCCCGGCCAAACCGGCTGATCTGCCCGCCCGTGCAACCGCGCATGCAAGCGGGCGTGTCCGGAGCATGCCGCCGCTGTCGCAGGCGCAGCCGGATCTGCGCCTCACCGGATCGGTCTGCCGCATCGATGGTTTTCTCAGCCTAAACCCGTCTTGGGATGGTGTGATCTGTGTGCCGGGCCCCGTTGCCACCGATTGGGTCCTGATCAGCGCTTCGGAAATCGTGAGCTTCGTCAGTTTTGCAAGCTGGCCGATGATTGCCAGCATGTGCCCCGCGGCACAGCCGGGGGACGCGGCTGATGTTGCCGCGCTGACCGAGCCGCTGCAGGATGTGCTGTCCAAACCGGAAACCCTGGCCTTGCGCCTGGCGGAAATTCGATCCCAGCAGGCTGCCGCGCGGCTCTCCGACGCCGCTGCGCTGGGACGGACCTGGGGTGCGGTACTCGGCGCCGAACTGGCCGCTGCAAGGTCCTATTGGCTGGGGCAGAACATGGCCCTGATCGCCACCCCAGACTTTGCCGCGCCCTACCTCAAAGCCTTCGAAAGCCAGTATATCCCGGTGACACAGGCCGACGAGGCGCGCATGACGCTGGCTGGCCTGGTGCGCGCCTATCATCGCACCACCTGACGCGGGGCACTCCCTTCGGACCTAATGGTGCGCCCCCTGTGCGCGGCACGCCGCCCCAGGGCGCGACCGATACGATGTCGGCTATGGTCGCGCTCGGGGCAGACCCAGGCGCGGCCAGACCAGTGGTGACAGGCGGAATGGCGCGCTCTCAGGCCTCGCGCTGGCCCTGCTCGGCCATGGCATAACGAGTGCCCGGTGCAGGTGGGGTCTCCGGCGGTCCGGCGAAACACTGCGCCTGCGCCATCCAGGCACCCGCGGTGGCGCCGGTCACGCGCAATCCGGTATCCGCCAGATTGCGGACTTGCGTCACCACCTGCGCAAACTCCACCGCCTGCCCCTCGATCCGATTGGCCTCATCTGGCGCATTCCAGCTCCAGACCTCTCCCGATGGCGCTTCCAGACGCACCTGGGGCGGCACCGGCGGCACCTCCTGTCCCCGCACCTGAAAGCTCCAGCCGAAGGTGACAACACCCAGATGCACGATATTCCGGATCCGATCGCTTTCGGGACGTGTCGCCCCCAGCAGGTCAAAGATCGCCTGCCCATGCGCCCAGGTTTCCATCTGGCGCGCGGTGACCGCGCTCAGGGCGCTCATGTCCGGCCCGACCCAGCACACCCTGGATTTCGGATCCGCCTGCGCAAAGGCATCGGCGAGCTGTTCGCTGCCCTGCATCCAGGCCTCAAACAGCGCCGCCCCGCCAAGCCCGTTCAACCAAGGCCGCTGCAAGCTCAGAATGCTCCGCCCCGCATCCAGCCGCTCCAGCGCCGGTCCCATCATGGTGTGAAACGCCGACGGCCCCTCCAGCGCGGCGGCAGCCGCGGCGTTGAAGAAATGCAGATGACCAAGCACGTCCTCGACGGTCCAGCCCTTGAACTGGGTCTGCATGCCATAGATCTCTTGCGGCTGGCGAGCGATACAGGCCGCCAGCACACGGCTTTCTTCGCGAAAATCCTCGGCTTGCCTCATTGCCCCTCCCGATAGGTGTCAGCCCGTTGCCGCCCTACCCTCAACAGCGACGCGAATCCTTGCAAGGTGCCGTGTGACTGGTGACGCAACGGAAACAATGGGCATGCCGCCGCCGCACCGTCGAGAATGCGACCCCCAAAAAGGGCGATTTTGTATAAAAATTGAGAAAATTTGGAGGCACCCTCCCCCGCCTTTCTATTCTGGCGCCATGCGGTCAGCCAGTGCCACCCGTCCCGGTATGAGGGAGCGGTATGCTGGCCCCCGTGTGGTGGAAGTGAGTAAATCAGATTTGAGGGGATGGTGGCCATGACATGGTTCTCATTTGGCTGGGGGAAATCCTACAGCTTTGGCGGAAAGTCGCATTTCGGGGGCAAGTTCAGCAGCTGGAACAATCACGGCTGGAACTACGACGCGTGGTCCGGCTGCGGCGGACGCGCGAAATCCTGGCGCGATCACGATGATGACGACAGGGATGACGACAAATTCGGCTGGCACTTCGGACGCGGCAAGCATCAGCGCGACGACGACGATGACGACGGGCGCGACTGCGACGATGATGATCGCGGCGGACGCTGGGGGCGCCATCGTGACCGGGACGACGATGACGACCGTGGCGGACGTGGTCACAAATGGTGGGACCGCGACGATGACGACGACCGCGGCGGACGTGGACACCGATGGTGGGACCGCGACGACGACGATGATCGCGGCGGACGCGGGCACAGATGGTGGGACCGCGACGACGATGACCGTGGCGGCTGCGGTCGGGATGACGACGACGACGATGATGACGGCGGCGACACGGGCGGTGATACTGGCGGTGATACGGGGGGCGACACCGGTGGTGACACAGGTGGCGACGGTGGCAAGGTCACCATCGACTTCACCCTCGGCGACAGCCAACAGCTGACCTTTGAGGTCAGCCAGACCGAGCAGGGTCAGCTGTTCTTCAAGGTGGTGCCAACCTCCTGGGACAGCGAAGAGACCGACATCGACGGCATCTTCATGAACCTGACAGATGACGAAACCGCCGAAGGGTTGAACATTCACCCCGATGACAACGCGATCCCGCTGACCAATACGGAGGTCGATCCCAACGCGGTGAACTCCCTGGCAGATGGCACCACCCTGTCGGAGACCTTCGACATCGGGCTTCAGTTCGGCCAGACGCCCGACAGCACCGACGGCTATGTCGACAACCTGTCCTTCACGCTGTGGTCCGACAATGGCCCGCTGTCGCTGGAAGACGTCGACCTGAGCCGCATCGCGCTTGTTACCGGTCTGGACAGCGACTCTCCCGAGGTCATCGTCGGCGGCTACGACGATCCGGACACGTCCGAAGATGAGACGGCCAACCTCGACGACGTCATGGCGCTCATGTCGCAGGAGGTTTCGGAAGAGGACGACACCACCGCAGAAGAAGAAGAAGAAGAAGAACTGCTCGAAATGGTCTGACCCGAGCACGGTCCGACACAGGCTTTGGGGCGCTCGCGGGCGCCCCATTTGCATTTGCGCGGCAGGCGCCGTGCCCCGTGCCCTCCGACATGAAACCCGCGCCTAGGGCAGCGGGTCGGTCCGGAACAGGCGCACCTTCAGCCCCCCATGGGCGATCGGCGCGCCCAGCGGCAGAAAGGGCAGTCCCGTCGCCCTCGCCAGCTGGGTGTCGCTGGTCACCAGCCCGACACGCCAGCCGGAGAACCGGGTTTTCAGAACCTCGCCCAGCGCGCCATAGACCGCATAGAGCTGTTTCTTGTTGCCGATCCGCGCGCCGTAGGGCGGGTTGACGATGACCAGTCCCGTCGGCCCCTCCGGGCGCTCAAGGTCGCTCATCGCCGCATGGCCAAAGCGACACAGGTCCGACACGCCCGCGCGCTCTGCGTTTTGCGTTGCCATCTCCACCGCCCCTGCGTTGCGATCAGATCCATGGTGGCGCAGCTCGGAATGCCGCGGCGCGGGCAACTGCGCCTTGAGCGCCTGCCAGACGTCGGCATCAAAATTGGCAAGCCGCTCGAAGGCAAACGGCCGCCCCCGCCCCGGAGCCAGACCACGCGCGATCTCTGCCGCCTCGATCACAAAGGTGCCGGAGCCGCACATCGGGTCCAGCACCGGCTCCTGGCCGTCATAGCCACAGGCCCGCAGCATCAGCGCCGCCAGGGTTTCCCGCATCGGCGCCTTGCCCACCGCGACCTTGTGGCCGCGCTTGTGCAGCCCCTCGCCAGAGGTATCGACGCTGAAGATGCAGGTATTGTCGTCGATCCGGACCTTCACCGTCACCGGCTCGGCCTGATCCCCCTCGCCGGCGATCGGCGCGCCCAGCTCCTCGGTGATTGCGGTCTCGATCCGCTGGGTGGCAGCGCCGGCGTGATAGATCTTGGATTTCCGGTTTGTGACCACCTCGACCCGGACCGGCACATCCGGCCGCAGCACCTCGCCCCAGGGGAATTTGCGCGCGCGTTTGTCCAGCTGCGCCAGATGAAACGCCCGAAAGGACCCGATCCGGGCCAGCACGCGTGTTGCCCCCCGCAAATACAGGTTGGCACGATACACATCCTGCCAGGTCCCCTCAAAGGCAACCCCGCCGGGCACCTGCCGGGGATTGGCAAATCCGGCCGCGCGGGCCTCCTGGCACAGGGGTGTTTCCAACCCGGGCGGGGCGATGAGGAATATTTCAAACGGAGCATCTGAGGTCATGACGGCTCTCTTAGCCGGAATCACGGCGCTTCAACATCCCAAAAAACCGGCCGCAACACGGAGTGGCAAAGCGGCGTCTGGTCCGTAAAACCCCGCGACCGGCGGATTACCGCGGGTCAACGGCGCGGCGCAGGTTGAAAAAAATCACATTTATTTTCAGCGCCCTACAAGATTACTAAAAAATTAGTTTGACAATTCCCCGCCATCAGTGAACCCTCTTTGCCAGTTGGATGCGCAAAAAACATCCGACCTTACAGACTTTAGGGAGGAGAAAGATGCGGAAGTATCTTTTGACCGCAGTTGCAGCTGGTGCTGTGATTGCGGCAACGGGTTCGTATGCCGATGAGGCAGCAGCCCAGAAATGGATCGACGAGGAGTTTCAACCCTCGGTCCTGACCAAGGACGAACAGCTTGCAGAGATGCAGTGGTTCATCAAAGCTGCCGAGCCCTATGCGGGCATGGAGATCAACGTGCTCTCCGAAGGCATCCCGACGCACAGCTACGAATCCGAAGTGCTGACCAAGGCGTTCGAGGAAATCACCGGCATCAAGGTGAACCACCAGATCCTCGGCGAGGGCGAAGTGGTTCAGGCGGTGCAGACCCAGATGCAGACCAAGCGGAACCTCTATGACGCCTATGTCAACGATTCCGACCTGATCGGCACCCACTCGCGCCTGCAGCTCGCCTACAACCTCAGCGACATGATGGAAGGCGAGTTCAAGGATGTGACCAACCCCGGTCTCGACCTTGACGATTTCATGGGCACCCAGTTCACCACGGGCCCGGATGGCGACCTCTACCAGCTGCCCGACCAGCAGTTCGCCAACCTCTACTGGTTCCGCAAGGACTGGTTCGACCGCGAAGACCTGAAGGCGGCCTTCAAGGAGAAATACGGCTACGAGCTGGGCGTTCCTGTCAACTGGTCCGCCTATGAGGACATCGCCGAGTTCTTCTCCGAGGACGTGAAGGAAATCGACGGCACCGCGATCTATGGCCATATGGACTACGGCAAACGTGCGCCGGACCTGGGCTGGCGGATGACCGATGCCTGGCTCTCCATGGCCGGTGCGGGCTCCAAGGGTGAGCCGAACGGTGTTCCGATCGACGAATGGGGCATCCGCATGGAAGAAGGCACCTGCAACCCGGTGGGCGCAAGCGTCACCCGCGGTGGGGCTGCCAACGGTCCGGCGGCGGTCTACGCGATCCGCAAGTGGGACGAATGGCTGCGCAAATACGCGCCTCCGGGTGCCGCGTCTTATGACTTCTACCAGTCCCTGCCGGCACTGGCCCAAGGCAACGTCGCGCAGCAGATCTTCTGGTACACCGCCTTCACCGCCGACATGGTGAAGCCGAAGTCCGAAGGCAACAACACCGTCGACGACAACGGCACGCCGCTGTGGCGGATGGCGCCCAGCCCGCATGGCCCCTACTGGGAAGAAGGCCAGAAGGTCGGCTATCAGGACGTGGGCTCCTGGACCTTCCTCAACTCCACCCCGATCGACCGCGCACAGGCAGCCTGGCTCTATGCGCAGTTCGTGGTGTCGAAAACCGTCGACGTGAAGAAGTCCCATGTGGGTCTGACCTTCATCCGCGACAGCTCCGTCAACCACGAGAGCTTCACCGAACGGTCCGAAAAACTCGGCGGTCTGGTGGAATTCTACCGTTCGCCTGATCGCACCGCATGGTCCCCGACCGGCATCAACGTGCCGGACTATCCCAAGCTGGCGCAAATCTGGTGGCAGCAGATCGGTGACGTGAACTCCGGTGCCTTCACCCCGCAGGAAGCGATGGACCGTCTGGCGCAGGAAATGGACATCACCATGTCCCGCATGCAGCGCGCTGACGAACAGGCAAATGTCTACGGTGGCTGTGGCCCGCGTCTGAACGAAGAAAAAGACGCGGAGTGGTGGTACGCCAATGGCGGCGCCAAGCCGAAGCTGGAGAACGAAAAGCCGCAAGGCCAGACCGTGAACTACGACGAGCTGGTCGCCCGCTGGGCCGCGAACTGATCTCCCTGGGGTCCTTCCCCTGACTGCCGGGCCTGATCATCGGGCCCGGCCCCACCTGCCCCGGCTGTTCGG
The DNA here is from genome assembly GCF_022348205.1 of Epibacterium sp. MM17-32. NCBI lineage: Bacteria > Pseudomonadati > Pseudomonadota > Alphaproteobacteria > Rhodobacterales > Roseobacteraceae > Epibacterium > Epibacterium sp. MM17-32. The sequence goes on along the minus strand of NZ_JAKRFC010000008.1, from coordinate 85,014 downwards.
CCTCTCTGCAACAGCGGCCCGCCGGCCGGGGTTTTTCCTTCGAACCTCTCGAAACACAGATTGCCCCGCGCACGCCCTCGACGTGAGCGCAGGGCCGGAAAGTTCCAAACCACCATGGCACTCGAACTCAGATCCGTGACCAAGCGCGTGGGCGGTGATCTCCATATCAAGGAGACGTCCCTGACGCTCGAACCCGGTCACTTCAACGTCCTTCTGGGCGCCACCGGGTCGGGAAAGACCTCTCTTATCAAGATGATGGCCGGGCTTGACCCGATTGCCTCCGGTTCTGTCCTGATGGACGGGCAGGATGTGACCAGCCTCAGCACGCAAAAGCGCAACATCAGCCTCGTGCATCAGTTCTTCATCAACTATCCGCATATGACGGTCTACGACAACATCGCCTCGCCGCTGAAGGTTGCCGGCATGGCCAAGTCGGAGCTGGACGACCGCGTGCAGGAAGCCGCAAAGATCCTGCAACTGACCCCGATGCTGCACCGCCGCCCGCATGAGCTTTCTGGTGGCCAGCAGCAGCGCACCGCGCTGGCGCGCGCCATCGCCAAGGAAAGCCGGGCGGTGTTCCTGGATGAGCCGCTGGCGAACCTCGACTATAAACTTCGCGAGGAGCTGCGCGACCAGCTGCCCGAACTCTTTGCCGGTCGTGGTGCCGTGGTGGTCTATGCCACCTCCGAACCCGAAGAGGCGCTGCTTCTGGGCGGCAAGACCGCCCTGATGCGCGACGGGCGCGTGACGCAATTTGGCCCCACCGCCGAGATCTATCGCAACCCCGAAAACGTGGAGGCCGCGCGGGTGTTCTCCGATCCGCCGATCAACACCGCCACCATCACCAAGCAGGGATCTGAGGCCCGTCTGGGCGCGGATGTCAGCTGGACTCTCGACGGTGCGGCGGCCGGATTGCAGGATGGCACCTACACGATCGCCATTCGCCCGCACCACGTGGTGCCGGTGGCCGAGGCCGCCGGTCTGGTCAAGCTCAACGGCCGGGTGCAGGTGACCGAGCTTTCGGGCTCCGAAAGCTCCGCGCATTTCGACCTTGCCGCCTCCGGGCAGGAGACCTCCTGGGTGTCGCTCAGCCATGGCGTGCACCCCTACGAGGTCGGCGAACTGCATGATTTCTATATGGATCCCCGGGCGGCTTATGTCTTTGCCCCCGACGGCTCCCGCGTGGCGTGAGGCGATAAGATGGCCAAGATTACCCTGTCCAAACTGCGGCACAGCTACCTGTCCAACCCCAAATCCGACAGCGACTACGCGCTGAAGGAGATCGACCTCGACTGGAACGACGGCGGTGCCTATGCGCTGCTCGGCCCCTCCGGTTGTGGCAAATCCACCCTCTTGAACATCATTTCCGGTCTGCTGGTGCCTTCTGAGGGCCAGATCCTGTTTGATGGTCAGGACGTCACCAAACTGCCCCCCGACCTGCGCAATATCGCGCAGGTGTTCCAGTTCCCGGTGATCTACGACACCATGACCGTCTACGACAATCTGGCGTTTCCGCTGCGCAATCGCGGTCGGGACGAGGCCACCGTCGAACAGCGCGTCATGGCGATCGCCGAGATGCTGGAGGTCACCGAGATGCTGGGCCAAAAGGCCGCCGGCCTCAGCCCCGACAACAAGCAGAAGATCTCGATGGGCCGTGGCCTCGTGCGCGAGGACGTCAATGTGGTGATGTTCGACGAACCGCTCACCGTGATCGACCCGCATCTGAAATGGAAGCTGCGCTCCAAGCTCAAGGAACTGCACCAGCGCGTCAAGGCGACGATGATCTACGTCACCCACGACCAGACCGAGGCGCTGACCTTTGCCGATCAGGTGGTGGTGATGCAGCTGGGCGAAGTGGTGCAGATCGGCACGCCGGTCGAGCTGTTCGAACGTCCCGCACACACTTTCGTCGGCCATTTCATCGGCTCGCCGGGCATGAACATCATCCCCTGCTCCTACGATGGCAGCGCCAGGATCGAGGGCCAGCCCGTCGCCTTGGAAGGTCCCGTCCGCGGCACCCCCACCGGCCAGACCGAAATCGGCATCCGCCCGGAGTTTGTCTCGCTTTCCGACAGCGGCCTGCCCGCCACGGTCACCAAGGTTTCCGATGTGGGCCGCCACACGGTCGTCGAATGCGACTGCCTCGGCCACAAGGTGAACGCCGTGATCGAGGAAGGCGCCGCACCGCAAAAGGGCGACAGCACCCACCTCGCCTTCCGCCAAGACCAGACCCGGCTTTATGTCGACGGCTGGCTCGCCACAGACCCGGAGTAACAGCAAATGAAAACCGAAAACCAAAAAGCATGGTTCTTTGTGCTGCCGGTCCTGCTGCTGGTAGCCTTCAACGCCCTGATCCCGATGATGACCGTCGTCAACTACTCCGTGCAGGAGACCTTTGGCGACAACGTCTTCTTCTGGCAAGGACTGGACTGGTTCGAACAGATCCTGCGCTCGGACCGTTTCCACGCTGCCCTTGGGCGACAGTTCCTGTTCACCTTCCTGATCCTCATCATCGAAGTGCCGCTCGGTATCGCCATCGCCCTTTCGATGCCGCGCAAAGGCTTCTGGGTGCCGGTCTGCCTTGTGCTGATGGCACTGCCGATGCTGATCCCGTGGAACGTGGTCGGCGCGATGTGGAACATCTTTACCCTGCCCGACATCGGCCTTCTGGGGTACTTCCTGAACCACACGCTGGGCATCAACTACGACATGACGCAGGACCCGATTGCGGCCTGGGTGACCATCGTCACCATGGACGTCTGGCACTGGACCTCGCTTGTGGTGCTCCTGTCCTATGCTGGTCTCGTCTCAATCCCTGACGCCTATTATCAGGCGGCCAAGATCGACGGCGCGTCCAACTGGTCGGTGTTCCGCTATATCCAGCTGCCGAAGATGAAGACCGTCCTCACCATCGCCATCCTGTTGCGGTTCATGGACAGCTTCAACATCTACACCGAGCCGTTTGTCCTCACCGGCGGTGGCCCCGGCAACTCCACCACGCTCTTGTCGATCGACCTGGTGAAAATCGCGCTCGGGCAGTTCGACCTCGGCCCCGCCGCCGCGATGTCGCTCATCTACTTTGCAATCACGCTTCTGGTCAGCTGGCTGTTCTACACGCTGATGACCAAAGACGATCAGAACTAAGGGAGGGACCTGATATGCAGAAACGATCTATCGTCCCCATCGTCTATATCTTGTTCCTCATGCTGCCGATCTACTGGCTGGTGGCGATGAGCTTCAAGACAACCAATGAAATCCTCTCCGGCTTCTCGCTGTTTCCGCAGACCTTCACGCTGGAGAACTACAAGGTGATCTTCACCGATCCCAGCTGGTACTGGGGCTACATCAACTCGATCCTCTACGTGTCGATCAATACGGTGATCTCGGTCTGCGTGGCGCTGCCTGCGGCCTATGCCTTCTCGCGCTATCGCTTTCTGGGCGACAAGCAGCTGTTCTTCTGGCTGCTCACCAACCGGATGGCGCCCGCTGCGGTCTTTGCGCTGCCCTTCTTCCAGCTCTATTCCGCCGTCGGTCTCTTTGACACCCATCTCGCGGTGGCGCTGGCGCATTGCTTGTTCAATATTCCGCTGGCGGTCTGGATCCTCGAAGGTTTCATGGGCGGCGTGCCGAAAGAACTGGACGAGACGGCCTATGTGGACGGCTATTCCTTCCCGCGCTTCTTCGTGTCGATCTTCCTGCCCGCCATCAAGGCAGGCGTCGGCGTGGCGGCCTTCTTCTGCTTCATGTTCTCCTGGGTGGAACTCTTGCTGGCCAAGACCCTGACGGCAGTTGCGGCAAAACCCATCGCCGCCACCATGACCAAGACGGCCTCATCTGCAGGCTACGAGCTGGGCCTGCTGGCGGCAGCGGGCACCTTGACCATCATTCCGGGCGCGATCGTGATCTATTTCGTCCGCAACTACATCGCGAAGGGCTTCGCGATGGGGAGGGTTTGATATGCTGAGCTGGATGGCCTGGACCTGGCCCACCGCCCTTGTGTTCATCGGGATCTTCTCCGCCATCGGCGTGCTGATCCTGCTGGAAATCCGCACCCCCGGCGGCGATGCCCGCAAGGGTGTCCTCGGACTCACCACCACCCGGGGGGACCGATTGTTCATCACGCTGCTGGGCACCTCCTATATCTTCCTGGCCTGGCTGGGCCTGATCGGAACACCGCTCTGGATTCCGCTTGGTCTGGCGATCGCCTGGGGCATCTTCTGCTTCTGGAAGGTCTAGAGGGCTCGCGGGTCAAGGGGGCCGCAGGCCCCGCCCAACGGGCGGCTTGCCCTTGACGCGCCATTCCAAACACACTCAAGAACGGTCCTGAGGGCACACCTGCCCCTCAGGACCATCTCGGCAAACCCGCACCGCTTCGCCTCACACGCGCCCGGCGCGGTCCGGCCATCACCTCTACTGAGACGTAGAATCGGCGCGCGGAAGCGCACAATTTTACACCCCGGCGCCGCTCTGCCACGCATCTTCTAAAAAAATAGTTTTCGCAGGCGCCGAAATCCCCTAACCTGATCCCGATCATAACGCGATCTCCGCGGCTTCTCCCCGGTTGCGGCACCGCCAAAGCAAAGCTTGGACATTATGCGCAAGAAACAGGACCACTCTCTGCTGACCGAGGTCGAACTTGAGTTCATGACCGTGGTCTGGGATCTGGGTCAGGGTTCCGTGCGCGACATCCTTGCCGAGCTGAACAAGGTCCAAGAGCGCGCCTATACATCCGTCGCCACTGTTCTCAAGATCATGGAACAGAAGGGCTTTCTGACCAGTGAACGGGTCGACCGTTCGCTTGTCTATCGCCCGGCGATCCCAAAGGCGGATTATCAAAAAACATCGCTCAAGAACCTGTCGAGCAAACTCTTCAACGGCGCACCCGCTGCCCTCGTGGCCCGGCTCGTCGATGACGAGGACATCACCGATGACATGCTCGTTGAAATGCGTGCCTTGCTGAACGAAAGGCTGGGGGACAATGAAAGCTGATGCGCTTCTGAACGCTTATATCGACCTCAATCTGCTGGTATGCGCCGGCGCGCTGCTGTGGCTCGTCGCGCGGGCCGGATTGCGGCGCACCTCCCTGGCGACTGTCTATGGCCCGCAATTGCGATTGCTGAACGGCATGACCGTGCTGCTGGCCGTCATGCCCGGCCTCGTGCTGGTGCTCAACGCCAGCGGGCTGGGGCATCCGCCCACCCTCTCCGATGTTCTGGTCTCGCAGTATCTTCAAGGCAACGTGAGCATGTCCGCCTCCCGCTTTGAAACCCTGATCGGCCTGCGCGAGGATCTGATCCGCACCCTCAGCGCCGGCAGCGCGATCTGGAGCCAGATCGCGGTGGTTGCGCTGGTCAGCGGCACGTTGATCTCCGGCGCGCTGCTGGTCCGGGCCGTGATGCGCCTGCGCCGCGCCCTGGCCTCCGCCTACCACTGGAAACGCATCGGCCGGGTCGAGCTGCTGCTCAGCGACCACACCGCGGTGGCCTATTCCACCCGGGGCCTGCGCCGGCTCTATGTGGTGCTGCCCACCGCCCTGCTGAACGACCCGCTTGATCTGCGCCTGACCCTGGCGCATGAGCTGCAGCATTTCCGCCAACGCGATGTCGAGACCGCCTTTTTGATGGAATGCCTGCGGCCGCTGCTGTTCTGGAACCCGGCCTTTTACCTCTGGCGCCGCGACATGCGTGCAGTGCGCGAATTCGCCTGCGACCAGGCCCTCAGCGCCCGGTCCCGCTTTGATCTGCGCAGCTATTGCGAATGCCTGATCCGCTCCACCGAACGGGCGCGCAAGACCCCGATCTACCTCAGCCCCCGCAGCCCCTCGGTGGCGCTGCTGCAACGGCGCGAGATCCATAGCGCCCCGATCCTTGCCCGCCGCATCATCGCGGTCACCGAACAGCGCCCCGATGGGCCCCAGCATCTGGTCTGGACCGGCGTCGCCGCCGCCATCGCCTGCGCCGTGATCGCCACCGCCTTCCTGATCCAGCGCCCCGGGGACTGGAGCCACGACCGCATCATGCTGTCGACCATCGTGAACCTGGAACGCATGGCCCATCGCAGCGCCGCGCAAACCACGGTTTCGGCGCTCAATGGCGGCTTTGTCACCTCCTCGGACTGACCCGCAACAGCGCTCAGGATTTCTCAACCGCACGCGCCAAACGTTTTGCTCCGGACGGTCTTCCTCGCTATGAACCGGTCGAGGAGATCTGCGACATGAAGCTTCAGCCCATCGATATTTCGAAAACCGCCTCTGCCGCGTCGATCGTGTTCGACGCGCTGCGCAAGGCCATCATCGAAGGCGAGCTGGAAGAGGGAACCCCCCTGCGGCAGGATGAAATCGCGCGTTTGTTCAACACCAGCCGCATCCCCGTGCGCGAGGCGATTTCTCGGCTGGAGGAAAAGGGGCTGGTGACCTCGCAGCGGTTCAAGGGCGCGGTGGTTGCCGGCCTGCATCTGGACGAGCTGCGCGAGATCTTCGAATACCGCGCCCTGATCGAACCCGAGGTGATCCGCCGCGCCGTGCCAAACATGGATGCAAGCACGCTCGAAGAGGCGAAGTCCTTCTTTCAGGGATTGAATACCACCCAGGACCCGCTGGCCTGGGGGGATCTGAACCGCAGCTTTCATGAACGCCTCTATCGCGCCTCGGGCCTGCCCTACCACGAGGACGCGATTGCCAAGGCGATGGACCGGGTGGATCGCTACCTGCGGGCCGCGCTGGTCCGGTCCGGCAATGTCGCCAGATCCAACGCGGAACATCTGGCGATCTGGCAGGCCTGCGCCGCCGGCGAGGCGGATCAGGCGGCGGAACTGACCCGCGACCACATCATGCAATCCTGCGCCGGACTGGTCCGCAACATGACGGGTCAGGACTAGCCGACTAGAGCTCGTTGGCCCAGGGCGGATTGGCCCCGGCCCGCGCCACCGTGATGGCCGCCACCCGCGCCCCATGCGCCAGGGCCAGCTTCAGCGCGTCGGGCGCAAGCTGGCGCAGCGCCTCCTTGGTCAGCAGCCCCTGTTCGTCCAGACGTGCCATGACACCGGCGTTGAACGTATCCCCGGCCCCGACCGTATCCACCACCTCTGCCGGCTCGGCGGCGACCTCGACGGTCTCGCCGCCCGACAGCACACCGATGGCTCCCTCGGCGCCTTTGGTGACCAGCACCACCGCCGGTCCAAGCGCTTGCAAGGCGTGGGCCTGCGGCAGGAGGCCATCATGCTCCGGCAGGATCCAGGCCAGGTCCTCATCCGAGACCTTGACCATATCCGCTCGCGCCAGCATGGCCATCAACCGCGCCCGATAGCGCTGCTCATCCGGCGCAAACCCCGGCCGGATATTGGGGTCCATCACCACCGCACGGCTGCCGCCGTCCCGCTCCAGGAGCGTTGCGTAGGTGTCCGCACAGGGTTCGCAGGCCAGGCTGATGCCGCCAAAGAACAGGGCCCCCACATCCGACTGCACCACCGGCAGCGCCGCAGCAGCGATCATGCGCCCAGCCGTGTTTTCGTCATAGAAGGCGTATTTTGCATGGCCGTTTTCCAGCTTCACAAACGCCAGCGTCGTCGGCAGGTCAGAGCGGATCAGATACTGCGTTTCCACCCCGCTCTGCCCCAAGGCCGCATCAAGCTGCGCACCAAACAGATCGGTCGACACCCCACTGAGGAGCGCCGTTGACCGCCCCAGCCGCCCCAGCGCAATGGCGGTATTGAACACCGCCCCGCCCGAATGGGGCACAAAAGCCTCCTGGCCATCCAGAGTTTTGTTGGGGATCATGTCGATCAGCGCTTCACCGCAGCAAAGGATCATGGCGTCGTCCTGTCATTCCTGTTTCACGGTGCTGCCAAACGGCCAGCCACCCGGGCACGGTCGCTACCTTAGCGCGCCGCTGATGGGGGCGCTAACATTTTTCAACTTCTCTGACAAATTATTCCTGCATCCGCCCCGGCCCAGGACGACGCTGCCAGGACGGCGCGGACCAGTGACGCCCTGCCGCAGGTGACAGCATGACGCGCGACATGGGCGCGCAAAGCCACATCCGGGATATTGCTTTTTAGGGGTCATAGGATAGCTGTTGCCCCAAGCCCTAGCCGAGGAGGCTCCCATGCTGGATGGTATATCCGCAGAAACGCTCGCCCGTGTCCAATTTGCCTTTACGGTATCGTTCCACATCATCTTTCCGGCCTTCTCGATCGGTCTGGCCAGCTTCCTTGCGGTGCTGAATGCGCTCTGGCTCAGGACCCGGGACACCACCTATCTGACCCTGTTCAACTACTGGAAAAAGATCTTTGCCGTGGCCTTTGGCATGGGCGTGGTCTCCGGCATCGTGATGTCCTATCAGTTCGGCACCAACTGGTCGGTGTTTTCCGACAAGGCCGGCCCCGTCATCGGGCCGTTGATGGCCTATGAGGTGCTTTCGGCCTTCTTCCTGGAGGCGGGCTTTCTCGGGATCATGCTGTTTGGCCGTGATCGGGTGGGTGACAAGCTGCATATGTTTGCAACCGGCATGGTCGCCTTCGGGACGCTGATGTCGGCGACCTGGATCCTCTCGGTGAACAGCTGGATGCAGACCCCTGCGGGCTATTCCATCGCCGCCAACGGCCAGTTCATCCCGGAGGACTGGTGGCAGATCGTGTTCAACCCCTCCTTCCCCTACCGGCTGGTGCATATGGTGCTGGCGGCCTTCCTGACCACGGCCTTTGTGGTCGGCGCGGTCGGCGCGCTGCACCTGTTGCGGGATCGCGACGACCGCGAGGCGCGGCGGATGTTCTCCATGGCGATGTGGATGGCGCTGATCGTGACGCCGATCCAGATCTTCGCCGGCGATGCCCATGGCCTCAACACGCTGGAGCATCAACCGGTCAAGGTGATGGCGATGGAAGGCCATTATGACAGCCACCCCGAGGGCGCCCCCCTGATCCTGTTCGGCATTCCGAACCCGGCAGAAAAGCGCATCGACTATGCCCTCGAAATCCCCAAGCTGTCGTCACTGATCCTGAAACATGACCTGAACGCGCCGCTGGACGGGCTCGACACCGTGCCCGACACCGAAGAACCGCCGGTCCCGATCGTCTTTTTCAGCTTTCGGGTGATGGTCGGCCTCGGCTTTGCGATGCTGGCCGTGGGACTGTGGAGCGGCGTCGCGCGGCTGCGGGGGCGGCTCTATACGGCGCCCTGGCTGCACCGCGCCTGCCTGCTGATGGGGCCAACCGGGTTCATCGCCGTGCTGGCGGGCTGGATCACCACCGAAGTCGGGCGCCAGCCCTACACGGTCTATGGGCTGCTGCGCACCTCCGACAGCCTTGCCCCGGTCGCGGCCCCCGCGGTGGCCACATCGCTGATTGCCTTTGTGGTGGTCTACTTCTTCGTCTTTGGCGCCGGCACCGCCTACATCCTGGCGATGATGAACAAACGGCCCGCCACCCCGCGCCTGGGGCTGCGGGATGCGCCGGTGCGCGCCGCCGGTCTGGTGCCCCCCGGCAAACTCGATGCCCTGTCCCCCAAGACCCCGAACTGAGGACGCACATCATGGAATTCGATCTCGCATTCATCTGGGCCGGCCTCATCGCCTTTGCCGTTCTCACCTATGTGATCCTCGACGGGTTTGATCTCGGGCTCGGCATCCTGTTCCCCTTTGCCAAATCGCATGCGGAGCGCGATCTGATGATGAACTCCGTCGCGCCGGTCTGGGATGGCAATGAAACCTGGCTGGTGCTGGGCGGCGGCGGGTTGTTTGCGGTGTTTCCGCTGGCCTATGCCGTCGTCATGCCCGCCCTCTACATGCCGATCATGGTGATGCTGCTGGCGCTGGTGTTTCGCGGCGTCTCCTTCGAATACCGCTGGCGGGCGCAAAAGCTCAAATGGGTCTGGGACCTCGCCTTTTCCGGCGGCTCGCTGGTGGCCGCGCTTTGTCAGGGCATCGCCCTGGGCGCGCTGGTGCAGGGGATCAAGATCGAGGACCGCGCCTATGCCGGGGGCTGGTTCGACTGGCTCAGCCCGTTCTCGCTCCTCTGCGGTCTGGCGGTGGCGGTCGGCTATGCGCTGCTGGGCGCCTGCTGGCTGATCATGAAGACCGAAGGCGGCATTTGTGACCACATGCGCCGCCTCGCCCGGCCCCTCGCCGTTGCCACCCTGGCCTTGATCGGCGTGGTGAGCCTGTGGACGCCGTTCCTCGACCCGGTCTATTTCTCGCGCTGGTTCAACCTGCCCGGCAGCCTCTGGAGTTTCTGCGTCCCGGCACTGATGGCGGCGCTTGTGTGGTTGCTGTTCTCCGGCCTGCGCGGTGGCGCCGACCGGCAGCCGTTCTTTGCCGCGCTTGGCATATTCGTGACCTGCTTTGTCGGCCTCGGCATCAGCTTCTATCCGATGATGGTGCCCCCGAGCCTCAGCATCTGGGCCGCCGCCGCCCCCGACAAGAGCCTGTCCTTCACGCTGGTCGGGGCGCTGATCCTGCTGCCGCTGATCCTGAGCTATACCGCCTATGCCTATTGGGTGTTTCGCGGCAAAATGGATCCCAACGAAGGCTATCACTGATGCGACGCTGGCTCTGGTTCATCGGCCTGTGGTGTGCGAGCGTCCTGGTGCTGGGCATCGTGGCCATGATCATCCGCTGGGCGATCGTGCCCTAGCGCGCCGCAGGTCCCGTCAATCCAACACAATTTCCGCGACCGCATGTCCGCGTCACCTTGCATTGGCGCCGGGGATATGCCCCCTATAGTTGTGCGCACCCCACGCGACCGCAAAATCGCCAACGCGGGAGATTGACGCGACGGCAGGCCATCATGCCAGAGCGGCGCATCCATCAGCGAGAACCTGCGCACTGCAAGCCTCTCTCGCCATTTTATGCTTATTTAACGCTTCCCAGTCTTTCGGGCCTGATGCAGGGTATTGGATACAATAACCAAGCAAAGAGGGAGTCCCATGACCTACCGTTCGATTCTGATACCCGCCCTGTTGTCGGGAACCATGCTCACCAGCGCCCATGCCGCCGATGTGCCGGCGGATGCCAATCTCGCCGCGGACCAGACCTTCACCTATCGGGTGCTGGACGAGTTTTCCTCGTTTGATCCGCAGGTGGTCGAGGGCGTGGTCGGCTCCGAGGTGGTGCGCGATCTCTTTGAGGGGCTCTACAATCAGGATGCGGACGGCAACAACGTCCCCGGCGTCGCGCTGAGCCATGAGGTCAGCGAAGACAACATGACCTACACGTTCAAACTGCGCGACACTGCCAAATGGTCGGACGGCAAACCGGTGACCGCAGGTGATTTTGTCTACGCCTGGCAGCGCGCCGTCGATCCGGAGCTGGCCTCGCCCTATGCCTGGTACATGGAACTGATGTCGATCCAGAACGCATCTGCCATCATCGCCGGCGAAAAACCGATCACCGATCTGGGCGTGTCGGCTCCGGACGATCAGACGCTGGTTGTGCAGCTGAGCCAGCCGCTGCCGTATTTCGACAAGATGGTCACCCACGCCACCACCTTTCCGGCCCCGAAATGGGCGATCGACGAACATGGTAAATCCTGGACCCGGCCTGAAAACATGGTGTCCAACGGCGCTTACGTCCTGACGGAACATGTGCTGAAGGAACGCTCCGTGCGCGAGCGCAACCCGATGTACTGGGACAACGACAAGACCGTGATCGACAAGGTCGTGACCCTCAATATCGGTGACGAGGCGCAGGGCCTGACCCGCTACCGCGCCGGTGAGGTCGACAAGACCGAGATCCCCGCAGGTCAGTATCCGACCCTGAAGGAAGAGTTCCCGGACGAGGCCTATGCCCTGCCCCGCCTGTGCAACTACTATTTCACCTTCAACGTCGAAAGCGGCCCGGAGGCGTTCAAGGACGCCCGCGTCCGCCAGGCGCTCTCCTATGCGATCGACCGCAGCGTGATCACCGATGCGGTGCTGCAGGGCGGCCAGTTCCCGGCCTTCACCTTCACCCCCGGCGCGACCGCCGACTTCGAGGTGCCCGAAGTGCCCTATGCCACCATGACCCAGGCCGAGCGCGACGCCAAGGCCAAGGAGCTGCTGGCCGAAGCAGGCTATGGTCCGGACGGTGAGAAACTCGCCTTCAACTACCTCTACAACACGTCGGAATCGCACCAGCAGGTGGCCATCGTCGCCTCGCAGATGTGGAAGCAGAAACTCGGCATCGACGTGACCCTGGAAAACCAGGAATGGAAAGTGTTCCTGGAAACCCGCGGCAACCAGAACTTCGACATGGCGCGCGGTGCTTGGTGTGGCGACTACAACGAGGCTTCGACCTTCCTCGACCTGCTGACCACGCCCTCGGGCTATAACGACGGCAAATACTCTAACGAGAAGGTCGACGCCCTGATGACCGAGGCAAAATCCTCGCAGGACACCACGCCGCTCTATGCCGAGGTCGAAAAGATCCTCGCCGACGAGATGCCGGTGGTGCCGGTCTATCACTACTCGACGAACATCATGCTCAGCAGCAACATCAAGGGCTGGCCGATCCATAACGTCGAGCAGAACTGGTACTCCAAGGACCTCTACAAGGTTGCCGAGTAACCCCTTCTGAAACATCAACAACCCATCGCCCCGGTCGCCTCCGTGCAGCCGGGGCGTGATGAGGCAGTCATATGTTGAACTACACCCTGCGCCGCCTGTTCACGGTGGTGCCGACGCTTCTGGTGCTGATCGTCTTTTCGTTCTACCTGATGCGCCTTGCCCCCGGCGGGCCCTTCACCTCTGAAAAGCCGCTGCCGCCCGCCGTCATGGCCAATGTTCTGGAGCGCTACGGCATGGACCAGCCGCTCTATGTGCAGCTCTGGACCTATATCAAGAACATCGTCCTCCATTTCGACTTCGGCCCCTCCTTCAGCCAGAAGGACCGCACGGTGAACGACGTGATCGCGGGCGGGTTCCCGGTCACGCTGACCTACGGGTTCTGGTCCGCGGTCTTTGTGCTGGTCTGCGGCATCCCGCTGGGGATCATCGCCGCCCTGCGTCACAACTCCTTCTGGGACTACGCGATGACCGGGCTGGCGATCTTTTCCCAGATCTTTCCCAACTTCGTGCTCGCGCCGCTGATGGTCCTGATGTTCACCCTCTGGTGGGGTCTGCTGCCCGGCGGTGGCTGGAACGGCGGCCAATGGGAATACATCATCATGCCTGCCGTGGCTTTGGGTACCTCCTACATGGCCGGGGTCGCGCGGTTGACCCGTGGCTCGTTTCTTGAAGTGATGAACTCCCCCTTCATCCGCACCGCCCGCGCCAAGGGGCTGCCGGAACGCACCATCATCATTCGCCACGCGCTGAAACCGGCGCTGCTGCCGACGCTGACCTACATGGGGCCGGTCTTTGTCTACATGATCACCGGATCGGTCTTCATTGACGTATTCTTTTCCACCGGCGGCATCGGGCAGGACTTCATCGACGGCGCCTACAGCCGCGACTACTCGATGCTGCTGGGGCTCGCGATCCTCTATTCCGTGCTGACCTTCACCCTGAACCTGTTGCTCGACCTCGCCTATGCCTGGATCGACCCGAAAGTGCGGAGCAAGCTGTGACCACTGCCAAGAAACAGATGAACTCTGCCGCCTATGCCGAGGCCGCAGCCGAGGAGATGATCGTCTCCCGCTCGTTCTGGGCCGATGCCCGGCGCCGGTTCCTGAAGAACCGCATGGCCGTCGGCTCCGTGGTGATGCTGGTGCTGCTGGTGCTCTTTGCCATCTTTGGCCATACCATCGCGCAATGGAATTACGAGGAAATCGACTGGAACGTCCTCGGCAAGATCAAGACCGAAGGCGGCCCGGCCCTGGCCAACGGCCATTTCTTCGGCGTCGACGAGCTGGGCCGCGACCTCTATGCCCGCGTCGTGCAGGGCAGCCGGACCTCGCTGCTGGTGGGCTTTCTCGCCGGCACCGCTTCGGTGATCCTCGGCTCCATCCTCGGCGCCACGGCAGGGTATTTCGGCGGCCGCACCGACCAGATCATCATGGGCGCCTACACCATCTGGCTGTCGATCCCCTACATCATCTTCTTCGTGGTCTGGCAGGCCTTCTTTGGCCGCTCGCTGACGCAGATGATCCTGGTGATCATCCTGGTGAACTGGACCGCCGGCCTGCTGATCGTGCGGGGTCAGGTGATGATGCTGAAGAACCGCGAATTCGTGGATGCGGCGCGGATGCTGGGGATGAGCGATTTTGCCATCATCTTCAAACACCTGATGCCCAATATCCTCTGGGTGATCGTGATCTACACCTCGATCGTCATCCCCGAGGTCATCATGATGGAAAGCCTCGTCTCCTTCCTCGGCGTCGGCATCCAGGAGCCCAATACCTCCTGGGGGGCGCTGATCTCCGAAGGGGCGCGCACCATGACCTTTGGCACGCTCTGGCAGCTCGCCTTCCCGGCGGCCTTCTTCGTGATCGCGCAGGTCTCTCTCTATTACATCGGCGACGGTCTCCGTGACGCCCTCGACCCGAAGGACCGCTGAGACATGAGCCTTCTGTCCGTAAACAATCTGAACATCCGCTTCCGCACCGGCGACGGTCACGTCCATGCCGTCAATGACGTCAGCTTCGACATCGCCAGAGGCCAGAAACTGGCCGTCGTGGGCGAGAGCGGCTCCGGCAAATCCCAGATCGCCATGTCGATCATGGGGCTGCTGGCCAACAACGCCGAGGCCACGGGCGAGATCCTCTACGAGGGTCAGAACCTGCTGACCCTGCCCAATGCGGCGCTGAACAGGATCCGCGCCAAGGACATCGGCATGATCTTCCAGGACCCGATGAGCTCGCTCAATCCCTACATGCGGATCGAGCGCCAGCTCGGCGAGGTGGTGGAACAGCACGAGGGCCTCTCGCGCCGCGATGCGCGCAAACGCGTGCTGGAGGTGATGGAGGCGGTGCAGATCCCCGATGCCAAAAACCGCCTGACCGCCTATCCGCACGAGTTTTCGGGCGGCATGCGGCAGCGGATCGTCATCGCCATGGCGCTGATCTGCAAACCCAGGCTGATCCTTGCGGATGAGCCGACAACCGCGCTCGATGTCACCGTGCAGGCGCAGATCATGGCGCTTCTGGACGAGATCCAGCGCGATCTGGGCACTGCGGTGATGCTGATCACCCATGACCTCGGCGTGGTGGCGGGGTTCTGCGAGGATACGCTGGTGCTCTACGGAGGCCGGGTGATGGAGGCCGCGCCGACGCTCGACCTGTTCGATGCGCCCGGGCATCCCTACACCCGTGGCCTGCTCAGGGCGGTGCCGAACATTCACGAGGCCACCGGCGCGCTGGCGGCCATTCCCGGCAGCCCGCCGAACCAGACCCGCCCGCCGTCCGCCTGCCCCTTCGCCCCCCGCTGCGGCGATGCGGTGGACGCCTGCCACCAGACCCTGCCCCCGCTGGAGGGGCGCAGCCGGAAACGCGCCTGCATCCGCCCCGTGGAGGAGCTGACATGACCCAGACCCCGATCCTTTCTGTTGACGACCTGCGGGTCACCTTCGCCATCAACCAGGGCAAGAAATGGCCCTGGTCACCGGCAAACAGCCTGCATGCGGTGAATGGCGTCAGCTTCGATCTGCATCGCGGCCAGACGCTCGGCATCGTGGGCGAGTCGGGCTGTGGCAAATCCACCCTGATCCGCGCCATCGCCGGGCTTGTCGCGCCCTCGGGCGGCACTGTCCGGCTGGACGGCACGGTGGTGGACTACCAGAACCGGGCCAGCCTCCAGGACCTGCGCAAGCGGATGCAGATGATCTTTCAGGACCCGATCGCATCCCTGAACCCGCGCATGACCATCCGCGACATCGTCTCCGAACCGCTGGCCTATTTCCGCCCGGAATTTTCCGCCCAGGAGCGCAAGCAGGCGACCCGAGACATCCTGGATCGGGTCGGCATCCCGGAGCGCAACTTCAACCGCTTCCCGCATGAGTTCTCCGGCGGCCAGTGTCAGCGGATCGGCATCGCCAGGGCGCTGGTCTCGGCGCCGCAGATCCTGCTCTGTGACGAGCCGGTCTCGGCGCTGGATGTGTCGATCCAGGCGCAGGTCATCAACCTCCTGAAGGATCTGCAAGCCGAGATGGGCCTGACCCTGATCTTTGTGGCGCATGATCTGGGCGTGGTGCGGCATATCTCGGATGATGTGCTGGTGCTCTATCTCGGCGGCGTGATGGAAAAGGCCCCGGCTGGCGAGGTCGTGGACCACCCGCGCCACCCCTACAGCCAGGCGCTGCTGTCGGCGGTGCCGGTGCCCGATCCGCGTGTCAAAACCACGCCGCAGGTGCTGGATGGCGATCTGCCCAGCCCGCTGGCGCTGCCGCAGGGCTGCCTGTTCCAGTCCCGCTGCCCCAAACGCATCGACGCCTGCCGCAGCACCCGCCCCGCCCTGAAAGGCACCGACAGCGCCCAGGTCGCCTGCTTGCTGGAAGAGGTCTGAGGCCACCGGCACAGTTCCCGGCCCAGCCCGCCGCACGATCACCGGTCCAGTCTTCGACACTGTCCCCGACTCTGTCAGCAGGTCCAGAACACTGGCCTCCGGTCCCGATCCGGAGGCCATTAAACTTTGCCCTATTTTGATCTCGGTATTTAACGTTTCTTTTCTGACCCTTTTGGCAGGTTTCCAGTTGATCCGCTGCCCTCTTCGCTCAAATCCCTGTTGGGGGCGCATTCAGTTGAAAGTGCCACGTTCATGCCCGCGACAGACCATTCCGACGCCCCCCAGAGCAACGATCCGGAGTCCTCGGACGTCACGACTCCGCACGGGTTTGACCCCGAAGATCTGGATCCCTGGGATCCCGACTTCATTCCCGAGGAGGAGGAAGAGGAAGAAGAGGAAGACGAGGATGAGGATGACGACGACGAGGACGGCGGCGGCCTGATCGAAAACGTCCTTGTCGGTCTGGGTCTTGGCGCGCAGGGCAACGGCAATGCCTATGGCGTGGGCAACGGGAATGGAAACGGCAACGGGCTGTATAAATTGCTGCTTGGTGGCGACACCGACGACAATCTGACCGGCTCTGGTGACGCGGATGCCGTAATGGGCGGGCGCGGCCATGACAGCGTCGATGGCGGCGATGGCAACGATACGCTGATGGGGGACACGGACGGCAACACCGGCCAGGATGCCACCCCGCTGGTGCTGAACATCGACAACCTGGTCAGCCAGACCTACAGCGGCAATCATGCGGTGGCCGGGGATTCCGCAGTCTATCGCGATGTCGCCTTTCTCGACGACGGCACCTCGGTCTGGGGCCGCCTTGTGCTGGTCAGTTCCTCCGACCCCTACATGAGCATCGACCTCTCCGGGGAGCGAGGGGCCGAAATCACGATGGATGGATACGGCACCGGCGACACCGCCGAATTCCGGCTGGAGTTCTTTGACCCCACCACCGGCGAGGCGCTCGAGCTGAACTCCACCGCCACCTTCAACGATCTCGACCAGAACTACGACGCCTGGGACGTCGAAGCGGTCACGCTGGACGCGGATGATTTCAACGCCTTTGGCACCTCCTCCGACAGCTCGCTGAACGTGACCCAGGATGGCAGCACCGTGCGCGCCGCCGGCACCGAAGCCAATAATCCCGATGACGAGGACGCCTGGTTCTCGGCCGAATTCGACGGGCGCAGCTCGATCAATTTCACGCTGGAAGCCCGCAACACGCCCTCCGGTTTCACGCTCTCGGGCGATCTGATCGAAGATGCGGTCTACACGCCGATCGACGCGGGCAACGACACCCTGCTGGGCGGTCTCGGCTCCGATGTGATCTTTGGCGAAGGCGGCAACGACCTGCTGGACGGCGGCGAAGGCGACGACAGCATAGATGGTGGCGAGGGGGACGACATCCTGACCGGCGGCCTCGGCGCCGACACGCTGATCGGCGGGCTGGGCGGCGACACCATGTCCGGCGGCGATGGGGATGACCTCATCGACGGCGGCGAAGGCGATGACAGCCTGTCGACCGGCCTCGGCAACGACACGCTTCTGGGCGGCGAAGGCAATGATACGCTGCACAACTCCGCCGGCGATGACAGTCTCGTCGGCGGCGTCGGCGACGACAGCATCGTGGCCACCGAAGGCAATGACACGCTGGAGGGCGACGAGGGCAACGACACCATGTATGCCGGCGTCGACGACGACAGCATGGACGGCGGCGACGGCGATGACAGCATGTTCGGCGAGGACGGACATGACGAGATGTATGGCGGCGCCGGCGCCGATTACATGGAAGGCGGCAGCGGCAATGACACCATCGACGGCGGCGATGATGCGGATACCATTTCCGGCGGCGACGGCGACGACCTCATCTATGGCGGCGGCGGCAATGACAGCCTGACCACCGGCATCGGCAACGATACCCTCTTCGGCGGCGATGGCGACGACACCCTGCGCAACTCTTCCGGCGATGACAGCCTTGTCGGCGGCACCGGCAACGACAGCATCGTCGCCACCGACGGCAATGACACGCTGGAGGGCGGCACCGGCAACGATACCATGTACGGCGGCAATGACGACGACCTCCTGGTCGGCGGCAGCGGCGCGGACGAGATGTATGGTGAGGCGGATGCCGACACCTTCCGGATCGAGGACAACTTCGGCAATGACACCGTCGTGGGGGGCGAGGCCGGCAATGACCTCGACGTGGTCGATCTCTCCTACATGACCGGCCCGGTCACGGTGACCTATACCGGAGACGAATCCGGCTTTATCACCGACGGGACCGATACCATCCAGTTCTCCGAGATCGAGCAGCTGGTGCTGACGGATCAGGACGACGTGGTCGATGCCCGCAATGACAGGTTCGGTGTCGACATCGACGCGGGCGACGGCGACGACACGCTGCAAGGCGGCCAGGGCGATGACCGCTTTACCGGCGGGCTGGGCGATGACGAGATCGCCCTGACGGCGTCAGGCGGCACCGATACCATCACCGATTTCGACCTCAACGACGACGACACCGACGGGTTCTACAACGACCAGCTCGATGTGTCGGAGCTGACCGGCGGCTCCGGGGCCGATGGCGCGGTGCAGACCATCGACGTGACCACCTCGGATGACGGGTTCGGCAATGCGCTGCTGACCTTCCCCGACGGTGAACAACTGGTGCTGGAAGGGGTGGACCCGAGCCAGATGACCACCCATGCGCAGCTGTTTGCCGCCGGCATCCCCTGCTACACGCCGGGGGCGCTGATCCAGACCGCACACGGGGTCAAACCCGTGGAACAGATCCGCGTCGGGGACCTGATACAGACCGCGGACAACGGCCTTCAGCCGGTTGTCTGGACCGGGCGGCGCCTGTTGTCGCGCATGGATCTGCTGCGCCAGCCGCATTTGCGCCCCGTCCTGCTGCGCCCGGGCGGGCTGGTCGGCACGCAACGCCCGCTGCGGGTCTCGCCCCAGCATCGCTTCGTGCTGCCCGCAGCCGCCCAAGCGGCCCCCCCGGAGGCCTTTGCCCGTGCCCGCCTGTTGCAGGACATGGATCCGGATCACGTGCAGGTCGACAACAGCTTGCGGCCCACCTGCTACATCCACCTGCTGACCGAAGATCACCAGGTCATCTTTGCCGACGGATGCGCCAGCGAAACCTTCTGGCCCGGCCCCGAAGCCCTGCGCAGCCTGTCTTCGCAGGATCGCCGAGAACTCTTCGACCTGTTTCCGGAGCTGCTGCCCGCCCTTGCCAGCCGCGGTGCCCCCGGGCGCAAAATCGTCACGCAGGGGTACGGTGACCTGGCCCGCACGGACCTGCGGCGCAAGGATGTGAAACACCGCTTCCCGCTGCCTGCGGATCAGGCCCGCCGCAGCGCCTGACCCGAGTGCTCTCAGAAGGGATGCGCCAAATCGTAGACCTCGCCATATCGCGCCAGATCCGCCGCGATCTCGGCGGCATCCGGTGAGGTCCAGTTTGCGCCGTCAATCATCCCTTCGCGGACCAGATCCGCGCGCAACCCCTCGAAGTCCAGCTCCGACAGGGCCCAGGGGATCACGTTCGGCGCATCCAGGCGGCAATACATGCGCGTGACCTGCGACGTGCCGCGCAGCCGCACGCCGCTAAAGCTCCGGAGCTGGTTTTCAAACACCGGATGCATGGTCCCGCTAGTGGAAATCGCGGCTTGGAAAGAGCTTCTTGGCCTGATCGCGCGGATGCATGGCGCGGGCGGGATAGCGGGACTGCTTGGGCGTGTCATCGGCCCGGGGCCCCTCGGTGCTGAGGGCCTCCGGCATGGGATGCCCCAGATCATAGAGCTTGTGGGACAGGTCGCGAATATCCTGCGCGATCACATGCACGACAATGCCTTCGCGCTGCACTGTCCCGCGCACCTGCAACAGCCGCCCGCCCATGACAATACGCCGGAACTGCTCATAGACCTTGGGCCAGACCACCACATTGCTGACCCCTGTTTCATCCTCAAGCGTCAGGAAGATCACCCCCGATGCGGTACCGGGGCGCTGGCGGGTGATGACCAGCCCGCACACCGTGCACTGTCCCAGAGGCCGGTCCACAAGCGCATTATGCGGGGTGAGGCCGGTCATGCCGGGCCGCAACAGCTCCATCGGATGGGCGCGCAGCGACAGGCGGGTGGAGACATAATCCTCGACCACCTCCTCCCCCAGATGCATGCTGGGCAGGGCGACGGACGGTTCCCGGACCACCTCCCCGTCGATCGGGTCGTCAAACAGCGGCAAGGGGGTCTTGCTGCGGATCGCCTTGACCTGCCACAGCGCATCGCGGCGGGTCAGGTCCATGCTGCAAAACGCATCCGCTTCGGCCAGCCGCGTCAGCACATCCGGGCGCAGCCCCGCCCGCAGCCACAGGGCCTCCGGCGTGGTATAGCCATTGCCGCGTGCCGCCACGATCCAATCCGCCTCTTCCTGCTTGAAGCCCTTGATCTGGCGAAACCCCAGCCGCAGGGCCAGGGCGCCATCGGGGCGGCGTTCCAGCGTGTTGTCCCATGCGGAGTGGTTCACGCAGATCGGGCGGATCTCCACGCCATGCTCGCGAGCGTCCCGCACGATCTGGGCCGGGGCATAAAACCCCATGGGCTGGGAGTTCAGCAGGGCACAGGCAAAGATGGCGGGATGATGACATTTCAGCCAGGCCGACACATAGGCCAGCATGGCAAAGGCCGCCGCATGGCTTTCGGGAAACCCGTAATCGGCGAAGCCCTCGATCTGACCGAAACAGCGTTCGGCCACCTCCTGGGGATAGCCGTTTGCCAGCATGCCCGCGATGAACTTGTCCCGATACAGACCGATGGTGCCCATGCGCCGGAACGAGGCCAGCGACCGGCGCAGATAATCGGCCTCCTCGGCCGAAAACCCCGCGCCGACCACCGCGATCTGCAGCGCCTGCTCCTGAAAGAGCGGCACCCCCAGGGTGCGCCGCGTCACCTCCTCCAGCGCGGGCCCAAAGGGATCGGGCTGCTCCAGCCCGTTGCGCCGCCGGATATAGGGCTGCACCATGTCGCCCTGAATGGGACCGGGGCGCACGATCGCCACCTCGATCACCAGATCGTAGAATTCGCGGGGCTGCATCCGGGGCAGGAAATTCATCTGCGCCCGGCTTTCCACCTGAAAGACCCCCACCGCATCCGCCCGGCACAACATGTCATACGTGGCCGGGTCCCCCTGCGGGACCGAGGCGATACTCTGTGTGACATGCTCGTGCTGCTGCATCAGGGCAAATGCCTTTTGAATGCAGCTGAGCATCCCCAGCCCCAGCACATCCACCTTGAGGATGCCCAGCGCGTCGATGTCATCCTTGTCCCAGCAGATCACCGTGCGATCTTCCATCGCGGCATTCTCGATGGGCGCAAGCTCGTCCAACCGCCCGCGCGTGATCACAAAGCCCCCCACATGCTGCGAGAGATGGCGGGGAAAGCCGATGATCTCGCCAATCAGCCGCAGGGTCTGCATCAGCCGGCGGTCCTGCGGATCAAGACCCAGCTCGCGGATGCGGTCCGGATCGACGCCGCCGTTGCTCATGCCCCAGATCTGACCGGACAGCCCGGCGGTGACATCCTGCGACAGGCCCATCACCTTGCCCACCTCGCGGATCGCCGCGCGGGTGCGGAAATGGATCACGGTGGCGCACAGCCCCGCCCGGTCCCGGCCATATTTCTCGTAGATCCACTGGATCACCTCTTCGCGCCGCTCGTGCTCGAAATCGACATCGATATCCGGCGGCTCCCCGCGATGCTTGGACACGAACCGTTCAAAGACCATGGCGATCATGTCGGGGCTGACATCGGTGATGCCCAGCAGGTAGCACAGAATGGAATTGGCCGCCGAGCCGCGCCCCTGACACAGGATCCCGCGTGACCGGGCGAATTGCACGATGTCATGCACTGTCAGGAAATAGGCCGGAAAGTTCAGCTCCCGGACCACGGCCAGTTCCTTTTCCATCAACCGGATCGCCCGGTCCGGCGCGCCCCCGGGATAGCGCCGCACCAGCCCGTCGCGCACCAGCCGCTCCAGGCGGGCGTGCGGGGTTTCGCCGTCGGCCTCTTCATGCGGATATTCATAAGACAGCTCCCCCAGGTCAAAGCTGCACCGGGCCGCGATCTCCAGGCTGCGGCGCACCGCGCCCAGATGATTGCGAAACAGCCGCGCCATATCCGCCTCGCCCTTCAGGCGGCGCTCCCCGTTGGGCAGGGCGCGGGTGCCGATCTCGTCAATGGTGATATGTTCGCGCATGCAGGTCAGCACATCGGCCAATTGCCGGCGACTGGCCCTGTGCATCAGCACATCCCCCACCGCCACCATCGGCGCACAGGCCTTTTGCGCAACCGTGGAACAGGCAGCCAGATAGGCCTGGTCGCTGCCATCATACCGGGGCGCGGCCCCCAGGAACACGTGATTGGGAAAATGCCGCCGCATGTGCTGAATATCCGGCACCGCGTTCTGCACCCGCTGCTGCGGCAAGGCGATCAGGATCATCCCCTTGCAGGCCGCATGCAGGTCCCGGGCATAAAGTTCGCAATCTCCCTTGTCCGCACGGCGCTTGCCCAGGGTCAGCAACCGGGTCAGGCGGTGGTAGGCCGCCCGGTCCTGGGGCAGCGCAACCCAGTCCACCGCACTGTCGCGCAGGACCAGCCGGCACCCCACGATCAGCTTTGGCAGCGGCGTTGCGGCCGCGGGCGCCGCCAGCGGGGCGGCCGGTCCCTTTTTCTGCCGGGAGGAGGGGTCGACACGGTGCTGGGAGCGGATTTCCACAGCGGTGCCAGCATCCCGTTTCAGCTCTTTCAACGCGCTCCACGCCCGCACCACGCCGGCCAGGGAATTCCGGTCCGTGATGGCAATCGCCGAGAGGCCCAGCTCGGCGGCGCGCAGGACCAGTTCTTCCGGGTGCGAGGCCCCGGTCAGAAAGGTGAAATTGCTGGTGGTGCACAATTCGGCATAGCCCTGCCCCGGCATCAGCGCCGGAGTCGTGGCCGTCGGCGGCGGCGTGGGGGGCGTGGACGCCGCCGGACGATCCCCGTGCCGTGCCGTGGCGGGCGGAGGCGTGCGGTCGGTCTGGGTCATGCGAACTCTCCCTGTACAAACCATCCGGGGTTCTGCGGCGTGTAGAACAGCCAGAGCCGCCGCCCCTGCACGGTCTCCACCTGCCAGTAGTCGCGCAGGCCCGACCGCCAGTTGTCATCCTCCAGCCACCATTCCGGGGCGATGCGTTCGGGCCCCGTGGCACGCCCCGTGGTCAGCGACATCCGCCGCCAGCGAAAACGGGCGGGTGGCTCCGGCCCCTGCCCTGCGATGGGTTCAGGGGGAAACAGGCACAGCGGGCGCGGGGTGAGCCGGGACCAGCCCCCCGCCGGGTCCGAATAGGCCGCCGGCGCCACGATAAAGCTGCGCTCCGGGATATGGCTGTCGGCAGGCAGGAACCGTTGAATATTCTCCAACCCGATCCGGGTGCCGATGCGGGTGACAAGATCCTCCAGCTGCCCTGCCTGCCCGGTGCCGACATGGGTGACCTGCTCGGCCGGCAGCGCTTCGACCTGCGTCGCCTCCAGCCGCAGCTGATCGATGCCAAAGCCCGCATCCACCTCCGCCAGCCCGCGCTCGAACAGGGGCAGGATGCGCTGCGCGTCACGCAACGGGCGGGCCAGGCGCAGTTCCACCTGCTGGTGATCCTGATCGACCCGGCGCAACGTGACACAGAGCTTGCGCGCCCCCGCCTGCTGCGCCTTCAGCTTGGCACAAAGCTGGGTCAGCAGCCGCTGCACCCCGGCCCGCACATCATCGACAAGACCGATGGGCTCCGGCAAGGTCAGGCGCACGCCGTAGTGAGGCGGATCCGCCTGCGGCGTGATCTCTTCGGGCTGCTGCCCCAGCGCCTGATCCAGCCGCATCAGCACCTCGGGCCCGAACCGCCGGGTCAGCGGCGCGCGCGGCGCATCGGCAAGATCGCCGATCGTGCGCAGCCCCAGCCGCGCCAGCGCCGTTGCGGTGCCCGCATCCAGCCGCAGGGCCGCCACCGGCAGGGTCCGCAGCGCCGGCAGCATCTCTCCGGGGGCGGCGATCCCCTCGTCGTGATGCGCCAGCGCCCAGGCCGCGCCGCGCGTATCCGCCACCCCCGCCCGCACCGTCAGCCCCGCCCGCAGCAACCGTGCGCGCATATCCCGCAGCATCTGCGTCTCGCCCCCAAAAAGATGCGCAGAACCGCTGACATCCAGCACCAGACCGTCCTGGCCCTCCAGCCCGACCCAGGGGCAATACCGCTTGGCCCAGCGGCACAGCGCATGCAGGAATCGCTGATCCTCCGGCGGGACCGCGACGGCGGTTTTCAGATCCGGGCAAAAGGCCCGGGCATCGGAATGGGACATGCCCCGATGCAACCCCTGCGCCTCCGCCACCGCATTCAGGCAATAAAGGCGATTGGCATTGCTTTGTTTGAGGGTGAGGGCAAAGGGGCCCTCAAACGAACAGCCCCGCAGAACCCGGTCACTCGCCAGCCGGGGAAACCATAATGAAACGACGCGACGCTGCATCCCATCGAACATGCCAGACACCCAATGTTCCCGATTTGTTCTTGATAATCTCCCATCGTTGCAGAGTCGAGTCCCCGGGATCAAACACCGGGGTGCAGCGCCAGCGGGTTTCAGCGGCATTGCTGCCCATCCCCTCCGGGATCAGGGCCAGCCCGGTGGCGCGCCCATCCCGCGCCGCAAGCTGCAATCGCCGCCCTTCGGTCAGCCCGAGGGGTTTGTTCAACGTCATCACGACCAGCGAGACCGCCCCTGCACGCAGCGCCTCTTCGGCGACGGCCAGGGTCTGCAGCTGGTCCTTGGTGCGGCAGACCGTCAGGTCCTCGGGCGCGATGAAATCGGCAAAGCCATTGGGGTTGATCTCGGTCGAATCCCATCCGCCGCGCACCCACATGCAATGCCCGCCCAGCCGCGCCGCAAGCGCAAAGGCAAAGGTATAGGCCCCCGGGCCGCAGACCTCATGCGTGCGGGTTTTGGCAGGCGGAAAGACACGGGGATCAAGATCACTCATACGCCAGATTTAGCATTCGAAGGCCGGTTTGAAAATCCTGCTGTCACCGGACGGACCGTCACCCCCGACCTCGCGCGGGCCGCTGACAGGCACATCCCGGCGCAGCAACCAATCCGGAGCGCGACGATGGCGCCCGGAATATACCCTTATTTTTCAACGAACTGCGAGCGGCGGTCGTGATCGGATCAGCGGCACGCCTCCGCGTGTCCGCCGGTGTCGGACCCGCGCCCCGGGGCCGCGCGATCTACACGTCCACGCCGTGCGGCGGTGTCAGGTCCGGGATCTCCTCTGGCTCTGCGGCGGCGGTGGCCGACTGCGACAGGGCCGCCCCCTCCTGGAGCGCAAGCCCGGCAAAGTCCCAGAGCTTCGGGTCCATCATATGCGACGGGCGGATATTGGTCAGCGCCTTGAACATCACCTGGCGGCGGCCGGGGCTGTTCTTTTCCCAGCCATCCAGGATCTGCTTGACCTGCTGGCGCTGCAACCCGTCCTGACTGCCGCAGAGATCACAGGGGATGATCGGGTAGTTCATCGCGCGGGCGAATTTCTCGCAATCGGCCTCGGCCACATGGGCCAGCGGGCGCAGGACGAACAGGTCGCCCTCCTCGTTGACCAGCTTGGGCGGCATGGTCGCCAGCCGGCCGCCGTGGAAGAGATTCATAAAGAAGGTTTCGAGGATGTCGTCGCGGTGATGACCCAGAACAACCGCCGAGCAGCCTTCCTCGCGGGCGATGCGATAGAGGTTGCCGCGCCGCAGCCGCGAGCAGAGCGCGCAATAGGTGCGGCCCTGCGGCACCTTGTCCATGACGATCGAATAGGTGTCCTGATACTCGATCCGATGCGGCACGCCCACTTTCTCCAGGAACTCCGGCAGCACCGTCGCCGGAAAACCCGGCTGCCCCTGATCGAGGTTGCAGGCCAGCAGGTCCACCGGCAGCAGCCCGCGCCACTTCAGCTCGATGAGCACGGCCAGCAGCGTATAGGAATCCTTGCCGCCGGACAGGCACACCAGCCAGCGGGCATCGCTGCGGTCCACCATGCCGTATTGCTCAACGGCTTCGCGCACGGACCGTATGATCCGCTTGCGCAGTTTGCGGAATTCCGTCGTCTGTGGCGCACCCTGAAAGATCGGGTGGATGTCATCTAGGTCATTGGTCATGGCCGGGTGAATACGGCAAACGGCTGGCGGCGGGAAGCCTTTCTCGCACCTGCTGTTGCGGGAAACGGACCATAGGCGCCCGTGGCGTCGGATCAGGACCTCCGGAGCGGCACTGAAAGCCCCGCGCCCCGCGCGCGCCATGCTGAAAAACGCCAAAAGGCGCATCAGCGCGCCTGTCTCGCGGCCGGCCCGGGGGAATCAATCCGCCCCGCGGCCGGGCCGGCCACCCTGCTGCCCACCGGCTGACACATTCCGATCCGAATTCACGCCGCGCGCAGCGGATGGCCCCGAAAAAACCGGCTGCCGGACGTGAAACCGGTGGAAACTCACATCCGCGTTAACTCTCCGGTCAGACCCAAGATCTAGTCTGAGCAGGCACCACCGGCGAAGTCGAAAGGTCTTACAGCTATGAAACTACCGAATTCACGTCTCCTACAGCGGGTCAGAGACGGGTTCTCGCAAGTGGTGTTTGGCCCGCCAATGCTCGCCTTTCTGCCTGCGCTGACGCTGGGGGCCTTCTGGTTCGGCGGCGAAACCGCGCTGCTGGTGGCCGCCCTCGGGTTGCCACTGATGTTTGCCGTTCTGGGCAGCCTCATGCGGGACAAGGCCCCCGCCCCCGGACGGGACGCCCTGACCGGGATGATTCTGGCCGACGGGTTCCAGGCGCGCGTCAAATCCATCTATCACCGCACCGAGGACAGCGGCCTGAAATCGGCGCTGCTGGTGCTGGAGATCGACGACCACGACGACCTGATTGCCGCGCATGGCCAGGACGCCGGTGACATCGTGATGCAGCGGATCGGCGAACGCATCACCGCGACGCTGCGCCACCGCGATACCGTCGCGCGTTTGGGACGCAACCGCTTTGCCATTTGCCTGGCCCCGGTCATGCAACTGGATCTGGAGCTGTGCATCCAGCTTGCCGGTCGTCTCCAGGTCGCGGTGGAAGAGCCGGTGGCCGTGGATGGCACCTCGCTGTTCGTGTCCTGCTCGATCGGCATCTGCCAACGCCACCGCGCCCCCAAGGGTGCTGCCAACGGCTGGATCGAATGCGCCGTTGCCGCCCTGGACGAGGCGATCAGCGTCGGCCCCTCCAGCATCCGGGCCTTCTCCAACGACACCCATGTGCACCTGAACCGGACCGACAACCTGCTGGAAGACGCGGCCATGGCGCTGGAAAACGGCATGATCCAGGCCTGGTTCCAACCACAGATCAGCACCGACACCGGCCGGGTCTCCGGGTTTGAGGCCCTGGCGCGCTGGTGCCACCCGGTCAAGGGCATGATCCCGCCCTCCTCCTTCCTGCCGGCCCTGGAACAGGCCGGATTGCTGCAAAAACTCAGCCAGCAGATGGTCCAGCAGGCGCTGACCGCGATCAAGGCCTGGGACGCGGCGGGGCTCAACGTGCCGTCGGTGGGCGTCAACTTCGCCACCGATGAGCTGCGCGACCCGGCGCTGGTCAACCGGATCCGCTGGGAGCTGGATCGCTTTGGCCTGCGTCCCGAGCGGCTGACGATCGAGGTGCTGGAAACGGTGATGACCGACCAGCCCGACGAGGTTGTGGCCCGCAACATCAAGGCTCTGGGCGAACTGGGCTGCCATATCGATCTCGATGATTTTGGCACCGGTCACGCCTCGATCGCCTCGGTGCGCCGCTTCCGTGTCTCCCGGATCAAGATCGACCGCTCCTTCGTGACCAAATCGGATCACGACCCGGAACAGCAAAAGCTCATTGCCGCCATCCTCACCATGGCGGAACGGCTGGAGCTGCAAACCCTCGCCGAGGGGGTGGAGACCGTTGGCGAACACGCGCTGCTGGCGCAATTGGGCTGCGATCACGTGCAGGGGTTTGGCATTGGCCGCCCCATGCCCTTCGACCAGACCCTCGACTGGGTGGTCACCCACGAGGCCAAGCTGCAGGATGCGCCGCTGATCGGTCGTCAGCGCCATTGACCCCGGCCACAGCCGCTTCTGTTCTCTGATTCCCTGTGTTTTTTGGGATTTCCGCCGCCAGTGATGCGCTGGCTGCCCGGATTTCCCTTGACCTTCCGGACCGACCTCTGTTGAACCACACCCTGTCTTTGCATGCATGAGGTGGCTGTCCAGATGGACGATCAGAACAAGAATCTACTGCTCGCAACCGCTTTGAGTTTCCTGGTGATCCTCGGCTGGTATTTCTTCTTCCCGCCCCCGGAGGAGGCCCCGCAGCCCGCCACCCAAGTCACCGAGACCACGCCGACACCGGGTGACACCTCTGCCCCCGCGGCCGCGCCCAGTGCCGGTGCGGCCACCGGCGAGGTCGACGCGGCCGCCGCCGAACCCGAGGCCGTCGAAGACACCCCGCGCCTGACGATCAACACCCCGCGGGTCGAGGGCTCCATCTCCCTCACCGGCGGGCGCATCGACGATCTGCGCCTCAAGGACTACCGCGAAACCCTGGACGACGATTCGCCCATCGTGACGCTGCTGTCCCCCGCCGGTCAGGCCAATGCCTATTACGCGCTTTATGGCTGGGCCCCCGGCACCGGTCTCGGCATCGAGGACGTCCCCACCGCCAACACCCGCTGGCAGGCCGAGGAAGGCGCGACGCTGACACCCGAAACCCCGGTGACCCTCACCTGGGACAACGGCAATGGCCTCACCTTCTCGCGCGAGATCGCCATTGACGAGGACTACATGTTCTCGATCACCCAGTCGGTCACCAATACCTCCGGCGACACCGTCGCCCTGGCCCCCTACGGCACATTGGCGCGCCACGGCGAACCTTCAAACCTCGAGAACTTCTTTGTCCTGCACGAAGGCGTGGTTGGCATGGCCGACGGAGAGCTGGCCGAAATCGACTATGACGACATGACCGATTTCGACCCCGATCCGCGTGATGGCTCGCGCGCGCAGGTCACCCCGGTCACCGAAAATGGCTGGATCGGCTTCACCGGCCACTACTGGATGTCGACCCTGATCCCCGCGCCGGGCGACGCCTTCCGCGCGATCGCGAAATATGACGAACGCCGCGACATCTACCAGACCGACGTCGTACTGCCGACCGTGACGCTTGCGGCAGGCGAGAGCACCTCGGCCAGCACCCAGCTCTTTGCCGGTGCCAAGGAATGGGCCACCATCCGCGAATACGAACGTGGCGGCATCGAAGGCTTCCTCGACTCGATCGACTGGGGCTGGTTCTTCTTCTTCACCAAGCCGATCTTTGCCGTGCTGCACTGGCTCAATGCCGCCATCGGCAACATGGGTGTCGCGATCATCGCGCTCACCTTCCTGCTGAAGATCCTCGTCTTCCCGCTGGCCTATAAATCCTATGCCTCCATGGCGCGGATGAAGGAATTGCAGCCCGAGATGGAAAAGCTGCGCGAACGCGCGGGCGATGACCGTCAGAAGATGCAAAAGGAGATGATGGAGCTTTACAAGCGCGAGAAGGTCAACCCGGCCGCGGGCTGTCTGCCGATCCTGATCCAGATCCCGATCTTCTTCTCGCTCTACAAGGTGATCTTCGTGACGCTGGAGCTGCGCCATTCGGCCTTCTTCGGCCCGTTCCAGGATCTTTCCGCGCCCGATCCGACCTCGCTCTACAACCTCTTTGGCCTGCTGCCATGGGGCGCGCCGACACCGGATTCGATCCTGGCGCTGGTCTTCATCGGCATCCTGCCAATCCTGCTCGGGGTTTCCATGTGGGTGCAGCAGAAACTGAACCCGGCGCCCACGGATGAAACCCAGGCGATGATCTTTGCCTGGATGCCTTGGGTCTTCATGTTCATGCTGGGTGGTTTTGCCTCGGGCCTCGTGGTCTACTGGATCACCAACAACGTGATCACCTTTACCCAGCAATACCTCATCATGCGCTCGCACGGCTATACGCCGGACGTCTTCGGCAACATCAGGTCGAGCTTCAAGCGCAAGGAAAAAGCCGAGAAGGCCGAAAAGAAATGACAGCAACTGTCAGGCAGATGTGGCGGCACCCGATCAAGGGGATCGGGGCCGAACCACTGACAGAGGTCCGCTTGGAAACAGGCGGGCCTATGCCTTTGGATCGGGCCTGGGCGGTGCTGACCGGCACCTCCGAGGATACCGGCGCGTGGCAGCCCTGCCGGAACTTTGCCCGTGGCTGTTTCGGCCCCGAGCTGATGGCGATCACCTCCGAATCCCACGGCGACCAGATCACGCTGCGCCACCCCAAGCAGGGCGAGATCACCCTTGATCCGGCCACAGAGGGCGCGCGGCTTGTGGACTGGCTGCTGCCTATCTACCCGGCCGAGCGCCCCCAGCCCCACAGCCTGATCAAGGCCCCTGCGGGCGGCATGGCGGATGCGGATTTCTCTGCCGTCTCGATCCTGTCGCTGACCTCGTTGAAGGCGCTGGGTGAGGCCTTGGAACAAGACCTCGACCCGCGCCGTTTCCGTGGCAACCTCTGGATCGACGGCACCGCCCCCTTTGAAGAATTCGACTGGGTGGGACGGGAGCTGAAAATCGGCTCCACCCGGCTGGAAGTGGTGGATCGCATCACCCGCTGCCGCGCCACCGAGACCAACCCCGAAAGCGGCGAACGCGATGCCAACACGCTGAAGGCACTGCGCGCGCATTGGGGCCACACCGATTTTGGCATCCGCGCCAAAGTCCTGAGCGGTGGCGACATCGCGCTCTCCGACAGCCTAGAGGTTCTGTGATGCAGCTTCCCTTCCCCCTCGCCGAAGACCCCGAAGCAGTGGCCGCAGAAACCGGGCGCAAGCTTTTTGCCGGCCAGTCCGAATTCCTCAAGGGCGTGGTGGCGATGTCCGGCCTGCCGCCCGCGGACCGCATCGAGGTCTGCTTTGCCGGGCGTTCGAACGTGGGGAAATCCTCGCTGATCAACGCGCTCACGGGCACCAAGGGGCTGGCACGCGCCTCAAACACGCCGGGGCGCACGCAGGAGATCAACTTCTTCACCCAGGGGCCCGAGCTCTATCTCGTTGACCTGCCCGGCTATGGCTACGCCAATGCGCCGCTGGCGGTGGTGGAGAAATGGCAGCGCCTGCTGAAACAATATCTCTCCGGTCGCCAGACCCTGCGCCGCGCCTTTGTGCTGATCGACACCCGTCACGGTGTCAAAAAGGTCGACGAGGAGATCATGAAGCTGCTGGACAGCGCCGCCGTGACCTTTCAGGTGGTGATGACCAAGGCCGACAAGGTGAAGGAGAAAGACCGCGCCAAGATCCTCGATCAGGTGCGCGACGCGCTTTCCAAACACCCCGCCGCCTATCCCGAGATCGTGCTGACCTCGTCGGAAAAGGGCGACGGCATCGCCACCCTGCGCTCCATCATCGCGCATCTGGACTAAGCCCCTGCGCCGCCTTGTGCCATATCTGGGCCTGCTGGCCATCCTGATCGCCGGGTTGATCCCGGCGGGCTGGATGCCTGTGACCGCCCAGGGGGGCAAGGTGCTGCTGGTGCTCTGTACCGGCGACGGGCCGCAAGAGATGTGGGTCGAGCTTGGCGATGACGCGCCCGCCCACGAGGAGGACGAAAGCGCCAGCCGCAATTGTCCCCTCGCCGCTCAGCCACAGCTGGCGGCCCATACGGCCACGCAACTGCCTCTGCCCCTGATGGGGCCGGAGCGCGACCTGTGGTTGCGCGCGCCCTTCACCCATCACAGCGCCGGGTTTCACTGGCGCTATGATGCCCGTGGCCCGCCCGCTCTCTCCTGATCCTTTGCAAAATCACCCTGATTGCACCGCGCTTTGTCGCGGCTTTACTGGTATGGAGAACTCCCACAATGGCACTCAGCCAAACCGCTGGCGCGGATAGACGTCCCGCCACCCCGAACCTGTCGCAAAAATTCTATTTCGCCGCATGGCGCTGGCATTTCTATGCGGGCCTCTACGTAATCCCCTTCCTCATCATGCTGGCGCTCACCGGGCTCGGCATGATGTATATCTCGGTCTTCGATGGGCGTGACGGCGAGTATGTCGCCGTGCCTGTCGGCGAGACCGTGCAGCCCATCGAAC
Organism: Epibacterium sp. MM17-32; assembly: GCF_022348205.1. NCBI lineage: Bacteria > Pseudomonadati > Pseudomonadota > Alphaproteobacteria > Rhodobacterales > Roseobacteraceae > Epibacterium > Epibacterium sp. MM17-32. Next base: position 52,403 of record NZ_JAKRFC010000008.1, on the reverse strand, counting down.
TGCAAACCCAAGCGGCCGTGAACGCCATTCCCGGCGCCACGCGTGTTGAATGGATCGGCCCCAAGGCCGCAGATCGCGCCGCCGTGGTGCGCGTCGCCACCGAGGGCGGCATGCGTATGGTCGCCGTTGACCCCTACACCGCCGAGGTTGTGGAGACATGGGACCGCCGCGCGGGCTGGTATGACTTCCTCTCAGACATTCACGGCACATTGCTGATCGGCGACACCGGTGATCGCCTCATCGAGATCGCCGCAGGTCTCGCCATCGTTCTGGTGCTGACCGGGCTTTATCTGTGGTGGCCCCGCGGCGACTGGACCTCTGCCTTTGTGCCGCGCCTGCGCGCCAAGGGCCGCGCCCTGTGGAAGAGCCTTCATGCGGTGATCGGCGTCTACATCTCGCTCATTCTGGTGGTGTTTCTGGTGTCCGGCCTGTCCTGGGCCGGGATCTGGGGCGAGCGTTTTGTGCAGGCATGGTCCACCTTCCCGGCGCAGAAATGGGAGGCCGTGCCGCTCTCGGACAGCACCCACGCGGACCACATGAACCATGGCGCCATGAAGGACACGCCTTGGGCGCTGGAGCAGACCCCGATGCCCGAATCCGGCTCTGACGCCGGGATCACGGGCCTGCCCGAAGGCAGCGCTGTGACCGGAGACAGCATCTACGCGCTGGCGCGTACGCTGGGCTACGAGGGCCGTTTTCGCATCGTGTTTCCGGGCAATGAAACCGGCGTTTACACGCTCAACCAGGACAGCATGAGCAACGACAGCGCCTGCCCGACGTGCGACCGCACCGTCCATGTCGATCAGTTCACCGGCAAGATCCTCGCCGATGTGAAATTCTCCGACTACTCACTGGCCGGGAAGTCCATGGCGGTGGGCATTGCCTTTCACGAGGGCGACATGGGGCTTTGGAACATCGTGCTGAACACGGTGTTCTGCCTCTCGGTGATCTTCGTCTGTGTGTCGGGCGTGGTGATGTGGCTCAAGCGCCGCCCCGCGCGTGCCGGACGTCTTGCCGCGCCGCCGGTGCCTCAGGACCTGCCGTTCTGGAAAGGTGCCGTACTGATCGGGCTCCTTGCCTCATTGGCCTTCCCGCTGGTGGGTCTGACGCTCTTGGCGGTGCTGGCACTGGATGTGCTGATCCTGTCGAACCTGCCCCGCCTCAAACGCGTGGTCAGCTGACCCTCGGCCCGGCTTTGCGCGCAAGGCCGGGCCAATCCCGCTCCGCTCAGACGTGCTGCGCGCCGTTCACCTCGATCTCGGTGCCGGAAATATAGCTGCTCTGTTCGGAGCACAGGAAATAGATCGCATCCGCCACCTCAGAGGGCTGGCCCAGCCGGCGCAGCGGCAGTTTTTCCACGATCTTGTCGGTGCCGGGGCTGAGGATCGAGGTCTCCACCTCACCCGGCGCAATCGCATTGACCCGCACGCCCATCGGCCCGAAGTCATGCGCCATTTCGCGCGTCAGCGCCGCCAGCGCCGCCTTGGAGGTCGCATAGGCCGCGCCCGCAAAAGGATGCACCCGGCTGCCCGCAATCGAGGTCACATTGACCACCGCACCCTTGGCGGCCGCCAGTTCCTCCCGCAGGCCGCGCGCCAGCACCACCGAGGCAAAGAAGTTGACGTGAAACACCTTGGCCCAGTCCATCAAATCGGTGTTGAGCGTGCTCAGGCGCTCCCCTTCCGGTCCCTTGGGCGAAATCCCGGCGTTGTTCACCAGCGCATCCAGCTTGCCATCCTCCAGCCGTTCCTGAATGACGCCAACCGCGTTGATGGTGTCCGAAGGGTCCGACAGATCCAGCTGCACGTGGTTTTCCTCGCCCCCCCCCCAGGGACACTCCTTGGGGAAAGGCTGGCGCGAACAGGTGATCACCCGCCAGCCCTCGGCATTGAACCGGCGCACGGTGGCATGGCCGATGCCCCGGCTGGCGCCGGTCAGAAGCAGGGTTTTGCGACGCATGGAATGTCCTCTCGCGGGCTGATGCTGCACCCGCAACAGTAGCACCGGCAACGGCATCTGCAATGGGACGCGGAGCCCCCCCTTGGCAGCGGCAGCGGAAATGCGTAACACCCTTGTGACACCCCGCGCCCGCGCCCCGGGCCACCTCAGGACCTGACAGCGATGAAGACCAGAGACATGAACCGCGACTGGATTGCCACTGCCGAAACCCTCTCGAGCGCCCTGCCCTATCTGCAGCGCTATGACGACGCCATCGTGGTCATCAAGCTCGGCGGTCACGCCATGGGCAGCGACGAGGGCATGGAAAGCTTCGCCCGCGATGTGGTGCTCTTGCGTCAGGTCGGCGTCAACCCGGTGATCGTGCACGGCGGCGGGCCGATGATCAACTCGCTGCTCGACAAATTGCAGATCCAATCCGAGTTCGTGAACGGCAAACGCGTGACCGACACCGCCACCATGGAAGTGGTGGAGATGGTGCTCTCCGGCATGGTCAACAAACGCATCGTGCAGGCGATCAACGCTCAGGGCGGCAAGGGAATTGGCCTCTCGGGCAAGGACGCCAACCTCATCACCTGCGAGATGACCGACCCGGCGCTTGGCTTCGTCGGCACCCCGTCCGAGGTCAACGCCGACATGCTGCGGAACCTCTTTGAAAAGGAATTCATCCCCGTGATCGCCCCCATTGGTGCGGGCCGCGCGGGCGAGACGTTCAACATCAACGGCGACACCGCCGCCGGTGCCGTCGCCGCCGCGCTCAAGGCCGACCGGCTGTTGCTGCTGACCGATGTGGCGGGTGTCAAGAATGCCGAGGGCGTGGTGGTCACCGAACTCAAGGCCACCGATGTCGAGGCGATGACCGCCGCAGGCGTGATCGCCGGCGGCATGATCCCCAAGACCGAGACGGCGCTGGCCGCCGTGCGCGGCGGTGTCCGCGCCTGTACCATCGTCGATGGCCGCGTGCCCAACGCGGTGTTGCTGGAGCTGTTCACCGACCACGGCGCGGGCTCGATGATCCGCGACTGATTCGCCTGGGAGCGTCCGCAGCGGCCTGCCGAATGTCGCCGACGGGCTTGCCCGGCGCGCGGTTCGCGGCTTCTCTGGGGACATGACGCTTCCCACCCCGACCCCGACCCCGACCCGTTCAAAGCGGATCTATGAACAGCTTGCCAGCGACCTGCGCCCACTGGGCCTGATGATCTATGGCGGTGTTCACCCGCACCGTGTGCCTGTGCCCCAGCTTGGGACGGGCACGCTGATCCTGATCGGCACCGCTCAAGACTTCTGGACCTGCCTCACCGCGGCGCCAGAGGGCCAGGACGGCACGCCCGATCCGGTTGATAGCTATTCGCGTCGGACCATCGGGGCTCTGGCAGATCGCTATCGCGCGGTGGCGTATTATCCCTTTGGCGGCCCGCCCTATACCCCGTTTGTGGCCTGGGCGCTGGCCTCGGGGCGCGCTTTCACATCCCCGTCGCAGATGCTGGTGCATGATGAGGTCGGCATGCTGATTTCCTACCGCGGAGCACTGCATTTTGATAAGATACTCGACATCCCCGCGCCTGCGCGCACAACGTCCCCCTGTGTGGACTGCGCGGATCGCCCCTGTCTTTCCGCCTGCCCGGTACACGCACTGGTTGACGGCGGCCCCTACAAACTGGCAGCCTGTCACGATCACCTGGACACACCGCAGGGAACGGAGTGCATGGCATCGGGCTGTATCGCGCGCCGGGCCTGCCCGCTCAGTGACGGTGCCGGGCGCCCGCCTGCGCAGACTGCCCACCACATGAGGTATTTTCACCACCCATGACCTGTACCCTGTTTCTGACCCGCCACGCCAAATCCGCCTGGAACACCGACGCCCCAAGCGATCACGCCCGCCCGCTCAACAAACGCGGTCGCCGCTCTGCGGGCGCCCTAGGGAACTGGCTGCGCGACCAGGCGCTGCAGCCGGCCCAGGTTCTGTCCTCCTCGGCGCAACGCACTCGCGAAACCTACGAGTTGATGGAGCTGGCCGCCCCGGCGACCTTTACCGAACGCCTGTATCACGCCACGCCAGAGATCCTCTATGATGTGCTGCGCGAAGCAACGCAGCCGCAGGTGCTGCTGCTCGGTCACAACCCCGGGCTGATGGAATTTGCCCATGAGATCGTGAAACACCCCCCGCCCCACTCGCGCTTTGACGACTATCCGACCGGCGCCACGCTGATGGTCGAGTTCGACATCGCGCATTGGGCCGAGATGCAGCCTGCCAGCGGCAAGGTGATCGACTTCGTGGTCCCGCGCGAACTGCTGGGGGAGTGAGCCTCGACAAAGGCAGGAGGGTGTACTTGCACATCGACAGACACTGCGCTACCACCCTCCTACCGACACAGGAGATTTGATGTCCCGTTGATGCCGGCGCATGGGCGCCAGTGCCGCAAGTATCAAAATGCAAAGGTGGCCGTCGGAGCCGCCGCGTTTGACTTGCGCAATCCATCTATCAAATCTGCCGCTGAAAGGCGGCCCTCTACGAGATATTCCTGACCATGATCAGACCTTATTCTCCGTCGGACAAGCCGACGGTCCTCCACATCTGGCGCGAGGCCAACGCCATCGCGCATCCCTTCCTGAGCGAAGCCCTGGTTGCTCAGGCCGAAGCGATGATCCGTGACCAGTTTCTGGATCTCGCCGAAACCTGGATGATTGACGCAGATAACACGCCCGCAGGCTTTATCGCCCTACTCGGCAATGAGGTCGGCGGCCTTTTTGTACTGCCCTCGCACCAAGGCAAAGGTTACGGACGCGCGCTGCTGGATCACGCGCTGCACACCCGCACAGAACTGGAACTCTGCGTGTTTGCCGCCAACCACCAAGCGCGCGGTTTCTACAAGGCTTATGGTTTTCAGGCCGGGGAAGAACGGCTCAACAGCTTCTTCGATCAACCTGAAATCGTGATGCATCTTTCACGCTAACAACACGCAAACGGGCGGGGGAGCACTCCCGCCCGTCTCCCTCGCATTGAAATGCGAGTTCGCCCGTTGGGCCGGGCGCGCCGCTGACGCGGCGCGATCCCGCTCTGCCTTCAGCTTTTTGCAAATATCTCGGGGGTCGGGCCCGCAGGGCTCGAAAGGGGGCAGCGCCCCCTCACACCCCAAATACAAGCGAAAAGGCCGGGCATTGCCCGGCCTTTTCTCAATTTGGCAACAGGTCTCAGTGACCCAGGATCTGGCTGAGGAACAGTTTGGTGCGTTCGCTCTGCGGGTTGTTGAAGAACTCTTCCGGCTCGTTTTGCTCCACGATCTGGCCGGCATCCATAAAGATCACCCGGTTCGCCACCTGACGGGCAAAGCCCATCTCATGCGTCACACAGAGCATCGTCATGCCTTCTTCGGCCAGCTCGATCATGGTGTCGAGCACCTCTTTGATCATCTCCGGATCCAGCGCCGAGGTCGGCTCGTCAAACAGCATGATCCGCGGCATCATGCACAAGCTCCGTGCAATCGCCACCCGCTGCTGCTGACCACCGGACAGCTGGCCGGGGTATTTGTCGGCCTGCTCGGGGATCTTCACCTTCTCCAGGAAATGCATCGCGCGCTCTTCGGCCTCTTTCTTGGGCGTCTTGCGCACCCAGATCGGGGCCAGCGTGCAGTTTTCCAGAATGGTCAGATGCGGGAACAGGTTGAAGTGCTGGAACACCATGCCAACCTCGGAGCGGATCTTGTCGATGTTCTTGAGATCATTCGACAGTTCCGTGCCATCCACCAGGATCTTGCCCGCCTGATGCTCTTCGAGCGCATTGAGGCAGCGGATCAAGGTGGATTTGCCGGAGCCCGAAGGCCCCGCGATGACGATGCGTTCGCCCTGGTTCACCGTCAGATTGATATCGCGCAGCACGTGGAAGGAGCCGTACCACTTGTTCATATCGGTGATCTGGATGGCGACCTCATCCGAGACTTTCATCTTGGAGCGGTCGATTTCGCGGTCGAGTGCAAGTTCAGACATTGAGTGAACCCCTTAGCGGTGATCGGTGGCGAGACGACGCTCCAGCCACTGCGAGTATTGAGAAATGCCGTAACAGACGACGAAGAAAAGACAGGCGGCGGCGCCGAGAAGCTCCCAGTAGACCCCGTTCCATTCGGTGGATGCCAGGATCGGCCCCCGGATCATGCCCACGAGGTCGAACATCGAGATGACCGACACCAGGGTGGTATCCTTGAACAGCCCCACGGCCACGTTCACGATCCCCGGGATGGAGATCTTCAGCGCCTGCGGCAGGATGATCATGCGCATCGCCTGCGGATAATCCAGTCCCAGACTGTCGGCCGCCTCATACTGCCCCTTTGGCAAGGCGGCGAGCCCACCCCGGATCACCTCGGCGATATAGGCCGAAGAGAACATGGTGATCATGATCACCACCCGAAGGAACAGGTCCACCGTGCTTTCCGGCGGGAAGAAGTAGGACAGCATCACCGACGCCACGAACAGCAGGGTGATCAAGGGCACACCGCGGACGAATTCGATGAAGACCACGCAGATCCACTTGATCAGCGGCATGTCCGACTGCCGCCCCAGCGCCAGGGCAATCCCCAGCGGCAGCGACAGCGACACGCAGGTCACCCCGAGCATCAGGTTCAGCATGAACCCGCCCAGATCCCGCGAGGGCACAGGCGACAGCAAGGCATTCTCCGACGCCCCTTCCGGGATCAGCAGACCGCCGACGAACCAGACCGCAAAGGCGGTGAGAATGGCGCCAAAGAACCCGGCAGCAAAACTGCCACGCCCCAGACGCTGGAACACATAGGCCGCAGCGCCGAAGCCCAGGAAGGCCACGATCGGTGCCAGGACCGTACCGCCCCAGATCAGCCAGAAGGCCAGAAAGGGATAGATGGCGGTAAAGGCCAGCATCTTGCGCGGCAGGTCAAAGAACAGCACCGGCGCCATCGCGATCAGCAGCAGCACAAGCGCCAGGTTCGGGCGCCAATAGGCATCCGTCGGATATTTGAACCCGTAGAGCAGCTGGTTCCAGCGCTCCGTCAGCACCGAGAAACAGGCCCCGACCTCGCCCTGCAGCACCTCGCGGCACTCGTTCAGAGAGGTCGTCGTCCAGACGCCGTTGAAGATCCACGGCAGGGTCGCGCTCAGGACGAGGTAGATCGCCCAGAGTGTCACCAATGTCAGAACCGAGTTGACGGCATTGGAGAACAGGTTCTCGCGCAGCCACTTCACGATCCCGGTTTCGCGCGCCGGCGGCGGCGACTCGGGGATCATTTCGGTTGCGACAAACGCGATACCAGTGTTGGTTTGATCACTCATATCTCAGCGCTCCTTCAACTTGACCGATGCGTTGTAGAGGTTCATCCCCATCGAAATCAGCAGGGATGCGGTGAGATAGAAGAGCATCAGCAGAAGCACACATTCGATCGCACGGCCGGTCTGGTTCAGCGTGATGCCGCCCAGCGTGGCGGTGATATCCGCATAGCCCACGGCGATCGCCAGCGACGAGTTCTTGGTGATGTTGAGATATTGCGAAATCAACGGCGGGATGATGACCCGCAAGGCCTGCGGCAGGATCACGAGGTTCATAATCCGGCCCTGACGCAGACCCAGCGCAGCAGCCGCCTCGGTCTGGCCTTTGGAAATCGCCTGGATCCCCGCGCGGACGTTCTCCGCGATAAAGGCCCCGGTATAGATCGACAGCGCAAACCACAGCGCAATCAGCGGCCCGCCGATCTTGATCCCGCCCCCGAAATTGAACCCTTTCAGAACCGGGAATTCCCAGGTCAGCCCCATGATCAGCATCAGCAGGGCAAAGGGAACGATCCAGACCCCGAGGATCATCGGAAGGGTATTGGGACGCAGCCCGGTCGCTTCCTGTTTTGCAGTCGCCCAGGCATTGATCTTGCGCGCGGCAACGGCAGACCCCGCCAGCACGGCAATCACCAACAGCCAGTTCAGGCTGGTGCTGGCAAACAGGCCCCGCTCGAAGAAGGGCGCCGGGATATAGATCCCCCGGTTGGTGAAGGCGAAGGCGTCAAACAGCATGCTGTGCGTCGCATTATCGCCCCGGAAGGCCCGCGGCCCCGGCAACACGGCGGTCATGATCGTAAAGATGATGATGATCCAGATCAGCACCGGGATGTTGCGAAAGATCTCGACGTAAACGGCCATGACCTTCGACACGAGCCAGTTGTTCGACAGGCGCAGCACGCCGGCAATCACGCCGAACACAGTCGCGGTGACACAGGCCAGAAACGACACCAGCAGGGTGTTCAGCAGCCCGACCAGGGCCGCTTTGGCGTGCGAGGACTGGCTGTCGTAGTCGACAAGCCGCTGGTTGATGTCATACCCGGCCGGGTCCCCGAGGAACCCATAGGAGATGTTCAATCCGGCTTCGCGCAGGTTTTGGATGAGGTTATTGCCCAGATACCAGATGCAGAGGGCAAGCACGATCGCCGCAATCGCCTGAAACGTCAGTGATCGATAGCGGGTATCGTTGATAAGCATCGACGGCCGAAAACTCTCTTTCGGCGGGTCAGTCAAAATCGACATATGTAGGGATCCCCGAGGCCTGCGGTTCCAGTCATCCCGGCGAGGTTTGCCCCGCTCTGTGTCTGGCCGCAGAATTCGTTATAAACTTTGGAAAAGGGCGCGAGGTATCCCCCGCGCCCTTTCCGGTTGCCAAACTTAACGGAACGGCGGTGCGTAGAGCAGGCCACCATCGGTCCACTGGGCGTTCAGGCCACGTGCGAGACCGATCGGAGTGTCTTCACCGATGTTCTTGGCAAAGACCTCACCGTAGTTGCCGCCCACGGACAGGGCTTTTGCGGCCCAGTCGGCGTCCAGGCCGAGCATCTCGCCCAGGTTGCCTTCGGTGCCGAGCAGACGGTTGATTTCCGGGTTGTCGGTGCCGGACGCCATCTCGGAGAGGTTGGCGGAAGTCACGCCCAGTTCCTCTGCCGCGACCAGCGCGTTGAGGGTCCAGCGCACAACGTCACCCCACTCGTGGTCGCCGTGGCGGACCAGCGGGCCGAGCGGCTCTTTGGAGATAATCTCCGGCAGGATCGCATGCGCGGTCGGATCGTCAAAGGTCGCGCGGGTGGCCGCCAGGCCGGACGCGTCGGTGGTGTAGACGTCACAGGCGCCAGCCAGATACTGCTGCTGCGCTTCGGCGTTGGTTTCGATCGGAACCGGCTCGTAGCTGATGTTATTGGAGCGGAAGAAGTCCGCCAGGTTCAGCTCGGTGGTGGTGCCGGTCTGGATGCAGACGGTGGCGCCGTCCAGTTCCTTCGCGGAGGACACGCCCAGCTCCTTGGGCACCATGAAGCCCTGACCGTCGTAGTAGTTCACGCCGACGAATTCGAACTTCAGGTCGACGTCGCGGCTGAAGGTCCAGGTGGTGTTGCGGGCCAGCATGTCGATTTCGCCCGACGCCAGCGCGGTGAAGCGGGTCTTGCCGGTGGTCGGAACGAATTCGATCTTGCTCGAATCGCCCAGCACGGCAGCGGCGACAGCGCGGCAGACCGCGACGTCGAAGCCTTCCCATTCGCCGTTTGCATTCGGCGCTGCGAACCCGACGAGACCGGTGGTGACGCCGCAGTTCAGCTTGTCACGTGCCCTGACGTCGTCCAGCGTGCCGGCAGCGGCTGCACCGGCTGCGAGACCGGCCACGGTCAGCGCGCCAAAGAATACGGATGTGTTCATGTTTACCTCTTCCTGACTATCCACCTGAGTTTGGTGGTTCTTTATAGCCCACCCGTCACGGTGCGGGCTGTTTGAAACAGGGTTCGCCCCCGTTTTCGATGCCGAGTTTGGGCGGATTCATCAACGAACGTCAAGGGTAGGATCACCGGTTTCAATGGGCTTTTCACCCTGAGCCCCGGGGCGCTGCTTTATTTTGGGCGCTAACTTTGCGAATATTGCGGTGAGGAATGCGACAAACTTCGCCAGGGCCGGGTTTATAGCAGGATTGTTGCGCGGCGATTTTCCGGCCTGACGCCCCGCCATGGCCACAAACCCGTTGCTTCGCGCCGCCTTGCGCCGGTTTGTGGCCGGGAATGGAGCCGGGACTGGAGCCGGGAATCAAACCCGCGCGTAGAAACCGGCGGCGTGCACAAAGGCTTGTTTCTTCTGCGCCTCGATCGCCTGCGCCTCGTCGTCCGGGCCCCAGAGCTCCTCTTGCCAGCGCTCGTCGATGCGCGAGATTTCCCAGATCTCATCCAAGGACCGCCAGTTCGCAGCCGTTGCAAATCCCAGGATCAAGGAGCCGGTCAACCCCACCAAATCGTGAAAGGCCGCCAGCTGAAACGGCGTCATTTGATGCACCCGTTTGCGCAGCACCTCCAGTGCAGCCCCGTCTTGCGGCGCATGCAGGATGCCAGCGCGCGGCAGCAGGCGTGCGCCCAGCGCAGCCTCGGCCCAATCCAGCGCCGCATCCCAGGATTCGCTCTGACGGGCAACCAGCCCCTCGGGGCTTTCGGCGCGGTAACACAACAGATCGCTGTCGCCGTATTCCGCCAGCATATCGGCGACCTCAGTGAACTGCACCGCCACCTTGTCGATCGCCGCATTGGCCGACCGCGTGTTGGGCATCGACAGCGGGTCGATCTGGTCTTCCTGTGCGTCCCACTCGGCGGCAATCGCCTCAGCCAGCGCCCGCGTCGGCACCACCAGCGCGGTTTTTGCCGGTGTTGTCACGCGCCGCCCGTCCAGCGCCACGGCAAAGCCCGCGCCGTCTTCCTCGACGCTCACCTCTTTCCAGAATCGCTTCTGTTTCCATTCACTCATCTTGGTCCGTCCTTCTTCGTCTCGGGCGTGGTCGCGGCAGGCTCAGCCCGGCCAGATCCGGCGCAACAGATCCGGCAGCGCGGCGAACTCCGCCAGCATGTGATCCGCCCCCAGATGCGCAGCCGCATGGTAGCCCCAGTCCACGCCGATGGTCGTCACCCCGGCGGCGCGGCCCATGTCCATGTCAAATGTGGTGTCGCCAATCATCACCGTGTCGGCGGGCGGGATGCCCGTCTCCGACATCGCCGCGAGGATCATCGACGGATGTGGCTTGGAGGGGTGGTGATCGGCCACCTGACGGGTGACGAACATTCCCAGATCATGCCCCTCGATCAGCGCATCCAACCCGCGCTGGGATTTTCCGGTGGCCACGCCAAGGATGTATTCCGGCACCGCATGCAGCGCGTCCAGCACCGCCCGCGCCCCGGGATAGAGCGGCGAATGCGCCGCGCCCTCGCGCAGCCGCGCCGCCTGATAGGCCTTTTTGTAGCCCTCGACCAACGCGTCCTGAACCTGCGCGGACTGATCCTCCGCCAAACGCGTCATCGCCTGCGGGAGCGACAGCCCCACGATGGACAGGATCGCCGCGCGTGAGGGAGGCTCCACCCCAGCCCCTGCAAAGGCCTCATTCATGCAAGACACAATCGTCCCCTGACTGTCCACCAGGGTCCCGTCCACATCAAACAGAATGAGTTTCAGCGCAGAGGTCAAAACAGCGTCTCGAAGGGATCGTCGGCGGCCAGATCCTCGGTCCAGCCAAAGGTGTCCCAGCTCTCTTTCATATGATCCGGCAGCGCAGCGGTCACTGTCACCACTTTGCCGGTGACGGGGTGTTCGAACTGCAAACGGCGCGCGTGCAGGTGCAGTTTCTTCGAGATCAGACCGCCAATTTGCGCGCCCCAGCCATCGCCGAGGTTCTCCTGACTGGAGCCGCCATATTTGCCATCGCCAATGATCGGATGCCCCATGCCCGCCATATGCGCGCGCAGCTGGTGGGTGCGGCCCGTCACAGGCTCCATCGCGACCCAGCTCGCACGGCTCGCCACGCGGTAGAGGGTGGCATAAAAGGTATGCGCGCGCTTGGCCCCGGGCGTGGCATCCACATCGCGTGGATCAACGGGGATCATCTTTTCCCCCTCGCCGGATTTGCCGTGCCCCGGTGCCTTCACCAACCCGGTCTTGATCTCGCCGAGGTAGGGCGTCGGCACGCCTGCGACCAAGGCCCAGTAGATCTTGCGGGTGTTCTTGTGGCGAAAGGCTGCGGTGAGCCCCTGCGCGGCCTTGCGGTTGCGCGCCAGCACCAGCAGGCCGGAGGTGTCCTTGTCGAGACGATGCACCAGCCGCGGCTTGTCCTCGGCGTCAAAGCGCAGTGCCTCGGAGAGCCCATCGACGTGTTTGGTGGTGCCGGAACCGCCCTGCACCGCCAGCCCCGCCGGTTTGTTGATCACCAGAACATCGTCGTCCTTGTAGACCACGCAATCGCGAATCATCTTGGCGTCGGCATCCGAGATCTTCACCGGGCGCGCCTCGGCCGGTTTCATATCGCTCTCGGCCAGCGGCGGCACCCGCACCACCTGTCCGGCCTCAACGCGGGTGTTGGCCTTCACACGGCCCCCGTCCAGACGCAGCTCGCCCTTGCGGCACATCTTCTCGATGCGGCCTTGGTTTACATGCGGGAAAAGCCGCCGCAACCAGCGGTCGATCCGCTGGCCGCCGTCGTCTTCGGTGACGGTGATCATCTGCACGCCGCTCATGTCAGCACTCCTCTGGCCGCCATCATGCCAAGGGCAAGGGCTGCAATAGACAGGCCTGCGGAGAGGCCAATATAAAGCGCGGCCTGCCCGTAGGCCCCGCGCTCGAACAAGGTAACCGCCTCCAGCGAGAAGGCCGAAAACGTGGTGAAACCGCCCAGAACGCCGGTCATCACAAAGGGCGACAGATGCGTCAGCCCCTTATGCGCCGCCAGCACCACAAAAGCGCCCATCAGGGCAGAGCCCAGGATATTCACCCCCAGCACCCCCAGCGGAAACGAGGTCGGCCCAAGCATGCGCAGCACGCCCACCCCCACGAGGTAGCGGCAGCTTGCCCCGATCGCGCCGCCCAGCGCCACATTCAACACGGTTATCAACATGCCCGCTCCCTTCGCGCGGGCGGCTGGGGATGTCAAGTTTTCCGCGCGATTGGCCGCTCTGCACCGCATGCAGAGCGCGGCGGCAGCCCTGCGGCGCCCCCGGCCCCTTTCACAAACGCGTCAGCTTCCAGTGGGTGGAAGTCTTTGCGCCCGCGCCTGCGCCCTCTACCCTCTGCGGCAAAACCAGAGAAAGCCCCGCCGATGACACCAAGCCGCCGCCAGTTCCTCAGCACCCTTGCCACGCTGCCCCTGTTGCCCGCCCTGCCTCGGATCGCGCAGGCGGCGCCGCACCGCCTGACGCTTGCACCGGCATCGCAGCAGATCGCCCCGCCCAACTACCCGGCCACGGATCTGTGGTGCGTCAACGGCACCATGCCGGGCGAGACCCTGCGCCTGAAACAGGGCGCGCGGCTGGTGGCCGAGGTCGTAAACCGCCTGCCACAACCCACCAGCCTCCATTGGCACGGCATCCGCATCGATAACGCCATGGACGGGGTGCCCGGCGTCACGCAGGACCCGATCCAGCCCGGTGAAACCTTCACGTATGATTTCGCCCTGCCAGATGCGGGCAGCTACTGGTACCATTCCCACGCGCAATCGGTGGAACAGGTCGAACGCGGCCTGCAAGGCGTGTTGATCGTCGAGGAACCGGACGCGCCGGATGTGGATCAGGACCTCCCGCTGGTGATTGACGACCTGCGTGTCACGGCTGAGGCCGCTGTCGATACCGCGTTCAATGCCCCGCATGACCTGTCGCACGCGGGCCGTATGGGCAATGTGCTCTTGTGCAACGGCAAGATGGTGGCGGACCACCCCGTCAAAACCGGCGACCGCCTGCGCCTGCGCCTCATCAACAGCGCCAATGCGCGCATTTTCACCCTCGGGCTACAAGGGCTTGAGGGCTGGGTGATGGCCTATGACGGCATGCCACTGGCCACGCCGATGCCGCTGCCGGACCAGCTTGTCCTCGCCCCCGCCCAGCGCATTGATCTGTTTGTCGACGTGACTGCCAAGGCTGGCGAGGACGCATTTCTCGTCCAGTTTGAGCGCGATGGCGGCTATGAGCTGGCCCGCTTTCCGGTGACATCCGGCACCCGCACCCGCCGCACCGCGCCCGCTGCACTACCGCCCAATCCCGACTTTCCCATCGATCTGAATTCAGCCCGCAGCGTCGATCTGATCACCGAAGGCGGCGCGATGGCGTGGCTGCAAAACGCCAATTTCAAAGGCGAAAACCTCTCCGGCCAGGACCTCGCACAATTGGGCCAGTTCTGGTCCTTCAACGGCACCGCAGGCCGCCCGATTGAGCCGCTGATCACCGCGCGCCTCGGCGAGACCATCCGCATCCGAATGGCCAACGACACCCAGTTCCCGCACGCCATGCATCTGCACGGGATGCATTTTTCCGAGGTCCTGCCAGACGGCACCCTCGGCCCGTTGCGCGACACGCTCCTGATGCTGCGCGGAGAGACCCGCGAGATCGCCTTTCAGGCCCATAACCCGGGTGATTGGCTGTTTCACTGTCATATGCTGTCGCATCACGCCGCGGGCATGGGCACATGGGTGCGGGTGACAGCCTGACGCCCTTGTTCTTCTAACCGCAAATATCCCCGCCGGAGGCCTTCAGGTTTTGCCCGCAAAACCTGAATTACTCTCCCTGGCGCTGGATGCGCTTCTTGGCAAAGAACTCCGTGCGCTTGCGCAGCTCGCGCTCAAACCCGCGTTCCACCGGCTGATAGAGCACAGGTCGCTTCACCCCATCGGGAAAGTAGTTCTGCCCCGAAAACCCATCCTCTGCGTTGTGGTCATAGTCATAGCCTTTGCCATAGCCCTGCTGTTCCATCAGCTTGGTCGGCGCATTGAGGATATGTTTGGGCGGCGGCTCTGACCCCGTCTCCTTGGCCAGACGTCGCGCCGCCTTATAGGCCATGTATCCCGCGTTGGTCTTGGGCGCGAGCGCGAGGTAAATCACCGCCTGCGCCAGCGCCAACTCCCCCTCGGGCGAGCCAAGCCGCTCATAGGCTTCCCAGGCTTGCAGGCAGATCGCCTGCGCTTGCGGGTCGGCCAGCGCAATATCCTCCACCGCCATCCGGGTCAGACGCCGGGCGAGGTATTTTGGGTCTTCGCCGCCCTCCAGCATCCGCGCGAACCAATACAGCGCCGCATCCGGGTCGGAGCCGCGCACGGATTTATGCAGCGCCGAGATGAGGTTATAATGCTCATCGCCGGATTTGTCGTATTTCGCCGCCCGCCGCATCAGCCGCGTCGCCAGCGCTTCCCGGCCCAGGGGCTGATCGACCTTCCAGGCCGCGACCTGCTCGATCAGGTTCAAGAGCGCCCGCCCGTCGCCATCGGCCATCTGATGCAGCGCATCGCGCGCCTCGGGCAACAGCGGCAACCGGCGTTCCAGCGCCTGTTCCGCACGCTGCGTCAGCCGCTCCAGATCCGCAAGGCTCAGGCGTTCCAGCACCAGAACCTGCGAGCGCGACAACACCGCGGCATTGAGCTCAAAGCTCGGGTTTTCCGTCGTGGCCCCCACCAGAAGGATGGTGCCATCCTCCATATGCGGCAGGAACCCGTCCTGCTGCGCCTTGTTGAAACGGTGGATCTCGTCGACAAAGAGCAGCGTGCCCTGCCCGTTCTGGCGCCGGATCTTGGCCGCCTCGAACACCTTCTTGAGGTCCGGCACGCCGGTGAAAATGGCCGAGATCTGCACAAAGTGCAGGTCGGTTTCCTGCGCCAACAGCCGCGCGATGGTGGTCTTGCCCACCCCCGGCGGCCCCCAGAAGATCAGCGACGACAGCGCCCCGGAGGCCAGCATCACCCCCAGCGGTGCCTCTTCGCCCAAGACCTGCTCCTGACCGATCACCTCGGCAAGTGTGCGGGGCCGCAACCGGTCCGCGAGCGGGCGCGGCGCGTCATTGGCCGCATCGTGATCGCGCTGAGCGCCCGCCTCCCCGCTGTCAAACAGATCCGCCATTGCTCAGAGCCGGAACCGCAGCGACACGCGCTGGCCCTGTCGCAACAGATCCAGCCGCATCCAGCGGCCACTGTTCATCAAGAGGTTCGCCACATCCTCCGGTGCGGCAATCTCCTCGCCATTGATGGCCAGCAGGAGATCCCCCGCGCGCACCCCGCCGCGCCCGGCATAGGGGCCGGGGTCCATCACAACCACTCCTTCGGTCGACAGCGGCAGCTGCATC
Organism: Epibacterium sp. MM17-32; assembly: GCF_022348205.1. Lineage (NCBI taxonomy): Bacteria > Pseudomonadati > Pseudomonadota > Alphaproteobacteria > Rhodobacterales > Roseobacteraceae > Epibacterium > Epibacterium sp. MM17-32. The sequence goes on along the minus strand of NZ_JAKRFC010000008.1, from coordinate 36,347 downwards.
TTGGTGATGACCTGCGGGTTCACAAGCCCCACCACCAACCCCGGCATCGGGGTTTGCTCGTTCAGCGTGATCGGATCAGCGGCCGGAGAGTTGGGCGCCTCCATCAGGGCGACCTCCACGGTTTCTGTTTCGCCCTGACGCACCCGCGTCACCGCGCTGGTGCCGCCCAGTTCCGCCACCGACAGACGAAAGGCCATCTCGGAGGGCGAGTTCACCGGCTCGCCGTCCACGGCCAGCACCACATCGCCCACCTCAAAACCCGCCGCGACAAAGGGGCTTTGCGGGTGCAGTTCGGAGATCAGCATCCCATCCACCTGGCCCAGACCCAGCGCCTCGGCCAGATCGGAATCCACCGGCTGGCCCGTCATCCCCGCCCAGGGGCGCTGAAATTCGCCTTCGCCCTCACGCGCCTGACGCACAAATTCGCGCACCAGATTGGCAGGAATGGCAAAGCCAATACCGTTCGAGCCGCCCGAGCGGCTGAGGATCCGGGTGTTGATGCCAATGAGATCGCCATTCACATCGATCAAGGCGCCGCCGGAGTTGCCCGGATTGATCGGCGCGTCGGTCTGGATGTAATAGCCAAACCCCTGCCCGCCACCGGTGCCCGTGCGCGCAAGGCCCGAGATAATGCCCGAGGACACCGTCTGCCCCACCCCAAAGGGGTTGCCGATGGCCAGGGTCAGCTCGCCCACCTCGACCTCGTCGCTGTTGCGCAGGCCAAGGAAGGGCAAGCCTTCGGCGTCTTTCAACTGCAAGATCGCCAGATCGGACGCCTGATCCGCAAGGATCACCTCGGCCTGATACTCGCGCCGATCATTGGTCACCACGCGGATATCGGACGCCTCTCCGACCACGTGATAGTTTGAGACCACGATGCCATCTTCGGATAGGATCACACCAGAGCCGAGCGAGTTCTGTACCCTCGGGCGGGGCTGGGCAAACTGGCGAAAGAAATCATCAAAGAACGGATCATCGGCAAAGGGGCTGCGGGCGCGGTCCTGTCGGATGATCTTGGCGTAAATATTCACAACCGCCGGTGCGGCCTCTTTGACCAGTGGCGCAAACCCCAGTGAAATCTCGGTCTGGCTCTGCGGGACTTTGGTCTCGGCCTGCGCCGCAAGCGGCAAGCTGGTCACCAGAGCAAGGGTCAGGGGAAGGGCAAGACTGCGGATCATGGGGCCTCCGGGACGTTATTTTGGTCCTGATGATATGCGAAGGTGCGCAGGGGATTGCAAGCATGTGCAGAAAAACCGGGGCTTAAGGGGCGCTGCCCCTCCTGACCTGCGGTCAGTTCACCCCGGGATATTTTTGGTTAGAAGATGAAGGGGGCGGGATTGCGCCGCCCCCGGTTCCGATCAGCCAGCAAGGCGGGCGCCCTGGGTGCGGCGGGTCTCGACCGCCTGTGCCAGTTTGCGCAGCTCGGCCTCGGTTTCCTCCCAACCGATGCAGCCGTCGGTGATCGACTGACCGTAGGTGAGTTTCGACAGATCCCCGTCCTTGGGCAGATCCTGTCGGCCATGCACAAGGTGGCTTTCGATCATGATGCCGGTGATGCGGGTTTCGCCCTGCGCCATCTGACCGGCCACATCCGCAAGCACCTCGGGCTGTTTGGCCGGGTCTTTGGCGGAGTTGGCATGGCTTGCGTCGATCATCACCTGCGGGCGGATGCCGTCGGCGGCGGCCTTCTGGCAGGCGGCATCAATGCTGGCCGCGTCATAATTGGTGCCACCGCCCCCGCGCAGGATGATATGGCAATCCGGGTTGCCCGCCGTGGCGGCAATCGCCGCAAGGCCCGAGGGGGCCAGCGCCATGAAATGATGCGGTGTTGCGGCAGAGCGCACCGCGTCGATGGCGATCTGCACATTGCCGCGGGTGCCGTTCTTGAACCCCACCGGGCAGCTCAGGCCCGAGGCCATCTCGCGGTGGATCTGGCTCTCGGTGGTGCGGGCGCCAATCGCCGCCCAGCTGACCAGATCGCTAATGTATTGCGGCACCGCCGCATCGAGGAACTCGGTCCCCACCGGCAGGCCCATCTCGCTCAGGTCGAGGCAGAGTTTGCGGGCAATCGACAAGCCCTTGTTGATGCGGAAGGAGCCATCAAGGTTGGGGTCGTTGATCAGCCCCTTCCAGCCCGCGATGGTGCGGGGTTTTTCAAAATAGACCCGCATCACGATCTCCAGATGGTCGCCCAGCTCGGCGCGCAGCGGGGCGAGGCGGCGGGCGTAGTCCAGTGCGGCCTCCGGGTCGTGGATGGAACAGGGGCCAACCACCACGACCAGCCGGTCGTCCGCGCCATGCAGGATCTTCTGAATGCTGGCGCGTGCGTTCAATACGGTCTCGCGCGCGGCATCGGTCAGCGGGTGTTTCACCGCGAGGGCTTCGGGGCAGATCAATTCCTGCATATCGGTAATCCGGAGGTCATTTGTCGGGGTCGCAGAGAGCGTTGTCATCGGGGCTTTCCTTTGGCGGGTGCCCCGTCTGGACCTCTGGACAACAAAAAACCGCCCTTGGTCCCGGGGCGGTTTGGTGCGGTGTTCTGGTGTTTCTGTCAGTTCAATTCAGAAACGCGAAGACCCTCCGTCCGCCATGTGGCGCGGATAAAAGTAATACCAGAACTGAGCGAACTGTTGGGTCATGCGCCGGACGCTAGCGAAGATTCGCGCCCCTGTCGATCCCCAAACGCAGCTGTTAGCCGGCGCAAGGTGATTGTACCTGCGCGCCGTGTGACTAGATAGGACCAGCGGATTCTCCGCAAAGACCAGGATGACGGAGATCCGCACATGCAACAGGCCAAGTTTCTCAAGGGCAATTTGCTGCGCCATATCACGGTGATGTCACTCACCTCCTCGGTGGGGTTGATGGCGGTGTTTGCGGTGGATTTCATCGACATGGTCTTTATCGCCATGCTCGGCAAAGAAGAGCTGGCGGCGGCCGTGGGCTATGCCGGTGCGATCCTGTTTTTCACCACCTCATTCAACATCGGGATTGCCATTGCGGCAGGTGCGTTGGTCGCGCGGGCCCTGGGCGCAGGCGATCATGTCCTGGCGCGGCAGCAGGCCTCTAACGCCTTGATATGGGGCGGGGTTTTCTCGGCTCTCTTTGCCGTGGTGATCTGGATATACCTCTCGCCGCTGGTCACGCTCCTTGGGGCCAGCGGACGGGCGCATGATCTGGCGGTGGACTATCTGCAAATCATCGTGCCGACCTTGCCGCTGCTGTTGATGGGGATGGCGGGAGGGGCAATCCTGCGCGCCCATGGCGATGCGCGCCGCGCCATGATGGCCACCATTGCCGGGGGGCTGGTCAATGCGATCTTGGACCCGATCCTGATCTTTGGCCTCAATCTGGAACTGACCGGCGCGGCCCTGGCCAGTGCGGCCTCGCGCGTGGCGGTTGCGGTCTTTGCCTTGGGGCCGATCTTTCGCCACCACGGCGGGTTGGAGCGCCCGCCGCTGTCGCTGTTCATTGCCGGGCTTGCGCCGATCTTTGCGATTTCCTTTCCGGCGATTCTCACGCAGCTGGCCACGCCGGTCGGACAGGCCTTTGTCACTCGCGCCATGGCGGAGTTTGGCGAGGATGCGGTGGCGGGCATGGCGATTATCGCCCGGATGTCGCCGCTGGCCTTTGGCACCATCTTTGCGCTGTCGGGTGCCGTGGGGCCAATTGTCGGACAGAACTACGGCGCGGGGAATTTTGCCCGTGTGCGGCGCGCGTTCTGGGATGCGCTCCTGTTCACCGGCCTCTTTGTGGCGGTGATGACGGCGATCCTGTTTGCCATGCGCACGCATGTTGCAGCCCTATTTGACGCCGACGGCACCGCGCTCACGCTGATCTATCTGTTTTGCGGCCCGCTTGCGCTGGCGTTCTTCTTCAACGGAGCGATCTTTGTGGCCAATGCCAGCTTCAACAACCTTGGCCGCCCGTTCAACTCCACCTGGCTGAACTGGGGGCGCAATACCATCGGGACCATCCCGCTGGTGTGGCTCGGCGCGCATCTTTATGGCGCATCCGGCGCATTGATCGGTCAGGCGGTGGGCGGTGTGATCTTTGGCGTTTTTGCGATCTGGCTTGCGCGGCGCGTGATTGCCGAGGTTGAGGCCACAGGTGGCGCTCCCAAAGGCCCCGGCCTGTTCCAGCGTCAGGCGCGCCAGATCATCCTTGCCTTCAGTCGGCGCTAGGCTCTTTCGGCGTGGCGCGCCCATAGCCGGGGCGCCCGGTGCCGCTTTGGGCGACGTCGAAATTCCACACGATGCAGAGGTTCGTGATCATCGCGCCGATAAAGGAATAGATCAGCTGTTCAGGTGACAGCACCAGCGCCGAGGCGGCAAAGACACAGGCGTCGACGCCCAGTTGGAACCAGCCGGCCTTGAACCCGGTGCGGTGCTCGATGATGATGCCGAGGATGGTCATGCCACCGGCAGAGGCATTGTGGCGAAAGATCGCGATCAGCCCGGCCCCGCTGCACGCCCCACCCAAGAGCGCCGCAACGCCGATGTGCAGCGCATCAAAGCTCAGGTAGTGCGGCAGGATCTGCGCCCCGGCGGAGATCCCCAGGACCACCATCACCGTGCGCAGGGCAAAAACCGCGCCGCGTCTCGTCCAGGCGAGGATCAGGAACGGCACGCCGATGGCAAAGAACAGCGGCCCGAACCCCAGCGGCAACACATAAGAGAGCAGCAGCGCGATGCCCGCGGTCTGCCCGGTCACCAGCCCGGCGGCCTTGAGGAACACCACGCCGAGCGAACACATCACCACGCCAAAAACCAGACCTTGCAGGTCGAAGGCGGTCAACAGGGGCTTTGGGGCGGCGCTGCGCATGGTGGATCCTCGGTGATGGGGTGCCTCCGTGATAGGCCGCTGCATTGCAGAAAACAACGGTCGAGATGTCTACATCTTCGACTGGACCTTGCCCGGATCACCACTATCCTCCCCCGCAAGGATAATGAGGAGGCTCACAATGCGCATTCTGTTCACCGGCGGCTCCGGCAAGGCCGGACGTCACGCCATCGCCTATCTGCTGGCGCAGGGGCATCGGGTGGTCAATGTGGATCTCAAGCCGCTCGACCTGCCGGGGGTCGACAACCGCATCGCTGATATGACCGATGCCGGCCAGATGCATGACGTGATGCACGCCTGGGCCGGATATGACGAGATGGAAAGCCACCGCAGCCCGCCGCGCTTTGACGCGGTGGTGCATTTTGCCGCCGTGCCGCGCCTGCTGATGACCTCGGACAACGAGTGCTACCGGATCAATACGGTGGGCACCTACAATGTGATCGACGCCGCGCTCAAGGCTGGCGTGCACAAGGTGATCTTTGCCTCCTCGGAAACCACCTACGGGATCTGTTTTGCGGGCGGGGAGCGCCTGCCGGAGTATCTGCCCATCGACGAGGATCACCCGGTGGTGCCCGAGGACGCCTATGCCATGTCCAAAGTGGCCAACGAGCACGCCGCGCAGAGCTTTCAACGCCGCACCGGCGCCGACATCTACGGGCTGCGCATCAACAATGTGATCGAGCCGCATGAGTACAAGGCGAACTTCCCCGCCTATATGGCCGACCCGGACATGCGGCGGCGCAATATCTTTGCCTATATCGACGCCCGGGATCTGGGCCATATGGTGCAGAAATGCCTCGAGGCGGACGGGCTGGGGTATCAGATTTTCAACGTCGCCAATCGCGATCATTCCGTGAACCTCTCCACCTCGGAGATCATCACCCATTATTACGAGGGTGTCCCGGCCCGGGAGATGGGCGCGCGCGAGACCTTCTATTCGATCCGCAAGGCGGAGCGGATGCTGGGCTTTGATCCGCAGCACAATTGGCGCATGTATCTGGACGACCCGCGCGAGGTCTGAGCCGGGACGCGGCAAATCCCCTTGCGCTTGCGCTGCCCGGGTGGAATGCAGGACACAGATGATGTGCCATGCCCGGGGAGTGCCCATGACGTTTTCGATCGCGATCGGACCCAACATCCGGAAATCCGCCTATTTCGACGCCACCGTGCGCGACGGGGTGCGCGGGTTTTCGGTCTACAATCACATGTATATCCCTGGCAATTTCGGCGATCCGGCGGGCGAATACGACCGGCTCATCAATGGTGTCGCCATGTGGGACGTGGCAGCACAGCGGCAGGTGGAGTTGCATGGACCGGACGCCGGACGGCTGGCGCAATATCTGACACCGCGCGACCTGTCCAAGACCAGGGTCGGTCAGGGGCGCTATGTGCCCCTGTGCGATCATGCCGGCTGGCTGATCAATGACCCGGTGCTGCTGAAGCTCTCGGAGGATCGCTATTGGCTGTCGGTGGCCGACAGCGACATCCACCTCTGGGCCGCCGCCATCGGGCGCGAGCGCGGCTGGGCGGTGGAGGTCAGCGAGCCCGATGTCTCGCCGCTGGCAATCCAGGGGCCAAAGGCCGCCGATGTCACCGCCGCCTTGTTCGGCGACTGGGTGCGCGAGCTGCGCTATTTCGGCTTCCGCCAGACGGAGCTAGACGGCATTCCGCTGGTGCTGGCGCGCTCGGGCTGGTCCAAACAGGGCGGATTTGAACTCTACCTGCAAGACCGCAGCCGTGGGCTGGATCTCTGGGATCGGGTCAAGGCGGCGGGCGCGCCCTTTGACATCGGCCCCGGCGCCCCCAACGACATCGAACGGCTGGAGAGCGGCCTCATTTCCTATGGCGCTGACATGCGCTGGCAGGACACGCGCGCCACGCCGTTCGAGATGGGATTTGGTCCGCTGATCGACCTCGACAGCGGGCATGACTTTGTCGGCCGCGCCGCCCTGTCGCGCCTGGCGGCGGAACCGCCCGCGCGCCAGCGGGTTGGTCTGACCATCGCCGACACGCCGCCCCTGCCGGGCAACCCGGTGCCACTGTGGCAGGGCGACGCGCAGGTGGGCCATGTGACCGAATTTGCCTACTCTCCCCGCCTCGGCACCACCATCGCCCATGCGCTGATCCGCGCGGATCTCGCCGAGGCCGCCGACGGGCTGCACCTGCGCCTTGAGGGGCGGCACCATGCAGCCGCCCTGCACCCCATCCCCTTTGTCAAGTGAGCCCGCTGATGCCTGAGACCCTGCCCCCCTGCCCCGCCTGTGCCTCCGTCTACACCTACGAGATGGACGCGCTGCTGGTCTGCCCGGAATGCGGCCACGAATGGTCCGCCACCGCCGAAGAGGACGCCGCCGTGGTGCGCGACAGCGTCGGCAACATCCTGACCGACGGCGACACGGTGACGGTGATCAAGGACCTCAAGGTCAAGGGATCATCGAGTGTCGTCAAAGTCGGCACCAAGGTGCGCGGCATCCGTCTTGTTGACGGCGACCACGACATTGATTGCAAGGTGCCGGGCATCGGCCAGATGGGCCTCAAGAGCCAGTTTGTGAAAAAGGCGGCGGACTGATGCGGATCGCATAGGCCGGGGCGTCAGGCGGTCGATTTTTCCACCGTGCTGGCCAGCTCCCGGATCTTGAGGTCTGCAAGCTTCAGAGATTTGTCAAAACCGTCGAGGAGATCGGTCAGCGTCTTGCTGTTGTCCGCCGCCTTGATGTCCTTGACGCATTTCTTGCGCGCCTTCTGATAATCTCCGACCAGTTTTTTCAGGTCTTTCAGTTTTCGGGCGCCGGTCTTCAGTTGGCCTTCGGCCCCCCGCGCATCGGTTTCTGCGAGGGCGCTGCCTTTCTTGTGCGCGGCAAGGATCTCGCCGAGCAGCTTCTTGATCCGGGCGCCGTTGCGCTTCAGTTGGGCCGCGTCCAGCAGCTTGGGCAGATCGGCCTCCGCGGTGGCCTCCTTGCCTGCGTCCTTGATCATCTTGTCGAGGATCTTCTTGTACTGAAGCGCATAGAACTTTTCGGCTGGCTTCAGCTTGCCCTCACATTTGACCACCGAGGCCAGCTCTTTTCCGGCCGCTCCCAGCCGCGCCGCCAGCGCCTCCGCGGCCTTCTTGTCGGCAGAGCCCTTGGCGGCGGCCTTGGCCTCCTTTTCCGTCAGCTTGGCGAGGCTGTCGATGTCCTTTTGCGCAGACTTGGCGGCGACGGTCATCTGCGCCAGCGCGGTCAGCTCTTTCTTCTGCGCCGCCACTGCCTTTTCCCACAGCACCCGCGCGGATTTGAAGCCGCGGTCCTTGTCGAGCTCGGACACCGATTTGCCGGCGTGGCCGTTCTCGCGGGCGGCGGCGAGTGCGGCGCGCAGGTCGTCCTCCCGATCCCAGCATGTATTGAGCGCAAGGGTAATGGATTTGAGCTGCTTCAGCGCATCCGCCTTGGTCAATGGCTTCAGCTTGGGCAACAGCTTTTTGAAATCACCTTCTATCTTGTCCAACCCTTTGGGCATGACACAACTCCCACTGGCAAACTCTCAACACGTGAATGCCCGCGAGTATGCCGCAGTTTTGCCTGCAGCCCAAAGAAAAACCCCGCCCTGTTGCCAGAGCGGGGGAAAGTCCGTCGGTCAGATGACCGCGAGATCTTATTCTTCGTCTTCGACGGCTTCCAGCTCCGCCAGGCGGGCCTTGTCGGCTGCGCCTTTGGCGTTGAGGTCGCGGTCGACGAATTCGATGATCGCCATCGGTGCCATGTCACCGTAACGGAAACCGGCTTTCAGGATGCGGACGTAACCGCCCTGACGATCCTTGTAGCGCGGGCCCAGGACTTCGAACAGTTTCGCGACGTCCTTTTCCTGTTTCAGCTTGGACGCGGCCTGACGGCGGGCGTGCAGGTCGCCGCGCTTTGCCAGCGTGATCATCTTTTCGATGATCGGACGCAGTTCCTTTGCTTTCGGAAGGGTGGTCTTGATCTGTTCGTGTTCGATCAGCGAGCCAGCCATGTTGGAGAACAGGGCCTTACGGTGCTCGTGAGTACGGTTCAGGCGGCGATAACCACGTGCGTGACGCATTTTCTATATCCTTTAACTTGCGTTTTGCTTTGTCAGGCAGCTGATGCGTGTCGGCTGCTCACCTTGGGGCGGAAGGCCCATTCAGGGTCGAAACGCTCCACCGGAGCCTTTCTCGCCTTCATTCCCCGGCAGGTCCGGGAATTTTGAAGGGGGCCTTAGCCCCCTCCGGATCGAAAGTCCAGCTTAGAAGCTGTCTTCGAATTTCTTGGCCAGCTCTTCGATGTTGTCCGGCGGCCAGTCCTCGACGTCCATACCGAGGTGCAGACCCATGCCAGACAGCACTTCCTTGATCTCGTTCAAGGACTTGCGGCCGAAGTTCGGGGTGCGGAGCATCTCGGCTTCGGTTTTCTGGATCAGATCGCCGATATAGACGATGTTGTCGTTCTTGAGGCAGTTTGCCGAACGTACGGACAGTTCCAGTTCGTCCACTTTCTTCAACAGAAGCGGGTTGAACTCGAGACCATCGTCCTCGTCCTGACGGCCTGCGGATTCCGGCTCGTCGAAGTTCACGAAGATCGACAGCTGGTCCTGCAGGATGCGGGCCGCAAACGCCAGCGCGTCCTCGGGCGTGATGGAGCCGTCGGTGTCAACCTTGAGGGTCAGCTTGTCATAATCCAGCACCTGGCCCTCACGGGTGGGCTGAACGTCGTAGGAGACCTTCTTGACCGGGGAATAGATTGCGTCGATCGGGATCAGACCGATCGGTGCGTCCTCGGGCTTGTTCTTGTCGGCAGAGACATAGCCTTTGCCGGTGTTGACGGTCAGCTCCATGAACAGATCCGCACCATCGTCGAGGTGGCAGATGACGTGCTCGCGGTTCAGAACCTCGATGCCAGCGGTTTCGGCAATGTCGCCTGCGGTGACGACGGCCGGACCCTTGGCATTGATCGACAGGCGCTTGGGCCCTTCGACTTCCATGCGCAGGGACACCTGCTTGAGGTTCAGGATGATGTCTGTGACGTCTTCACGAACACCGGCCACGGAGGAAAACTCGTGCAGCACGTTGTCGATCTGAACGGATGTGATGGCGGCGCCTTGCAGCGAGCTCATCAGGATGCGGCGCAGTGCGTTGCCGAGCGTCAGACCAAAGCCACGCTCCAGCGGTTCCGCCACAAGCGTTGCCTGACGTGCCGGATCATTGCCCGGTTTCACCTCAAGCTGCGTGGGCTTGATCAATTCTGCCCAATTCTTATGGATCATGCGTTCCCTCCATTCCTGTCTGGTCCCCATGTCCAAAGGATCAGACGCCCGAGGTTTCTAATGACGAACGGGGGCCCTGCGCGCGGCAAGGCCCCTGTTTTTCTGGGTGTCGCTTAGACGCGGCGGCGCTTCGGCGGGCGGCAGCCGTTGTGGGCGATCGGGGTCACATCACGGATGTTGGTGATGTTGAAGCCGATCGCGGCCAGCGCGCGCAGGGCGGATTCACGACCCGAACCGGGGCCCTGAACTTCGACCTCAAGCGTCTTTACGCCGTGATCCTGTGCCTTGCGGCCTGCGTCCTCGGCAGCCATCTGCGCAGCATAGGGCGTGGACTTACGGGAGCCCTTGAAGCCCATGGTGCCAGCGGAGGACCAGGAGATCGCATTGCCCTGAACGTCGGAGATCAGGATCTTGGTGTTGTTGAACGAGGAATTCACATGCGCAACACCGGAGGCGATGTTCTTGCGTTCCTTGCGTTTAACGCGGGTTTTATCACGTGCCATTGGTCAGACCCTCCCTTACTTCTTCTTACCGGCAATGGCCTTTGCGGGGCCTTTGCGAGTACGAGCGTTGGTGTGGGTGCGCTGACCACGAACCGGCAGGTTGCGACGGTGGCGCAGGCCACGGTAGCAGCCCAGGTCCATCAGGCGCTTGATGTTCATCTGCACTTCACGACGCAGGTCACCTTCGACGGTGTAGGTCGCGTCGATGTGCTCGCGGATGGCCAGAACTTCTGCGTCGGAGAGTTCGTTCACACGACGGGTTGCGTCGATGTTCACGGCCTCGCAGATGGCTTTGGCGGAGGCAGGACCGATACCCGTGATATAGGTCAGGGCGATCGGAACCCGTTTGGCAGTCGGGATGTTAACGCCGGCAATACGTGCCACGTGTCACTTTCCTTTTTGGTTGCGGTTCCGTAACTCCAGAACCTTTTTTCACAACACTTGACCGTGGCAGTGAGGCCAGAGGGTCCAGCATGTCTCGAGGTGGTCAGGTGGACAACGCAAATTGCCCGCCTGGAATGATTCCCAGCAGGGATGTCGGTTCGTATTTGGAATTGGCGGATGGGTCAACCCTCAAACCAGCATCCGGCGCGGCAGGCTGCGGGCTTCGCGATATTCTGCCGCGACCTGCCCCCTGCCCGATTACAAAACAGGCCGCCCGGGGGGGGGCGGCCTGTTGTCAGAACGTTCCGTGCTGGATGCGGGGATCAATCGCCCAGGATCCAGGCGATGGATTTCTGCACCTCGTCGATGGAGGCCATGCCGTCCAGCCGTTGCAGATTGCCCTTGGCCCAGTAGTAGCCGATCAGCGGCGAGGTCTTCTTGTAGTATTCCATCAGGCGAATACGGACCGATTCCTCGTTGTCGTCCGCGCGCGCTTCCTTGCCTGCAGCGCGGGCTTCCTCGGCGCGGTTGACGATGCGCTTGACCAGCACCTCGTCATCGACCTGCATCTCGATCACCGCGTCGAGTTTCAGATCCATGTCCGCCAGCAGTTTCTCCAGCGCATCCGCCTGCGCCAGCGTGCGCGGGAAGCCGTCGAAGATGAAGCCGCCCTTGGACCCTTCCTGCAGGCGTTCGCGGATCAGGCCGATCACGATCTGGTCGGTGACCAGCTTGCCTTCGGCCATGATCGCCGCGACCTTCTTGCCCATTTCCGTGCCGGAGGACTGTGCCGCGCGCAGCATGTCACCGGTGGACAGTTGGGTCATGTTGCGGCTTTCGACCAGATGGCTGGCCTGCGTACCCTTGCCGGCGCCCGGCGGGCCCAGGAGAATGATATTGGTCATCGACGTGCGGGCCCCCGTTTGGTGCGTTTCTTGTTGCGCCCGCGCAGCTGGCTCTTCTCGATGAGGCCTTCGTATTGATGCGCGAGGAGATGGCTCTGAACCTGCTGGATGGTGTCCATGGTCACGGAGACCACAATCAGCACCGAGGTGCCGCCAAAATACACCGGAATGGCAAAGTTGGCGCGCAGGACCTCTGGCAGCAGACAGACAAGAGCCAGGTAGCCGGAGCCCAGAACGAGGATGCGGTTCACCACATATTCGATGTATTCCGCAGTCTTCTTGCCGGGACGGATGCCGGGCACAAAGCCGTTCTGGTTCTTCAGGTTCTGCGCCACGTCATCCGGTTTGAAGGAGACGTTGAAGGTGTAGAAATAGGCAAAGAACACGATCATCGCGGTAAAGAACAGCAGATAGAGCGGCTGACCGGGACCGAAGTTCGCCAGGAGCCAGCTCATCACCGGGCTGGTGGCAGAGCCCTGGCTGAAGGTGGAGATCGTGGTCGGCAAGAGCAGCAGCGAGGAGGCAAAGATCGCCGGGATCACGCCCGCCGGGTTGACCTTGACCGGCAGGTGCGAGGAGCCCCCGTCATAGACCTTCATGCCCACCTGACGGCGCGGGTACTGGATGTGGATCTTGCGCAGGGCGCGCTCCATGAACACCACGAACATGATGACAGCCACCACCATCACGATCACCGCGATGATGACCGCCGGCGAGATCGCACCGGAGCGACCGGAGGCGAAGAACTGTGCCATCGCGGCGGGAACCTCGGCGATGATGCCGACGAAGATGATCAGGGAGATGCCGTTGCCGATGCCGCGGTTGGTGATCTGCTCACCCAGCCACATCAGGAACATGGTGCCGCCCACCAGGGTGATCATGCAGGCCAGACGGAAGTAGAGCCCGGGATCGAGCGCCAGGTCGCCGGCCTCAAGCGAGGCGGCCAGACCGTAGGACTGCGCGGTGGCCAGCAGCACGGTGCCGTAGCGGGTGTACTGGTTGATCTTCTTGCGGCCCTGCTCGCCCTCTTTTTTCAGCTGTTCGAGCGCGGGCACCATGGAGGTCAGCAACTGCACGATAATGGAGGCCGAAATATAGGGCATGATCCCGAGGGCAAAGATGCCCATGCGCCCAAGCGCGCCGCCGGTGAACATCGACACCATGCCGCCAATGCCCTGCCCCGCTGAATCCATGAACTGGCGCAATGCATCGGTGTCGATTCCCGGCACGGGAATCCAGGTGCCCAGACGATAGACAATCAAAAGTCCGATCGTGAACAGGATGCGGTTGCGCAGATCAGTGGCCTTGCCGAGCGCGGCCCAGCTGGTGTTCGCCGCCATTTGTTCTGCTGCTGATACCATGAAATAGGTCTCTTCTTGCGAAAACGCCGCCCGGAACCGTTTTCCGGCTCGGACGGCGTATAGGAAAACTGATGACTTATGTAAGCGGCTTGCGCGCCGCTCACAAGCCGTTACTCAGCTGCGGCCTCGGATGCCACGGTCAGGGCGCCGCCTGCCTTGGAAACTGCCTCGACGGCAGCTTTGGATGCACCGGTCACGGCGATGGTCGCCTTCGCGGTGAATTCACCCTTGGCCAGCACGCGAATGCCGTCCAGCTTGCGGCGCACGACACCGGATGCCACCAGGCTGTCCTCGGTCACGGAAGCGGCGTCGAGCTTGCCTGCGTCGATGAATTTCTGGATCAGGCCGAGGTTCACAACAGCGTATTTCTTGGCGTTGGGCTTGTTGAAGCCACGCTTGGGCAGACGCTGGTAGAGCGGCATCTGGCCACCTTCGTAGCCGTTGATCGCCACACCGGAACGGGACTTCTGACCTTTGATACCGCGGCCACCCATTTTACCTTTGCCGGAGCCCGGACCACGGCCAACGCGGGTCCGTTTCGGGGCTGCACCTGGGTTGTCGCGCAGTTCGTTGAGTTTCATATCGCTTCTCCTAAAGCCGGAAGTGGCCCCCTGAAGCGTATGGGGCCAGACACGGCATTTCTTGGTTTTGATTCTGTGGCGCGGGATGCCACCGGGGGCGTATAGACGGGATACCCCGCAGGATCAAGAGCGGCCTCGCCCGATCCCGCCGCGCGGCCCCAGCCGGGCGCGGTGCCGAGGGGCGATTTCTTCAACGCGCTGGAGATGGTGACCGTCTCTTTGGCACCGGACCCCACATTGACCGTCCCACCCGTCACCGAGACCTCGCCCAGAAGGCGCCCCAACTCATAGCCCCAGGCATGATCGTCATGGCACCCGAGCTGCACCGGAAACGCACGCGTCTGACCCGGCTCGATGATCTCTCTGGGGGCCATGGCATCTTGGGTGCGCTTGCCACAGGGGGCGTGCCTGACGTGGCGGAGCGCCCCGCGCCAGAGCTGCCCTTGCGCGCCTCCAACACATATCGCTGCGCCTCCGTATCGAAACGGTAGTTTTCTACACGGTAGATCACGCCAGTATCGGCGTTATACTGCACCGCGCTATACCCCGACGTGCCAGAATAGCTGGAGAAATTCGCCTGCATGTTTCGCCCACCCTGCGGGTTTTTGGCCACCGGCTTCCCGTAGCGAGCAATCACCTCTGAACTCGTGGTGCGTCCGGGTTCAATCGCGCGCATCAGTGCTGTACGCCCCTCCGGCACATTCCCGATTTGATCAGAGCCGCTGATGTCATCGCTCATGCAGCCTGCGGCCACAGTCGGACAAAACAGGGCAATCAGGCTGCGTCGGGTGCGAGATATGGCATAGCCCTCTCAGGCAGGCTGAGTGGACCGTGCCCCCTCGCGGCCACGGATGTAGATCCCGGATGCACCGCCACCGGCGCATGGGATCGATATGTGTCGTGTCTGTGTCGCTGGCGCGGTTGTTGAGAAAGGCGGCGCCGCCGGGTCGGAAGAGGATCGGAGGCGTCACCCTCCAAGAAGACCAGATATCTGACCTCGCGCTCCGGGGCGTCACCCCCAAAGCCCAGTTCCAGGTTGGGTCCGGCTTGCCACACCGGCCCGCGAGTTGCGCAACTCGCCGAACACAATGCCCTATCCGCCCAAAGATCCCCTCACCAGGGCGCGCGCCGGGCGCGCAACAAAAACGCCCCCACGATGTGGAGGCGTTCTGTTCAGCCGGCATGCACCCCGAGGGAGGAGGAAGGGCGCGGCCGCTGTATGGGAATGTCTTCAGGCGCCGTAAACGTGGGTCCGGGCCAGATCCGCGATGTCGCAGCGGCGGATGCCGATGTCGGCCAGGTCGCGGTCGGTCAGCGCATCCAGCTCCTCGTAGGTCCGCTTGTACTCCTTGTAGAGATCCCAGCTGGTGCGGGCGTTCTCTGCCAGGCCGCGCAGACGGGCGACGACGGAGGGGGTTGCAACGGTGCTGTTCAGTGCGTGTGCCATAGTGGTCTTTCCTTATCTCTAGCCGGGACGGGTTTCCGCGGCTCTTGGTGTCTCTGTTCAATTCCTTTGACACTTGCGAAGATAAGGCAGGGCGTTGGCGCTAACAACTGACGGTTCGGAACACCCGCTATGCCGCAGATGCATAGTAAGCGCAGTTGTCGTTAACGCGAATTTCACATGTTTTGCACAAATCCGCGCCACACCTTTTGGACTGCCCAAAAAAGCGCCTCCGCAGGCATGCGAAGGCGCCGGGATCAGCCGCGTCTTACGGCTTCACGATATGCCAGGCGCCGCCGACACCGTCGCCGCTGGTCTGTCCCGGGGCCGTGTCATTGACCCAGAGGTACAGCGGCTTGCCGTCAAAGGCGACCTGCTGGCTTCCATCCGTGCGGGACACCAGCGAGGCCCCCTCGGGCAGGTCGGTGCCTGCCTCGACCACCAGCGGCGGCCATTTCTGGGCGCAACCGCCATAGCAGTTGGATTGGCCGTCGGCATCCTTGTCGAAGGAATAGAGCGTCATCCCATGCGCATCGGTCAGGTAGCCGGCGTCAGAGGTCTGCACGGCTGCGGCGCTGTGGTCGCCGGCAATGGCGCTGGTGGCAGCGGTGAGGGCAAAACAGGTGGTGAGGGCGGCAAAGCGGATCATGTCATTCTCCAGTCAAATGCCTGCGTGGGTGCAGGTACAAGGAGAACACCCCGGCGACGGTTTCTATTCGCCCCACCGACGTTTTTTCTGTGCCACCACCCCCGCCAATAAAAAACGCCCCCGGATCACTCCGAGGGCGCTTCTATTGGGAAGGTCGAAAGAGGCTTAGCCGCGCTCTTCGACGATTTCCACCAGATGCGGGATCTTGTTGATCATGCCGCGCACGGAGGGGGTGTCCTCCAGCTCGCGGGTCTTGTGCATCTTGTTCAGGCCCAGACCGATCAGGGTTGCGCGCTGGTCGGCGGGGCGACGGATCGGAGAGCCGATCTGTTTCACGACGATGGTTTTAGCCATGGATCAGGTTCCTTACGCTTCTTCAGCCACTTGGCTGGACTCGGCCGGAGCCTCGTCCCGCTTGGGCAGGATGTCCGCAACTTTCTTGCCACGACGCTGAGCAACAGCGCGGGGGCTCTGCTCTTTCTTCAGACCGTCGATGGTGGCGCGGATCATGTTGTAAGGGTTCTGAGAGCCAACGGACTTGGAAACCACGTCCTTGATGCCCAGCATTTCAAACACGGCACGCATCGGACCACCTGCGATGATCCCGGTACCTTCCGGAGCGGTGCGCATGACCACCTTGCCGGCGCCGTGGCGACCGTACATGTCGTGGTGCAGGGTACGACCCTCTTTCAGCGGCACGCGGATCATCTGGCGCTTGGCTTGCTCGGTTGCCTTGCGGATCGCCTCGGGCACCTCTTTGGCTTTACCTTTGCCGAAGCCGACGCGACCTTTTTGGTCACCTACGACGACGAGCGCGGCGAAGCCGAAGCGCTTACCACCCTTAACGGTTTTGGACACGCGGTTGATCGCGACCAGACGATCTGCGAATTCCGGTGTCTCTTCACGGTCGCGGCGGTTGCCGCGGCGGTTTTCACGTTCTGCCATTTGGCATTCCTTCATGATGTGACGAGGACGTCAGACCGCCCCGTCAAATGTTCCAATCCTGGTGAGCGGATCAACAGACCTGCTCCCGGATCATCGGGACCACTGACGTGATCCACTCTGTCAAAATCGGTCGGGCGCCCCGGCCAGCGCGGCGCCCGGTTGATCCTTAGATCTTCAGACCACCTTCACGCGCAGCGTCGGCCAGAGCCTTCACTTTGCCGTGGTACAGGAAACCGCCACGATCGAAGTAGGCTTCGCTCACGCCAGCGGCTTTCGCGCGCTCTGCGATCACGGAACCGACTTTGGTTGCCGCTTCGATGTTGTTCTTGCCCACAAAACCAAGATCCTTTTCCAGGGTCGAGGCTGCGGCCAGGGTCACACCTTTGACGTCGTCGATCAGCTGAACAGAGATGTTCTTGTTCGAGCGGTGCACGGAGAGACGCAGACGGCCTGCGTTCACCTTGCGAAGCTTGTTCCGGACGCGCAGACGACGCTTCAGAAACAGGGTACGTTTGCTGTTTGCCATTTTGCTTGTCCTTACTTCTTCTTGCCTTCCTTGCGGAAGATGAATTCGCCCTTGTAGCGGATGCCTTTGCCTTTGTAGGGCTCGGGACGACGCCAGTCGCGGATCTGTGCCGCCACTTCGCCCACCACTTGTGCGTCTGCACCTTCCACAACGACTTCGGTCTGCTTCGGCGCGGTGATGGTGACACCTTCCGGAGCAGTGAAATCGACGTCGTGGCTGTAACCGAGGTTCAGCTTCAGGGTGTTGCCCTGCATCTGCGCCCGGTAACCAACACCCTGGATCTCAAGCTCTTTCTTGAAGCCCTGGGTGACGCCGTGAACCATGTTGGCAACCATGGTGCGGGACATGCCCCACTGCTGGCGCGCGCGCTTGGATTTGCCGCGCGGCTCAACTTTCACCAGGTTGTCCTCGACAGTCAGGGTGACGTCGTCGGTTGCGGTGAAGGTCTGGGCGCCTTTCGGGCCCTTCACTTCGATGGTCTGGCCGGACAGGCTGGCGGAGACGCCGCTGGGCAGTTCGACCGGTTTCTTACCAATACGAGACATTGTGCTGAGGCCTCCTTAGAATACGGTGCAAAGCACTTCGCCACCGACGTTGGCCGCGCGTGCATTTGCATCCGACATCACACCTTTGGGGGTGGAGACAATCGACACGCCAAGGCCCTGACGGACCTGCGGAATGTCATTGACGCCCATGTACACGCGACGACCGGGCGTGGAGACACGCTTCAGTTCGCGAATGACAGGTTCGCCTTCGTAGTACTTGAGGCTGATTTCCAGCGCCGGGTGGCCGCGTTCATCAGTCGCTTTCTCATAGCCGCGGATGTAACCCTCGGACTGCAGCACATCCAGAACCCAGGCGCGCAGTTTGGACGCCGGAGTCATGACAGTGGATTTGCCACGCAGCTGAGAGTTACGGATACGGGTGAGCATATCGCCGATAGGATCGTTCATATTGTCTCTCCCTTACCAGCTCGATTTCACCATGCCGGGGATCTGGCCGTTGGAGCCAAGGTCCCGCAGAGCGATCCGGCTGACCTTCAGCTTACGATAGTAAGCGTGGGGACGGCCGGTCAGCTGGCAGCGGTTATGCAGACGGGTTGCCGACGAGTTGCGCGGCAGTTTCGCCAGTTTCAGACGCGCTTTGAAACGCTCTTCCATTGGGCGGGATTCGTCATTCGCGATCTCTTTGAGCTCGGCACGTTTGGCAGCGTATTTGGCCACCAGGCGCTCGCGCTTCTTTTCGCGTTCGATCATTGCTTTTTTAGCCATGGTCTCTTCCTCTCCGCGATCAGCTGTTGAAGGGCATGTTGAAAGCTTTCAACAGCGCCTTAGCTTCCGCGTCGGTGTTCGCGGTGGTGGCAATTACGATGTCCATGCCCCAGGATTCGTCGATCTTGTCGAAATCGATTTCCGGGAACACGATGTGCTCTTTCAGGCCCATGGCGTAGTTGCCACGACCGTCGAAAGAGGTGCCGGACACACCGCGGAAGTCGCGGATCCGGGGCATCGCGATGGTGATCAGACGGTCGAGGAATTCATACATCCGCTCGCCACGCAGGGTCACCTTTGCACCCATCGGCATGCCTTCACGAACGCGGAAGCCAGCGATGGAGTTCTTTGCAACGGTGGTCAGCGCTTTCTGACCGGCGATCTTGGTCAGGTCTTCCTGAGCCGATTTCGCCTTCTTGCTGTCCTTGACGGCTGCACGGCCGCAGCCGATGTTCAGAACGATCTTCTCCAGCTTGGGGATCTGCATCTCGTTCTTGTAGCCGAATTCCTCTTTCAGGGCGCCACGGATGGTGTCCTTGTAGAGGGTCTTCAGACGCGGGGTGTAGGTTGCATCGTCAAGCATCAGACAGTCTCCCCGGTGGTTTTTGCAAAGCGCACCTTCTTGCCGTCTTCTTCGCGGAAGCCGACGCGGGTTGCTTTGCCGTTGGAGTCCAGCAGAGCCAGGTTCGACAGGTCGATCGGCAGGGCCTTGGGCAGGCGGCCGCCTTGCGACGTCTGGGTCTGACGGGTGTGACGGATGGCCATGTTCACGCCATCTACGACAGCTTTGCCGGCTTTGGGGTCAACGGAAGAAATGGTGCCTTCCTTGCCCTTGTCGCGACCAGCAAGCACGACGACCTTGTCGCCTTTGCGCAGTTTAGCAGCCATTAGAGCACCTCCGGAGCGAGCGAGATGATCTTCATGAAGTTCTTCGCGCGAAGTTCGCGAACAACCGGGCCGAAGATACGGGTGCCGACCGGCTCGTTGTTGTTATTCAGGATAACAGCAGCGTTGCGGTCAAAACGGATGGCGGTGCCGTCTTCACGACGGACCTCTTTGGCGGTGCGAACGACAACGGCCTTGCGGACGTCACCCTTCTTCACGCGACCGCGCGGGATGGCTTCTTTAACCGAGACGACGATGATGTCGCCAACGGAAGCGTATTTACGCTTGGAGCCACCCAGAACCTTGATGCACTGAACTCGGCGTGCGCCGGAGTTGTCAGCTACATCCAGATTTGTTTGCATCTGGATCATGTGGTTTCTCCCGACCTTTGGGGCAGCGATGCGTGCTGTGATCCCCCAGGGTTTCGACTGTGCTGATCAGCAAAGTCGCCAGGAGCCTGTGGTTACAGGCTCTTAGGCGTCAATGACTTCCCAGCGTTTCGTTTTCGATTTCGGCGCGCATTCGATGATGCGTACAGAGTCGCCGACCTTGAAAGCGTTCTTTTCATCGTGAGCCCGGTACTTCTTGGACTTACGGATGGTTTTCTTCAGAACCGGGTGTGTGAAACGGCGTTCCACGGACACGGTGACGGTCTGAGCGTTTGCGTCGGAGGTCACGACGCCTTGCAGGATACGTTTGGGCATCTGTAGAGCTCCTTATTCAGCCGCTGCTGCGGCTTTTTCGTTCAGGATGGTTTTCACGCGAGCAGCGTTGCGGCGGGCCGCCTTGATGCCTGCAGTGTTTTCCAGCTGACCGGTCGCTTGTTGAAAGCGCAGGTTGAAGCTCTCTTTTTTGAGGTTTGCGAGTTCGTCGCGGAGCTCGTCCACGGTTTTGTCGCGCAGATCCTTGGCGTTCATCGCCTTGCGTTCCTTTCCTTGGCACCAGAGGGCCCCTTATGGCGGGTCACCCTTTACCCTGGTGGGTTATGTCGTCTGCACAGAACGTGCAGAAAAAAGAATCGCCCGACACAATCCGACTCGCGAATTGCGGGAGCGATGCGTCCCTCTACAGGAGGGTGGCCGGGAGGGCAAGGGAAACCTCCGGATTATCCGGCGGGTCGGGTCTTCCCTCGGAAGGTCCGGTGCGGATGCATTGGCAACGGCGTCTGCGCCGGGCCGCCCCGCCGCCGGGCGCGGGCTTGACTTTGATCCTGCAACCACGCAGCACTGGGCGTTGCGCACACCTGTAAAAGGCTCCTGTTATGGTTGCAACCGAGACCGATGACGCCTTGGTCGAACGGCCGAAACTGACCTTCGCGCCCGAGGTCTGTGCCTGGGTCGAGGCGCATTATGCCGCGGCGGATGTGATCCTGGAATACGGCAGCGGCGGCTCCACCGTTCTGGGCGCGGAAATGCCGGGCAAGACGCTCTACTCGGTCGAGAGCAGCCGGGACTGGCACCTGATGATGCAGCGGTATTTCGAACAGAATGACGTCCCCTCGCCGCCCGAGCTGCACTATGTCAATATCGGCGAGACCGGCAAATGGGGCCTGCCGGTCAATACCGAGCAGCAGCACCGCTATCACAAATACCCGCTGGCGATCTGGGACCAGGAGGGGTTTCGCCATCCGGATCTGATCCTGATCGACGGAAGGTTTCGCGTCGCCTGCGCGCTGACGGCGATGCTGCGCTGCACCCGGAAGGCAACGATCCTGTTTGACGACTACCGCGACCGCAAACGCTATCAGGTGCTCGAAGAGTTCCTCGAGCTCAAGGAAATGCGCGGCTACATGGCGCGCTTCGAGGTGGAGCCGACCGCCCTGCCCCGAGACAAGATGACCCGTATTATCGGCTTGTTCGCGCGCCCATTCTAAGCCCCCCGATCAGCGCGCTCACGCCTGGGCAACGCACCCCCGCGCCCCTTTGCAGACGCAGAGAGACGTCAGATGATCTCGTCCTCATCAAACATCGCCGCGCCTTCAAGCTGCGCGTTCAGGCTCTCGATCCGGCTTTCCGCCTCTGACGTATTCACGACGCGGGCGATATGAAACAGCGCGTCGCCCTCGTTGACGATGGGCAGGTTGGCGCGCCCGATCACCAGGCCGGACTGGCTGGCGGTCAGTTCCATCTCTTCCTCGCCAAAGGGGTCAGCCACGATGCCGAGCACATCGCCGGCCTCCACCATCTCGCCGGTGGTCTTGTAGGCCCGCAGCAGCCCCCCCGCCGGCGCGCGCTCCCAGGTGGAGTCGCTGGCACGCACCGGCACCACTTCGGCCAGGGGCACGCCGTCATCGGGGATCATGCCAAGCGCGTGCATCACCCGCAGGATACCCGCCACCCCGACCCGCGCCGATTGTTCGTCGAAGCGCAGCCCCTCCCCCGCCTCATAGAGCAGGATGTCGACGCCCGCCTTCTGGGCCTCGTGCCGCAGCGAGCCGTCGCGCAGGGCCGAGCGGATCACCACC
The DNA here is from genome assembly GCF_022348205.1 of Epibacterium sp. MM17-32. Lineage (NCBI taxonomy): Bacteria > Pseudomonadati > Pseudomonadota > Alphaproteobacteria > Rhodobacterales > Roseobacteraceae > Epibacterium > Epibacterium sp. MM17-32. The sequence goes on along the minus strand of NZ_JAKRFC010000008.1, from coordinate 14,331 downwards.
GGCGCGCCAAAGGCATCGGCGTAGGCCAGCGTCTCCTGCGCCTTGGGGGAGACCCGGATCTGCGGCATGTTGGTGCGGTGGATGGCGGCGGAGTGCAGGTCGATCCCGAGGTCGGAGCGGGCGACGATCTCGGTCATGAACAGATGCGCCAGGCGGCTGGCGAGCGAGCCGCCCTCGCTGCCCGGGAAACAGCGGTTGAGATCCCGCCGGTCCGGCAGATAGCGCGAGTGATTGAGAAAGCCGAAGGTATTGACGATCGGCACCACGATCAATGTGCCTTTCAGCCGTGCGAACTGTCGGCTGCGCAAGAGCCGGCGGGCAATCTCCACCCCGATCACCTCGTCGCCGTGGATCGCGGCAGAGACAAACAGCGTCGGCCCCGCCTCCGCGCCATGGATCACATGGGCCGACATGTTGACCGGCGTGTGATCCGACAACACGCTGACCGGCAGATCCACCGTGCGCCGGGTGCCCGGAGGAATGTGAAAGCCGCCGATGTCAAAGGGGGAGCGCCGCGTCATACTTGTGCCTCTTGGAAAACTTCGCCCAGACGCTATGCGGCTTTGCTCGTTTTGACAATCACACCCGTGCCGGGTGCAGCACGGTCTGCGCTCACTGTGCGTAGGCGGCCTCGGTCACCCCGGCCATCGGCGCCTCCGCTTTGGGCCGCAGTTTCTGGGCCGCACCGATCCGGCGATAGCCGAAATTGTCGAAATCGGCGGCATAATAATCCTCGATAATGGCGCGGCTGCGGGCATTCAGATCGGAGACGGTGGTGCCGCACAGCCGTTCGGTCCGGTTGCGCATCGGCAGGTCCACATCGGATTGCGTCAACCGCTGAACCATGGTCCAGTCGTCGTCGATTTCCTCCAGGCGGCAGACCAGTTTCACCAATGGTGCCCCGGCATGGTCGACGACCCAGGGCAGACAGGGGTGCAGGGACATTTCGGTGTCGAGCGCCTCCGGATCACGATCCTCAAGAGCCTCGGCCACCCAGTCATTGAGCGACAGATCGATCCCCGCCTCTTCGCCCTCCGCGATCTGGGACCGGTACCGGTAGAGCGAACAGACCCGCTCGTATGGGCGACGCACCAAGGCAAAGGTTCGGAGCGAGTCCCAGGACGCACCGCCGGTCTTCTGCCGCCATTCCCGCGCCTTGCCATGCAGGTAGTATCCCTTCAGCGCGTCGGCGACGGCGGTGCCGCCACATTTTGGAATATGGACAAAGAAATACGGCCGCTGAAAGGTCTCAACCAGCCACTTTATGGCCAGATCACCGGGCACGGTCTGCTTTGCAGCAGCGTGTTCTGGATATTCGATCATGGGGCACCTGTTGGTCGGAGGTCACCGCGGCAAGCTCGCAGGTGGGCCTTAAGGAACCCTGAAGTCCCCGGTGATTTCACGACCAAATTGCGCCGGCGCCCTCTCGCCCCGTGCCCGCTCAGGCCCAGGCGTAGTTGAAGGAGACCGAGATCCGTTCGTCCTCGGCCATGTTCATCGGCACCTCATGGCGGATGAAGCTTTCCCACAGCAACACATCGCCGACCTTGGGGCTCTCATAGACAAAGGTCTTCAGCTCCCGGCGGCAGTCCTTATTGCGTGGCGGATGCGCCATCATCATCGCGTGGCGCGGATCCTCCAGCTTCAGCGCGGAGGCGCCATCGGGCATGGCCACATAGGTGGTGCCCGAAATCACCGAATGCGGGTGGATGTGGCTGGCGTGGGTGCCCCCTTCGGGCAGGATATTGATCCAGAGATCCTCCAGCTTCAGCGCGCGCCCATCCAGGTTCAGTTCCAGATCCTGCGCGAAGGCCATCACATGCGCATCGAGCGATGTCACCAGATCGGCAAAGATCGGAAACCGCCACGGCAGATCCGTGAGCGAGGCATAGGAGGTGTAACCGGGATAGCCGTTCTGCTCGCACCAGTCCTGCCCCGCCTCGTCATCTTCGGCGATGGTGATGCAGGAGGTTTCCATCTCCTGCGGGTCAATGCTGGGACCATGCTCGGACAGCGCGGCACGGTAAAGGCGGGTCACAAAGAGGGAATCGATCTGGGCCATGGCGTCCTCTTACCGCAGGCCGCAGCGATTTGGCGAGAGGCGTCTGCGCCCATAAGATCTGGCCCCTGAGAAAAGACCCCGCGCCCCGGCTGGGGGCACGAGGTCGTTTCGGCAGGTCGGCCGGGGCGCGCTGCCCGGGCCGCCGATGTTATTCGTATTTCGCCGCGATCTCGGCCTGGGTGCCGTCGTCGATCATCGATTGCAGCGCCGCCTGCATGCGGTCGACCAGCTCCTGATCGGTCTTCAGGCTACAGGCCAGCGACATGGTCGTGGTGGAGAGGACCAGGGCTTCCTCGACCTCGACCCCATCCGCGCGCGAAGCTTCGAGGAAGGAACCGGAGGTGGCCATCAGGTCGATGCGCCCTTGCAGCAGCTTCTTGACCGTCGCGGCCTGATTGGGGGCCAGATCGATTTGCTGAAAGCCCGCTTCCTCCAGCACGCCAACGGTATAGTCGCCGGTCTGGCTGCCGGTGCGGTAGGCTGCGGCCTCCTCGATCGTGGCGGGCGCCACATCGCTGCCGGCCTTGCGCACCAGAATGGTGCTGTCGGAGGCCAGAGGCTCCACCCATTTGAAATTCGGATCACGCTCTTCGGTGTGCGTGGTGCTGAACACGCAGGTGTTGGGGCGGCGCTCCGCCTGACCGATGGCACGGGACCACTGGGTCAGCTCCACCTCGTAGGAGATACCGGCCCGATCCATCATCTCGAACACCTGATCCGCGCCGAGACCGACGATCTCGCCGTCCTGCTCAAAGTTCAAGGGCGCGTAGTCTTCGGTAAACAGCATGACATCTGCTGCCTGGGCGCCGCCGGCAAGGCCGAGAAAAAGCGCGGTGGCAAAGGTGGGAACAAGCTTCATCGTGAGGGTCCTTCCGTGATCGCTGAACTGCCCGGACCGTAGCGCGCAAGGTTAAAGGAAACGTTCCCGGATTTGAGGTTTTCAAATCTAATTTTAGCGCTTCAAAAGCGGGCATCGCCGCCGCCCAAATGGAGTCATATTCCCGGGCCATCGCCCTCGAACACATAGGCGCAGCCCTCGTGCACCATCGGCCGCTCCGGTGACAGCGGATTGTTCACCAGGAACCAGCGCCAGCCCCCGGTCGAACCGGGCCCGCCGGGTGCGGGGGAGTAGGTACAGCCGTTGGCCAGCGTCCAATAGGTGGCGTGCCGGTAGCGATAGGGCGCCTGACTGATCGCCGCCAGTCGCGTCTGCCGCGTGACGGCCTCTGTCGCACCGTCCTGTCCGGTCGGCCCGACGTAAAGATCACAGCCGGCAACCGCGACCAATGTCACCAACAGCCCAACCTGAAGTCTCATCACCTGCCCTCCTGAGGATCAAAAGCGGAGGTCAACAGATATAGGGGTATAAAGTGAACATTTACTCTCTGTTCCGACAACTGATCGCAAAACGGGGCGGTTCTCCTGCGCGCCCCCGCCTCCGGAGGACGTTCTGACGGCACATCAGGCCGCATCCAACGGAAGGCAGCGCGCATAGAAAAACCCCCCGCCAGTTTCCTGACGAGGGGCTTTCATTCATTTGCAGAAGTCTGGAGTTACCAGTCTTCACGCACCACGATGCGGGTCTGCACCGGCAGCTTCATGGCTGCGAGGCGAAGCGCTTCGCGGGCGATGTCTTCATTGACGCCGTCAATTTCAAACATCACACGGCCCGGCTTCACTTTGCACGCCCAGAAGTCCACGGAGCCTTTACCCTTACCCATACGCACTTCGACGGGTTTGGAGGTCACCGGGGTGTCCGGGAAGATCCGGATCCAGACACGACCCTGACGCTTCATGTGACGGGTCATGGCACGACGGGCTGCCTCGATCTGACGGGCGGTCACACGCTCGGGTGTCACTGCCTTCAGGCCGTAGGTGCCGAAGTTCAGATCAGAGCCACCCTTGGCGTCGCCCTTGATCCGGCCTTTGTGCATCTTACGGAATTTAGTACGCTTTGGCTGAAGCATATCGCGTTACTCCTTAGCGGTCGCCACGACGGTTACCGCCTGCACCGCGAGGTGCCGGACCGTCCTGGATTTCCTGAGCCTTGCGATCACGCGCCTGGGGATCATGCTCCATGATCTCGCCTTTGAAGATCCACACCTTGATACCGATGATACCATAGGGGGTGGAGGCTTCAGAGTGTGCGTAATCGATGTCTGCGCGCAGGGTGTGCAGCGGCACACGACCTTCACGGTACCATTCGGTCCGTGCGATTTCTGCACCGCCCAGACGACCAGCGACGTTCACCCGGATACCCAGGGCGCCCATGCGCATGGCGTTCTGCACGGCCCGCTTCATCGCGCGACGGAAGGACACACGGCGCTCCAGCTGCTGGGCGATGGACTCGCCAACGAGCTGTGCGTCGAGTTCCGGCTTGCGAACCTCAACAATGTTCAGGTGCAGCTCGGAATCGGTCATGGAAGCGATCTTCTTGCGAAGAACTTCGATGTCCGCGCCTTTTTTGCCGATGATCACGCCCGGACGCGCGGTGTGAATGGTCACACGGCACTTCTTGTGGGGGCGTTCGATGATCACGCGGGCAACACCGGCCTGCTTGCACTCTTCCTTGATGAACTCACGGATCTTGATGTCCTCGAGGAGGAGATCACCGTAGTCCTTGGTGTCAGCGTACCAGCGGCTGTCCCAGGTGCGGTTGATCTGCAGGCGCATGCCAACCGGATTGACTTTATGTCCCATTAGGCTTGCTCCTCAACTTGACGCACCTTGATGGTGATCTCAGCGAACGGCTTCAGGATCTTGCCGAAGCGACCACGGGCCCGCGGACGACCGCGCTTCATGGTCAGGTTCTTGCCGACCCATGCCTCGGCGACGATCAGTTCATCGACGTCAAGGTTGTGGTTGTTTTCGGCGTTCGCGATGGCGGACTGAAGGCATTTCTTCACGTCCTGCGCGATCCGCTTGTTGGAGAAAGTGAGGTCGGTCAGAGCCTTGTCCACTTTCTTGCCACGGATCATCTGAGCCACCAGGTTCAGTTTCTGCGGGCTGGTGCGAAGCATGCGGATTTTCGCCATTGCTTCGTTGTCTGCCACGCGGCGGGGGTTTTTATCCTTGCCCATGACTTACTTCCGCTTCGCTTTTTTGTCAGCGGCGTGACCATAATAGGTGCGGGTCGGGGAATACTCACCGAACTTCTGACCAATCATGTCTTCCGAGACGTTGACAGGAATGTGCTTCTGGCCGTTGTACACACCAAAGGTCAGACCCACGAACTGGGGCAGAATGGTGGAACGACGGGACCAGATCTTGATCACTTCATTGCGGCCGGACTCGCGCGCTGCTTCGGCTTTTTTCAGCACGTAAGCATCGACGAAGGGGCCTTTCCATACAGAGCGAGTCATAGATTAGCGCCCTTTCTTCTTAGCGTGACGCGAGCGGATGATCAGCTTCTGCGACGCCTTGTTGGTGTTGCGGGTGCGCTTACCCTTGGTCGGCTTACCCCATGGGGTCACCGGGTGACGACCACCGGAGGTCCGACCTTCACCACCACCATGGGGGTGGTCGATCGGGTTCATAACCACACCACGGACGCTCGGACGCTTGCCCTTGTGGCGCATACGACCGGCTTTACCGTAGTTCTGGTTGGAGTTGTCGGGGTTGGACACGGCACCAACGGTGGCCATGCATTCCTGACGGACCAAGCGCAGTTCGCCCGAGGACAGGCGGATCTGAGCGTAGCCACCATCACGACCAACGAACTGAGCATACGTACCGGCTGCACGGGCGATCTGGCCGCCTTTGCCGGGCTTCATTTCGATATTGTGAACGATGGTACCGATCGGCATGCCCGAGAACGGCATTGCGTTGCCCGGCTTGATGTCTGCCTTTGCGGAGGCGATGACCTTGTCACCAACTGCCAGACGCTGCGGCGCGAGGATATAAGCCTGCTCGCCGTCGTCATACTTCACCAATGCGATGAAGGCAGTCCGGTTGGGGTCATATTCAATGCGCTCGACGGTCGCGGCGACATCAAATTTATTCCGTTTGAAGTCAACGATCCGGTAAAGACGCTTTGCGCCACCACCACGGCGGCGAGAAGTGATCCGTCCGGTGTTGTTCCGGCCGCCCGATTTGGTCAAACCCTCAGTGAGAGACTTGACCGGACGCCCTTTCCAAAGCTCCGAACGGTCGATCAGAACCAGCCCACGCTGGCCCGGCGTCGTCGGTTTATACGACTTAAGTGCCATGCTTTCTGTCTTCCGTTTAGCGTGCCGAGCCTTAGGTTATTATCTTTGGCCCAGCTATGTTAAAGCCCCCTGCCTTGGCGCATCCGCGCCGGGTTCAGGTGACCGATGAAGGGCCCCGAAGGTCCCTGGGTCGAATGTCCCGACAAAGATAACGGCCCCGGAACGAATCCGAGGCCTGTCAGGATTGGTGCGATGTAGCAGAGGTTGAGGGAGGTGGCAATGGGGGATACCGACTATGCTCTAGGTGAGAGTATTCCAAACCTCTTGAAAACTCTCGTAGTCCATGCGCAGTCGTAAGTACTGAATTCTCGAAAATTTTTGAAACTCAGATGGGTTTTCCGCCCTCTTCGCACCGAGCGTATCCCGCAGGAATTTAAGCGCGTCCATCGCTTCACCCAACCTAACACCGTAAACTGGCTCATGATGAGCGACGCGATTTCTGGTTGCATAGACGACCTCCAACGCCCTTGCTACGTCAGAGCGCTCGATATCTTTGTTGGGGAAAACCTTTTTTAGGGATTTCTTCCATAGCGTACCAGCATAATCGCCGGAGTATAGACGCTTCCAAAAGGAAAAGGTGGTCTGCGAAATCACTTGACCGTGTGACACAACAAAAAGCTTCTGCCTTTCCCTAGCTTTTTCATCATGTGAGGCACCAGAAGGTACACCACCCGGATATGCAAAAGCATCGAGATATGTCTTCTCTTTGTAACTAAGTTTAGAGTAAGCGGCCTTTCTGGCATGACGAACCGCTGTTTTTTGTGCTTTCACTTCGAATGGCTTCAGCGGAATCGATGTACTTCCCGGTAGCAGCCATTGGTCATCCCCAAAATCCGTGACCAATTGGTGATTTGTACTGTTCCTTAAGGCCAGTTCGAACAACGCAATCATTGACATCAGGGACGAACCAAGCTGCAAAGTATGATTGTGGAGTATGATCGCCCTATCCTGAGTGTCCGTAAAGCCCTCGAACGTGGCCAATCTCTCTTGGGAAATATAGTCAACAATTTTCAAATCAAAACTCCCCTGACAACACCTTGAATATCTGTGCGGCCAATGCTATGTCTAGCCTTGAAAGGCAGGGGAAAAGGTCGGCAGCGCTGCTCTGGCAGTGACGGACCCCCCGCCTAATTGAGAGAAGGCTCACCCTTTGGGTGAGCCTTTTTTGTTTTCTTATTACTCCCACGGGAGGGCGCTTCACGCCCACCCAGAGTCAGGCGCTGCCGTTTGTGGTATCCACTAACAGAAAAAGGCCCCCGCTTTCGCAGGGGCCTTCTCAATTCTCAAGCAACCAAATCTCAGAGTCCGGTGGACACGTCGATGGTGTTGCCTTCTTCCAGGGTGACGTAGGCTTTTTTCACGTCTTTCCGCTTGCCCAGCTGGCCGCGGAAGCGCTTGACCTTACCCTTGGTGACGGTAGTGTTGACCGCTTTGACCTTCACACCAAAGAGAGCTTCGACAGCTTCTTTGATCTGCGGTTTGTTGGAGTCGATTGCCACCTCGAACACCACTGCGCCGTGCTCGGACGCCATGGTGGATTTCTCGGTGATGATCGGCTTGCGGATCACGTCGTAGTGTTCTGCCTTCGCGCTCATTTCAGGCGAGCCTCCAGTGCTTCGACAGCCGACTTCGTGAGCACGAGGGTGTCACGCTTCAGGATGTCATAGACGTTTGCGCCCATCGACGGCAGGATATCCAGACCTTCGATGTTCTTGGCGGCACGAGCGAAGCCTTCGTTGACGGCAGCACCGTCGATGACCAGAGCGCGTTTCCAGCCCAGGTTTGCAACCTGTTTGGCCAGAGCGGCGGTCTTGCCTTCGGCTTCGGCGTTCTCGATCACGACCAGTTCACCCGCTTTTGCTTTGGCGGACAGCGCGTGGCGCAGACCCAGCTTGCGGAATTTCTTAGTCAGATCGTGGCCGTGGCTCCGCGGGGTCGGACCCTTGTAGATACCACCTTTGCGGAAGATCGGCGCATTACGGTCGCCGTGGCGTGCGCCACCGGTGCCTTTTTGGCGATAGATCTTCTTGGTGGAGTAGGAGGTCTCGGAGCGGGTCTTCACCTTGTGGGTGCCGGCCTGCGCGTTGTTGCGCTGCCAACGGACCACACGGTGCAGGATGTCCGCACGCGGCTCCAGGCCGAACAGGTCTTCGGACAGTTCGATGTCGCCCGCTTTGCCGCCGTCCAGTTTGATCACGTCAAGTTTCATGCTTCACCCCCTTCCGCGGGTGCTTCAGCCGCAGCTTCAGCAGCAGTCTTCAGAGCCGCCGGGAACGGCAGACCTTCGGGTGCTTTCTTCTTCACGGCATCTTTGACGGTGACCCAGCCGGATTTCGGACCGGGAACAGCGCCTTTGATGAAGACCAGACCACGGTCGGCGTCGGTTTTGACAACCTCGAGGTTCTGGGTGGTCACGCGAGCAGCGCCCATGTGACCGGCCATCTTCTTGCCTTTGAAGACTTTGCCCGGATCCTGACACTGACCGGTGGAACCGTGCGAACGGTGAGAGATCGACACACCGTGGGAAGCCCGCAGACCGCCGAAGTTGTGACGCTTCATCGCACCGGCGAAACCTTTACCGATGGAGGTCCCGGTGACGTCGACTTTCTGACCTTCCAGGAAGTGCTCGGCGGAGATTTCCGCGCCGACTTCGATCAGGCCATCCGCGGGAACGCGGAACTCGACCAACTTGCGCTTGGGCTCAACCTTGGAGGCCGCGAAGTGACCGCGCATCGCCTTGGAGACGCGCTTGACCTTTGCGGAACCAGCACCGAGCTGAACGGCGGTGTAGCCGTCTTTGTCATCGGTACGCTGAGCGACAACCTGCAGGCCATCGAGGGAAAGAACGGTCACAGGGATCTGCTTGCCGTCTTCCATGAACAAGCGGGTCATGCCCACTTTCTTTGCGATAATACCAGAGCGCATATGAATTACCCTCCGATCTTATGACTGCAGCTTGATTTCGACATCAACGCCGGCAGCCAGGTCGAGCTTCATCAGCGCGTCCACGGTCTGCGGGGTCGGGTCGACGATGTCGAGAAGACGCTTGTGCGTCCGGATCTCGAACTGATCGCGGGATTTCTTGTCCACGTGGGGACCACGCAGAACGGTGAATTTCTCGATCTTGTTCGGCAGCGGGATCGGGCCGCGCACTTGTGCGCCGGTCCGCTTGGCAGTGTTGACGATCTCTTGCGTGGAGGCATCCAGCACGCGATAGTCAAATGCCTTCAGCCGGATACGGATGTTTTGGCTTTGCATCGTATAGCCTTTTAGTCAGGCGTTGGGGTTGAGAGGAAGGTCCCGTGCTCATCACGTACCCTCATCGAACCCAAAAGGCGGGAATCACCCCGCCCATTTCCCGCAGTGCGGGATGGGGCCTGTTACACCTGTTGGTACAGTGTGGCAAGGGGGAGGAGCGGCTTTATAGATCATCGCGCGGTCTCCCTCTCTGAACGGATCAAAACAAAGCCAACAAACACCGTGACGACACTAAAGCCCAGGAGACCAACTTCACGGCCCCAAAGGAAAGCAAGTGTTCGCCCGCGCCGATCCGTGAAGACCTCCACATAGTATATTCGGCCTCGCAGAACGTGCCCCTTGCGTCGAAGGTCCCGCTTAATCTCGAAATCGTAATACTCCCGGGCGGTCACGAAGCCACGGATGCGCACCTGTGCGGGCAACGACTGCTTTCCCCGCAAGATGGCGCGCAGATACGCGCGAATGCCATCATCTTGTCGCACTGCAATCAGATGCGGGCCGTCGGTGTCACCAGCGGCGGCGCTGAACACGGCGTAGGATTTCACGTCGTTCTTTTCGACAACGAAGGAGCCAAACAAACCGTTGAACCAACCGCTGGCTTCAAACTCATTGAAGGCACCCACAAAATAGCCGGGATGCAGAAAACGTAGCTGAACAGCCTCCGGACGCACGCCATTGTCATTGATGGATTTCTCGGCATTGTCCTGAAGCGAAGGGAGCGCAACAAGCATGAGGGCACCTCCCATGTACATAACAACAGCGCCCCATATCCCAATCGCAACGCTCCGCAGAAAAGAGAACAGCTGCGCAATCAAATCCGAACCCCAAAAATGCAGTCGTCAATCTGGCCGGTCACCGCAACGGCGTGCCAGCCACATGCCACATAGACCGCGCGACGTACATCAGAAAGGGGGATAGCCACTCGGCGCTTCCCCCTCCCCCAAACGGGTGCACCGCTGGGCGGCCTGCCTCGCAAGCAAGCGCAGAGGCTTCACTCGATTTAAAGGAATTGAACGTACCACGTTTGCACGCGGCTTAGAGGGCTGTTCAGTTGAGGTGTAACCGATCCATGCATATTGAAAATCTTTCGATGCAACTGCCAAAACCCAATCTTGAGATGGACCATTTGGACGTCGTTGTCATCACGGTCACCTACAACCACGAAGCTTTCATCGAGCAGTGCCTGAATTCCGTACTGACCCAAGAGTTTTCGGGTACATTAGGGCTCGTGATCTTTAATGATTGCTCGACCGATCAGACACCCCAGAAAATACATGAGTGCCTTGAGAGATTTCGGGACAAACCCATCGAAGTCAGAGTGATCAATGCCGCAGACAACTTCTGGAGCAAAGGCGCCTTTCCGTTCAAGCGCATCGTCAACGCCATGAGTCCGAAGTACATCGCTCTTTGCGATGGAGATGACGCCTGGTCGGATGTATCCAAGATCCAGAAGCAATTTGACTTCTTGGAGGCAAACAAGAGCTTTGTCGCATGCGGGCACAACTCTACCGTCGTAGATGTGAACTACGACGTACAATCCGACAGTAAGCTACCACCGGCGTTTCAGCGCGACTATTCTCCCGCGGAATTGAAGAGATGTGCCTGTTGGCTGTTGACCAACACACTCTTCTTCCGGGGTGGAATCTCGATCCCTGAAAAAATCGGCACTGTGGTCAATGAGGACCGGGTTCTCTGGAGCACGCTCGGCAGCTACGGTGGCTTCAAGTATATGCAGGACGTGGAGCCGTCCATTTATCGTGTCCACGCTGGCGGGGTGTGGTCACCACGGGAGCCGCTGGATCAGATTCTGACGCAATCAGGCACTGATTTGAGGCTGTCCCAATACCATCTTTCGGAGGGGGACCAACAGACCGCGCTACACATGCTCCTGGCCGTGCGCAAACAGTTGGACAGAATTCGCTAGCCCGGCACCTATCGGCGCGCGAATTCGACAGCCATTCATGACGACGCGCACCTCGGATCACGTCCACACCACGTTGGGCGCGTCAGCGAGCCAGAGCATCTCACCGCCGTCATCGCGAGTGCGGTGCGACCAAGGGCCAAATTCAGCAAAGTCGGTTCCACACGCGACGCGCTCCAAGGATGCCGAGCCCACCATCCCCGGGGCGGCAATGGCTTGTTTCACCTTTGCGCAAATGTCTCGGAGCGCAAGGCCGCAGCGTCTCCACTTGGTCCACGATCTCCTAAGTCGGTTTGGTCTTTCCCCCTTTGGACTGATCGCGATGCGCCACTGCCCCGCACGTGGCCAGCGCCCCAATCGCTAGAATTTTTCACTCGTTTTAAACGAATTATGGACATCATTCTGAGCGACTCGCAACGGGTCCAATCAACTTTAGAGCGACCAATTATGAAAACCCAATATCTCATCAACGGCACAGAAATCCCAGTACAGCTTGCAGCTGAGGACGTTTACGGTGTGGGATCAGACGAGGTGTTGTCCACCAAGTTCGACGATATCACCAAACACACCGACTGGTATAACGCCGGCTATACGACGCTGAAGGCTGATGATTTTTATGATCCCGACGCGATCTATACAGAAACCACAGCAGCAATCATGCAGATCGTCTCAGAGTTGCGCCCGGAAATCGACCTTAGCGGTTTCACGCTTGAACGGTATCACGCTTACGTCGACGATGCGCTCCATGGCGAGGTGATCAAACGCAGCCGACGCCTGTTTCCCTCCGACCTCGGCTTTGACAGTGCCAAGATCGTCAAGAATTTCAGCGCCTATCTCGGGGTTGATCTGAGCTTTACCAATCCGCAGACGAATACGGATGTCTGGATGATCGCGCGCATCAACAAGCCCAAAAGTCACAACTACAATACGGTTCACAAAGACATCTACGAAGCCTTCGACCAACACGGTTCCGTGCCCAAAATGGTCAATATCTGGATCCCCGTGTGTGGTGTGAATGACTGTAGCGGGCTCCCGATGGCCCCTGGGAGCCACCTTCTGCCTGAGAGCAAGATCACCCGCACCAAAGCCGGCAGCACGATGAACGCTCAGCGCTACAGCGTTGCAAGTATTCTCGATTGGGGCGGAAACACCGCTCTGGTCCGTGAAAACCCCAAACCTGATGAATTCCTGATCTTTTCCTCCCACCTGATTCATGGTCTCGCCCTGAACAACAACGAGGATGAAACGCGCGTCTCCTTCGAATTCAGACTGTACGAAAAGCTCTGACAAATGGGCTATGGCAAGATCGGGTTTGGTTGCTGGCAACTTGGCGGGGAACAGACCCTCAACGGAATGCAAAACGGTTGGCGCGCCGGTCCCGAGGCGCAACGCATCAAGCTGATCGAAGACGCAATCTTGAGCGGGATTGATGTTTTCGACACGGCGCAAGCCTATGGTGACGGTGTCAGTGAAACCCTGCTGGGGACAGCCGTAAACCGTTCCGGGCAGCGAGATAATCTGCTGATTGTGACAAAACTCTCGCGCCTCAACGCAGCTGCACCGGACGAGATCAATTGGCAGACATTCCTCTCCTGTCTCGATGATAGCCGCAGGCGGCTCCAGATGGATGTGATCGATGTGGTGTTGCTGCATGGTCCACCGCCAGCGCTGCTCTCCGATAACACCCGGTCGCTGTTTGAGAAGGCGCGAGAGGAGGGCTACATCGGATCTTATGGTGTCAGCCCGCGCAGCTGGGAGGAGCTGCAACATGCGGCTGACATCGGGTTTGGCAGCTATCTGCAATGGAACTATTCAGCACTCGAGCGTCGATGCGATGAGCCGTTCTTATCGAGGCTACATCAGCGCGGGCAGAAGTTTATTGGCCGCTCCACCCTGTTTCGCGGCCTGATAACCGAGACCTTCTTTCGCGAAGGTCCGGCCTGCCGCTTTCATGACGCCAGAGACCAGCTTCCTCAGGCGCTTCTGGCCGAAATACACGAGAAAATCTCTGCCTTGCGCCCAGTCGCCCAGGCCCTTGATCTCACGCTCAGCGAGTTTGCTATTGCTGCGGCTTTGTTGAATGAAGTGTCGCTGTGCAGCCTTGTCGGCATCAGTAAACCAGACCATCTGACCTCTATCATCAAGGTCAGAACCCTCCCGCAGTTCAAGCTCGACGAGATCAGATCTGCGCTTGAGGACCTATAGAGGTACCGCAGCGCTAAGGTGGCGCGCCGCCGGATCCCCTGGGGCGAGCGCTTCATCTTTTTACAAATACCTCGGAGCGCGAGGCAGCGCCTCGCAACAAAAAAGGGCCTCCCGTTGGGAGGCCCTCTCTACTCTCAGATCTTCGCGAGACTTACGCGAGGATCTTGGACACGACGCCGGCGCCAACGGTGCGGCCGCCTTCGCGGATGGCGAAACGCAGACCGTCTTCCATCGCGATCGGCGCGATCAGTTCAACTTCGAACTTCAGGTTGTCGCCCGGCATCACCATCTCGGTGCCTTCCGGCAGGGTCACGGTGCCGGTCACGTCGGTGGTGCGGAAGTAGAACTGCGGACGGTAGTTCGCAAAGAACGGGGTGTGACGGCCACCTTCTTCTTTGGTCAGAATGTATGCTTCTGCCTCGAATTTGGTGTGCGGGGTCACGGAGCCCGGCTTACACAGAACCTGACCACGCTCAACGCCGTCACGGTCAACACCGCGCAGCAGGGCGCCGATGTTGTCGCCGGCTTCACCACGGTCCAGCAGCTTGCGGAACATTTCCACACCGGTGCAGGTGGTTTTCTTGGTGTCGTGGATGCCGACGATTTCGATTTCGTCGCCAACGTTGATCACGCCACGCTCCACACGGCCGGTCACAACGGTACCGCGGCCGGAGATC